>CAMKGM010000012.1 GCA_946412245.1 uncultured Bacteroidales bacterium
GAATTAACATATTATTAACTTTTCCCGAGTCAACTTTTTTCAGGACGATACATCCAGGCTTTCTCAGGATTTCCCAACTGTCAACTGAAAACTGACAACTGAATAACTGTTTCTCAATTCTGATGCACGTCGCGGGGCCAGTTTTGCCACAGGCGGTACTTGTCGCCAAATTGTGCCACAGCCTCGCGCCACAAGGCATCTTCTTCAGCGAGCATCACTTGGCCGGTCTCCATGCGTTTGAGCACCGCCCAATCGTGGCGCTCAATCTCGTTCTCAAGTTGCCCGCCTTCCCAGCCACTATAGCCCAAAATGAACTTCACACGGCCTTCAACCGACCCACCGTCGGCAATGTAAGCTTTCATCGCATCATAGTCGCCACCGAAGTACAGCCCTCGCGCCACCTGTAGCGAGTCAGGTATCAGTTGCTCGCCCAGCGTGTGCAGAATAAAGAGCATGTCGGTGTGTACCGGGCCACCCACATAGAGGGGGATGTCGATGCCCAGCGACGCGGCATCGGGCAGCACATCGTGCAGCAGCACACCGCTCAGTTTGTTCACAATGAGCCCCATCGTGCCATTCTCACTATCGTGATCTACTACCATGATGACGGTGCGGCCGAACATATAGTCTTGCACAGTGGGCTTCGCTACCAGCAACGAGCCACGGGCCGGCGTGGGTTGCTCGTCGAGCAGGTTGAATATGTCTTGATTGAGTTCTTCCATGATTTCAGTGTTCAAAGTTATAAAACTCCCGATAATTTTTAGCAATCTTTATCAAAAAAAATGCCGCTCGTTACAAGAATTTTTTCTATCTTTACAAAATCATTATGAATTGCTTAACTAAAACGACGGTATTAACTATGAAAGTCTTGAAATTTGGCGGTACCTCAGTGGGGTCAGAACAGAGTCTGAATCATGTCAAAGCCATTGTTGAGGCCTGCAATGAGCAGGTGATAGTGGTGGTGTCGGCATTGGGCGGAGTGACTAATCAACTCATCCAAATGACTCAATTGGCCATCAGCCACGATGCAGCTTACGAACCTATGCTTCAAGACGTGAAAAACCGCCACCTGCAAATCATTGATGCAGTCGTGCCTGAGGAACGTCAGCAGGAGTGCAAGGGCGTGATTGAAGCCTTCATTGACGAGGGGCTTGCGTCGTTCTACGCTCTGCTCTATGCCAACCGTGACCTCGCGCCCGATTTCGTTGACCGGGTGAGTGATGCCATTGTGGCCCATGGCGAAATCATGTCGTCGGCCATCGTCACGGCGATGCTCGACGGGGCAGTGCCGCATTTCTCGCCCAATTTCATTAAAACGGCCGACACCGCCACCGAGCGCATTCTTGATGCCGAACTCACCAAACAACTCACACGCGAGGAGTTCGCTCATCGCACTGAACCCATTCATGTCGCGCAAGGCTTCATAGCAGCCGATGCCAAAACCGGCGAGAAAACCAATTTGGGACGTGGCGGTAGCGACTTCACGGCAGCCATCATCGCAGCGGCGCTTGATGCCGATAGCCTTGAGATATGGACCGATGTCGACGGTTTCATGACTGCCGACCCGCGTAAAGACCCCACGGCGCAAGTCATTCCCGAGATGACCTATGAGCAAGCGCAAGTCATGTGTGATGCCGGTGCCAAGGTCATCTATGCACCGACGCTCGCACCCGTGGCCGCCAAGGGTATTCCCGTGTGGGTGAAGAATACCTTCAACCCGCAAGCCCCGGGCACAGTGATTCAAGGCAATTAGCCTCTTTTCTTAACTATTATAAACCCTTAGTATACACCTTATAAAACCTATAGAAAACCTAAACCCCAAGATTCAAGATGAGATATTATAATACCAATAATCCGGAGCACTACGTCACACTTGAACAGGCTGTGATGCAGGGACGCGCACCCGACGGTGGACTTTTCTTGCCGCAGGGCATCCCGCAATTGCCTACTGCCTTCATTCAGAATATGGCGATGATGAGCCTGCAGGAAATCAGTTACGCCGTAGCCAACTTTGCCCTGCAGGGTGATGTGGACTCGCAGGTTCTCAAGCGAATGATTGACGATACCCTGTGCTTTGACATACCGCTCGTGGAGGTGGCCAGTCGCCGCTATGCCCTTGAACTCTATCATGGGCCCACCATGAGTTTTAAGGATGTCGGTGCACGATTCATGGGGCAGTTGCTGTCATACTTTGCTACGAAACATAACAAGGAAGTTACCGTCCTCGTTGCCACCAGCGGCAATTCCGGCGGAGCGGTAGCCAATGGCTTCTACGGTCGTCCCGGTGTCAAGGTCGTTGTGCTCTATCCGCAGGATGCTCTTGACAACCTGCAAGAGGCGCAGTTTGCTACCCTGGGTGACAATGTGATAGCCATTGAGGTGAATGGTTCGCTCGATGACTGCCGCGCTATGATTACTTCGGCCTTTGCCGATGCCGAGTTGCGTGAAAGCATTGCGCTCACCAGTGCTCGCTCAATCAATATTGCGCGTTTGCTGCCTCAGATGTTCTATTACTTCTATGCAGTGGCGCAGTTGCAACGGCGAGGCTGCGATGTGAGTCAGGTGGTATTCTCAGTGCCTTGTGGCAATTTGGGAAATCTCACCGCTGGAGTCATGGCAAAGCGCATGGGGTTGCCCATCAAGCGATTCATCGCTGCCGATAATGCTAACGACATCTTCACCCATTATCTTGCTACAGGCAAGTTTGAGCCGCGCGAGGCGGTGCCCACCATCGCTTCGGCAATTGACATTGGCAATCCGCGCAACTTTGCCCGCATTCAGTCGCTGTATGCCGGTTCGTACGATGCTATTGTTCGCGACATTCAGGGAATGGCGCTCAGCGATGAGGAGATTAGCAGGGCTATCAAGCATTTGTGGCGCAAGTACAGTTATTTGACCGATCCGCATGGAGCCACCGCACTGGAGATTTTGGACCGCAACCTTGCTCCCGGTGAGACGGGCGTGGCGCTTGCTACGGCTCATCCTGCCAAGTATGCCGACGCGGTTGAGAATGCCCTGGAGCAAATGATTCCTGTGCCTGATGCGCTGCTGCAATTCCTGCGTGGCACTCGCAATGTGGTGAGTATGAACTCGGGCTATGCCTCGCTACGCCGCTTCTTGCTATCGAAGTGATGTAGACTTTCAGTTACACACCAGCATAACAAGAGCCGGACCATGAGGTCCGGCTCTTGTTGACTCTATTGTATTGAAAAAGAGTTGGTTAGTTGTTATTGAGAATCATATTGATGATAGCTGTGACATCCAACACGGTCACCGCACCGTCGCCGTTCACGTCAGCGTTGTCAAAGACGAAGGGGGTCGGGTTTTTCTCTAAGATGTAGTTGATGACCACAGTCACGTCGTTCACGTTCACCTCGCCGTCGCCGTTAGCATCGCCGGGCTTCACTGTTTGCGTGTTGTCGCCCTGAGTGATGGTGTAGTCGAGCATCGCGCCCGGATACGAGAAGTGGATAGTGGCCTCACGGTAGTTGGTTCCAGCGGGCAGTGGGTCGACTGTCACGTTGCAATGCACGGTGTAACCCAGTTCGCTGCCGGTGTCTTCAGTCATGTCCAGGTGTGCCCACGAGGGAACGCCGGTGGTAGCTCTCCAAGTGCTGCGCGACCTGAAAGAGAAGAGTTCGAGATCGTAGGTCTCGCCTTCAGCCGCATAGTTGCGAGTCAGTTCCTCGGTCGACGAGTTGGTTGTGAGCCAGGGGCGTTCAGTCTCAATGAAGATAGAAGGAACCGACTTGAATCCGGCTTTGACGAGGTTGTTTATACCGCGGAAGATGACACCATTGTCGGTAGTGAGTCCCTGATAGCCCATCTCGCCGTAGCCCTCATCATCAATGTCGTTGCTCGCGGTGAGCGTGAAGTCGGTGAGGCCGTTTTCGGGGTCATTATAGCCGGTTACGACCACAAGAATGTTATCGGTGATTTCAGGCTTGCCGCCGTTCACGTCATAGACGGGAATGTTGAGCATATTACTCTTGAGAGAGAAGGCGCTACTGAGCGAGGCGTTACCTTCAGCGATGAGTTCGCCTGGGGTGATAGTCACATAAGTGCTTTCATCATAAGCAGGAAGCGCATCGACTTTGTAAACCATCACATTGATGACAGCCGTTTGGTTAGTGCCGGTCGAGTCCCAAGCCAAATTCTGGTATCTCACACCCACATTCTTCAAGTTATAGGGGTAGGCGGGTTTCTCAAAGGCAGTGGCCACATGGTCAAATCCCGCACTGTTACAGCCAAAGCTATAAGCCGCAGCGCTCTTTTCTGTTTTCTTGTAGGCGCTGTTCATTGTAAAATAAGTGGATGCACTCTTGGTGGCATCAAATTGCGGGTGGCGAAGTGCCCAGTAGTTCGGTGTTTCCCATGCATGACGGTCTTTTTGTGTCGAACTGGTGGCATATTCCCAGTCGGGATAAGTGAACATTGCGCTGCGTACCACGGCATTTTCGCTGTTAATGCCCTGAAGATAATAATTGTCTCTGCCATTAGAGTTGATGGCGGTGAGGTTAGGGACGCTGTCGGCTGCAGTCGTGATGAAGTCGATAGTGAAGTCTTTCTCAGTTGAGGTGACAGTCTCGGTACTGAAACCACTCTTGTGCTTGCAGCTCCACTCATAGCTATCGTCATCAGTCGATGTGTTCAAGAATGTGAGCGGAACGTAAGACGTGGCATGCAACTGGGGAGCGTTGTAGCCCCAAATGGAACTCTCGTTACTGTCGCGGGTGTACAACGGATTGTAGTATACACCGGAGGGTCGGTGATAACGCGCGGTGGGAGCGGTGGTGCCGTCGGCTCTCAATTTTTTTGCTGCGATGGCGGCCTGAATCTCTTCGGCGGTCATCTCCATTTGGGGTTGAGCCTCATCAGTGAGTACAAAACCTTCCGGTGCCATTTGTGTGGGCCTCTGGGCCTGCTGGTTGCGGAACTGAGCGCTCATTGCCGTTGCAGTGAGTGCTACAATGCTTGCGAAAGCTAAAAGTTTTTTCATAGAATTTGGTTGGTTAAGATGAATAAATATGTGTTTTAAAAATGGTTTATCAAAGTCTTTTATTAATTACGGAACAAAGATACAAAAAAATGAAGAAATATGCAATTTTGGGTAGCATAAATCAATAATGATTATGTGGATAACGGTGCCCCCAGCGTGAATTGTGACTATGCGAGGATGATGTTGACGAGCGCAGTGACGTCGCTCACGTTGATTTGGCCGTTGCCGTCCACATCGGCGCGTTCAGCGTCTTTAGGAATAATGCCCAAAATCATGTTGACCAGCGTTGTGACATCTGAAACATTCACCTTGCCATCGGCGTTCACATCGCCATTGATAATGGGCTGCTCCACAGGATAGTGCGCGTAGAGCGCCTTGATGGCGATGGCGTGGCCGCCGGCAGTGGCTGTGGTCTTGTCAGGGACAAAACGAATCTCGCGCAGGGTGAGCGGAAAAGTGGCGAGTCGGTCGGCTCCACCCAACTGGTTGAGGTCGAGGGTGAGCGAGTAGTCATTGCCCGGTTCAAACCCCACACCGCCATTATCAAACTTCTGATAATTCATGCCGCTAAAGTGGGTGTTTCGCACATCAATCTGCACATAGTCAATGGGAAGTGTGGCGCTGAAAGTGAGCCCTATGGTGTCAGGTAGGCTATAGAATGTGCGTGAGGTGAGCATTTTCACGTAAGGCGCACGGGTGTTGCTATAGGTGAAAGTCAGGTTGCCGTTGCTGTCCAGCACAATATTCTTGGCTCCGGAACCCGTCAGTGTCCAACCGTCGGTCCAGTCTTGATATAAGTAGGGGTGGTCGCTAATTTCTACAGTAACGCTATCGGTATCAAGGAATTCTCCGATTTGACAGGCAATTCCGGTCTTACCGTTTTTCAGCCCCATGATTTTACCGTCATTGATGGCCACAATGTTAGGGTCATCAACGCTCCATCCCAGCCGTGCGGCATCGTAGAAGTAGGTCTTGCCGGCTACGGTAGCAGTGACATCAACATTCCACTCGCGGTTGTCGACCAGTATCATCGGGCTGACGGCGATGGCGGGCTGTGCGGCCAGTGTGATGATGGGCACAGTAGTGGTAAGGCCGTTATAGGTGGCGGTGAGTGTGCCTGTCATGGCATTGCCACCGGCCGTTACGGTTTCGCCGTCGGCGATGCCTATGGTGTCGTCGCACGAGAGGGTGAAGCCCTTGAGGTCATCGTTGATGAGGTCGCCATACTGGTTGTAGGCCAGCAGTTGCGGTGTGGCCGTGGCGTAGATGGGCAGAGTGACCTTGTGCTCTGCAAAGCGAATCATCGCCACCTCGTTATCGGTGGGAGCAACTGATTCAAGCAGCCAGCCGTTAGACACGGCGCGAGGGTTGCCCTCGGTGGTCTTGTTGATGATGGCGCCGTTTGCCAGCATCTCGGCCGAGCCGCCGGCATCAAAGTTCACCACCTCGCTCACATCGGGGTATAGACTCTTGAGAATCTCGCACATAACGGTGGTGGAACAGCCAGCCGAGAGGCCATACTGCGGGTGGGTCGACTTGTCGATGACAATCATGTAGAGCCGTCGGCCATCGGCCGAGCAGCCGTATCCGGTGCGGGAGTATACTTGCGAGTTGTAGGCCTCGTCGGTGTTTCGGCCGGTGAGTTGCCCCAGATGCATGACGGGTGCATTGCCCTCCACCATATTCTCGATCCACGGGGTGAAGTGCTCACTCTCGGGTTCGTTGGAGGTCCATCCCTGCGTGATGGTGATGGTGTCACCCACGGTGTGCATCGCCATTGCCTCTTTGAACGACCCCGTGGCGGTAAGGCACGCACCATAGTTGCCCAGTGTCTGACGGTCGGCGTCGTTCACAATGTTCACGATGACAAACCGCATGGGTTTACTCACTTGCCAGGTGCTGCCATCGGCCAGTTCCAGATAGTAGTTGTCGGTGTGGTTGTTGCCGGTTTCATCGGCGCTTACCCAGTTAGTCTCGAATTGCCGGGTGCGGCCGAATGCCTCGTTCCACAAGCACATCTCGTTGTTGCGGTTGCGTCGGTTCACCTTGTTGATGGCGAGCGGACTCTCCAGGCGAGATGAGGTGAGTTGAGCCGCCCAAGTGAAGTGCCCGAAAATGAGGTTCTTGTTATGGTCAATAGCCGTGGCGGCAGTGCGTGACGGACCACCGTCCCAGGTATCGTTCGCGTTGTTGGTGTTGGTGTAGATGGTGTCGTTTCGCACCACAGCACCATAGGGCGATCCCAGCATGTAGATGCTCGAGGTTCCTTGTCCGCTCACGCACCAAAAGTTGGCGTTGCAGCCTGCCAGCACGCGTTTCGATGGGGTGGAGTAGCGCCGGGCTGCCGCGGTGAGCAATTCGGTCTTGCCCACGGTGCCTTGCCCCTGCATGGTCTCAATGCGGTTGTAGGGGTTATTCATGTCGGCCTCAAGCAAGTACACATTGAGGGGATAGTCCGGGATGCGAATGATGGTGTTGGTGATACCGGGTCCCAACTGGCGCATGAATAGGGTGTCGACCTTGTAATCGTTGCCCCCAATCACCACCTGCGCCATTACGGCGACTGCGACTATGAGCATGATTTGTGTTGTAATAATTCGTTTCATTGCTACATAATTTATACTTGGTTGTAAATTTAGTAATAATTATTGAGTTTTGGTATAATTATGATAATTTATTTTTCGTAGCAGATTAATGAGGGGGGGAGCGTTACTGCGTGACGCCTTACGGGGAGGTTTTTCGTGGTGCGAATGGAAGAGGCTAAGCCAAATAGGCAGACTTGGCTTAGCCTCTTGTGGCTCGACAATTAAATAAAATGCTTACATTCGGCCTAATGACCGATTCGTTTTTAGCGGCTGCGGGTGGGGAGTTGGAAGGAACGAATGGTGTAGAGCTCGTTGCCGTTGGAGAAACCGATGCTGAAGTCGGCGTAACCATTTTTGAGTTTGCGAGTTGCAATCATCTCGGCGGTGTATCGGACTGCTTTGCCGGGCCCGAGTTCGCTAATGATGGCAGTGGGCGAGAGATAGATTTCCTTGGTACCGCTCACGGTAATCACCGGCGCGATGTCATAGATGTAGTCATTGCCCACATTGCGAATTTCAAAAATGAGTTTTCCATGCTCGTCGGCATCAATGTGGCTGTTGCTGTTCATGTCGACGAAGCGCAGATTCTCAACAATGAGGTCGGCGTAGGGGCTGTTCGAGCCGTTCTGCCGATAATCGTTGTAGTCATATCCGTTGTAGTAGTCCGAGGTGCGGCTCTTTTCGGTCTTGGGTGCGGTAGCGGCAGCACCAACGGCACCGCCAATGGCCATACCTGCGATTGTACCAATGTTGCTGCCTCGCCATCCGCCGGCGAGACTGCCAACAGCAGAACCGAACATTCCGCCGAGTGAGGCACCTGTCGCGGCACCAAAGAACTGACTGTTAGAAGAGCAGCCACTCAAGATTAACATGGTAGCGCTTAAAGCTAAAACTAATGTCTTTTTCATCGTTGTTATGTGTTTTAATGTTGTTGTTTACGGTTTTGAAGTGCGCTAAAGTAATAATAATCAATAATCGTGCCAAATTTTTTAGACAAATAAAACTAAAATATCGCCTAATAGACCACTTTTCGTGATGAGGCGTGGCTGAAAGATTGGCCGAGAATGATGTTGACCAGCGCTGTGACATCGCTCACATTGACCTGTCCGTTACCGTCGACATCGGCCTTTGACTTGTCTATAGATGTGATGCCTAGAATCATGTTGACCAGCGCGGTGACGTCAGACACATTCACGCGTCCGTTAGCATCCACATCGCCATTGAGTGCAATGACATTGCTGTAGTGGCTGTAAAATGATTTAATCTGAATGCTTTGCGCCCCGGTTTCACCCGTTTTGCTGGGGATGAATCGGAGTTCCTTGACCATAATGGGGTAGGTGCCCACTTGCCGGGCCCCACCCAACAGGTCAAGGTTAAATTGCACGGTGTGGTCAATGCCCGGTTGATAGCCGCCATCAGGTTCATATTTGATGTAGTTCATGCCGGTTGCATAGCGGTTGCGGGTGTCAATCTGCACATAATCAATGGGAATCGAAGCATTGAATGTGATGGCGATGGTGTCGGGAAGGCTGTAGAAAGTGAGGTCTTTCTTGAGCGAGATATAGGGCGCGCGGCCCGAGTTGTAGGTGAAAGAGAGAGTGCCGTCGCTGTCAAGTGCCAGATCTTTAGCGCCTGAAGCCTTGAGCGTCCAGCCGTCCCAGTCTTGGTAGATGTAAGGCACTGAACTGATTTCAACGGTGACGCTATCTTGGTCAAGGAATTCACCTATTTGACAAGATATGAGCGTGCTGCCGTTGCGTTCGGGCTTCAGAATTCCCTCCTCGATGGATGCGACAGAGGGGTCGTCAACGTTCCAGTTGAGTTTCGATGGGTCGTAGAAATAAGTGTTACCGTTGACCATTGCGGTAACCTCAATGGGGTAGGGGCGGTTGTCGATGAGCAGCGGCTTCACTTTGATGGCAGGCTGCGCCATGAGCGTAGTGACGGGAACTGTGGCGGTCATGTCGCCGAGATGGGCTGTGAGTGTGCCGTGAACGGCTTGACCGGCAGCGATATAGGTGTTACCTTCAGTAGAGCCTATGTTCTCGTCGCAGGTGAGTGTGAAACCCTGAACATTGTCGTCGACCAGCTCGCCAATTGCGTTGTATCCCAAAATGCGTGGCACATAGCTTGAGTAGATAGGGGCCAGGACTTTGAAGTCGTCGAAGGCAATGGAAGCCACCGTGTTGTCTTCCTCGCCCACCGCTTCGACCATCCATCCGCAAGCCACCGCGCGCGGATTGCCCTCGGTGGTGGTGCTGATGCACTCATCGCCCACAATCATCATCGCCGAGCCGCCGGCGTCCATGGTGGTGATGTTGCTCACATAGGGGCATAGTTGGCTCATGATGAGGCACATGGTCTCAGTGTTGCATCCGGCCGAGCGTCCATATTTCTTGCTTGTCGACATGTCAATGACCATCATCACCAGTCGCTTGCCGTCGGCGCTGGCACCGTAGCCGGTGCGAGAATAGACCTTGGTGTTGTAGTCCAGGTCGTAGTTGTTTTGGGTGAGTTCGCCGTTTTTCATCACCAGACCGATGCCCTCCACCATGTTCTCAATCTCAGGTTTCAAGTTGGCGTTGTCGCCGCTACCCTGCACGGTCATGCCATAGTTGACGGTGATTTCATCGCCCTGTGCGAGCACGGCCATCACATCGCTTTGTGTGCCCGAGCAGGTGAGACAAGCGTCGTATTCGCCCAGTGTTTGTCGGTCGGCATCGCGCACAATCTTAGCGATGGTGAAAGTCATGTCGTGGTTGATACCCCATCGCTCACCGGGTTTGAGGGTTAGGTAGTAGTTGTCGGTGTGTGCGTTGCCTCGTTCTCCGGCATTAATCCAGTCGGTCTCAAACTGGCGGGTGCGGGTGTAGGCGGGAGTCCATAGAGTGACATGATTGAGCATGCAGCGGCGGTTCACGGTCTCGAAAATGATGGGTGCAGTCAGTTTCTCGCCCGTGATGGTAGCACTGGGGATGATGTGGTCGAAGTAGAGGGTCTTGTCGCGCGAAATGGCTGTGCCGCCGGTGTAGCCGGGGCCATAGCACCAGTTGTCTTCATTGGTCTCGGCGTTGACATAGATGCTGTCGTTGCGAATCACAGAGCAGTAGGGCGTGCTGAGTTCAAAATCACGTGGCGGCCACTCGCTCGACACGCACCAAAAGTTGCTGTTGCAGGCAACAATGGGGCGGCGCGTGGCGGTGCGATTGCGCTTGACGGCATTGAGTAGCGACTCGGTCCGTCCCACGGTGCTGTAGCCCAGGGTAGTTTCAATGCGGTTATTGGGGTTATTCAAGTCGGTTTCAGTGATATACACATTGAGCGGAAAGTCGGCCAGTCGCACGATGGTGGTCACCATGCCGGGGCCCACTTGGCGGCGAAACAGGGTGTCAACTGAATATGTGTTGTTCCCGATAACAATTTGTCCCAAGCAAGCCAGTGCGGTGGCAAATGCAAAGACAGCGATAAGAAATCTTCTCATAATTTTAGTTATGTGGTTGAAAACTTGTGATAATTGATGTAAATTTAGTAATAATTTTCGATAAAAACGTGCTGATTGCACAATATTCTTTCAAATGAATATAAAAAAGTGAACCCATACACAATAAATCGTGTAATTTTGCGTTTACAAAGTAAAATAACAATCATGATTGCAGTATGAAATTTTTGAAAAAACTAAAATATGCGAAATCAGCGCTGGTTGTCACGCTACTATTGGGCGGAACATTCAGTGCCAGAGCCTTTGACGCTTCGCTTAAAGCCGACTCATCACGCTTGTCGCAAGGGCGATGGGTGAAAATCAAGGTGACCGATACCGGCATCCATGCCATCACGGCCGCCGATGCGCAAAAGTGGGGCATGAGCGACCTGAGCCGCGTGCACGTGTTTGGCTTTGGCGCTCAGCAGATACCGGGCAAACTTACACAAGATATTCCCGATGATTTGCCTCAACTGCCGGTGGTGAGACTTGAAGATAAAATTCTTTTTTATGCGCAAGGACCAATAAGTTGGGCACCTAACAGCGCGATGGTGAACTATGCGCCGGCGCAACATCCCTATGCAACCGAGGGCTACTACTTTGTGACCGATGACAGCCGTTATACCGACGAGGCAATCACCGTCGCATCGCAGCCTGTGACAGGCACGGTGGTGACCACCGTTCAGGGGCGTGTGTTTCATGAGCAGGAACTTGTGAATCCGGGCGAGACGGGTAACGTGATGCTCGGCGAGGACTTCAGCAACAACAAAACACAGACCTACAACTTTGCGCTCGACGGATATGTGGACGGCGGCAATGTGAATGTGTTGACCAGTTTCGCTGCTTCAACATCAACGGGTCGCAATGATGGTCAAGTGAATAAATTGACCTACAAATACAATGGCACCAACTTGCCTTTCAATCCAATTTATGACCGAATTTTTCAGGTTACCAATAATGCTGTTCAGCACTACAATCTGGCGAATTCTTACAAGACCTTCACCTTGTCAGGCACCCGCGACCTGGCCTATGAGGTCACGTTGTCGTCAGTGGGAACAGTGTATTTGGCACGCTTGAATTTCATTGCCGTGAATTATGACCGCCATCTGGCACTGAGCAATGGCAAGATAGACTTTGGTCAATACCGCTCCACCGGTTCTGTGCAATATCAGATAGCCGGTTGCAGTGCTACAACTCATGTGTGGGACGTAACAAATCCTTCCTCACCCGTGGCCATGAACGTTGACCTGCAAGGCAATGTGGCAGCGTTCTCGCCCATCGCGACGGGCAATAGGGAGTATATCGCCTTTGAGGAATCGGGTGTTACTTATCCCTCGCCGGTGATGGTTCACGAGGTGGCTGCACAGAATATACACGGTGAACCCACTCCGGACATGATTATCATTTCACCGAAAGAATATTTGACGCAAGCGCAACGAATTGCCGACATGCACACGACCATTGACTCAATGCGCGTGCTGGTGCTTGACCAGAACGTGGTGTTCAACGAGTTTTCGAGCGGTACCCCCGATGCCCTTGCCTATCGCATGTTGTGCAAATTGTTCTACGACCGCGGCACATCTGATGACGGCCACAAGTTGGGCTACCTGCTGCTGATGGGCAACGGTACCTACGACAACCGTCAGTTGACGACACGATTCAAGGCGGTAGCCTATCCCGCCCTGCTCACATGGCAGTCCGATGCCAGTGAGAACGAGAATACGTCGTTTGTGAGCGATGACATCTTTGCGGTGTTGGGCGACAACTCGGGACCTGACTTCTACAATTATGCGATGGACATAGCCGTGGGACGCATCCCGGTCACATCGGCCGCCGATGCTCGCACGATGGTAGATAAACTGATTAAATATGTCACCACTGCCGACAATGGCGCGTGGAAGAATAACCAACTCTATGTGGCCGACGACGGCAACCTGGCCGGACACATGGAGCATGCCGAGAGTGTGATTAACACCACGCTCAAGTATGGCGGTGAAGATGTGGTGAATAACCGTGTCTACATTGATGCCTTCAACGACGTGAGTGTGGGTTCGGGCAGGACATATCCCGAGGCGCGTAACAAAATGTACGGTACGCTGAAAGAGGGTGTAACCTGGTGGAACTATGTGGGCCATTCAAGCACGAATGTGTGGACCGACAACGGCATACTGATGCGCAACGACATTGAGCAGAACCTGTTTTATCGTCATCTGCCCATTTTGGTGACAGCCAGTTGCGAGTTTACGCGGTTTGATGCCGTTGAGGTGTCGGGTGGTGAGCGCGTGTACCTTAACTCTCGAGGCGGTTGCATCGCGTTGATCAGTTCGGCGCGTCAGGTATATATGGGGAATAACCGCCGCTTGCATGATTCAATGGCTAAGTACATAAACGCACGCGACAGTCAAGGATTGCCCCTGCGTGTAGGGGATGTTCTTCGTCAAGGTAAGAATGATGTGAAAGGCGACAGCAATAATTCTCGTTTTGTGCTGTTTGGCGACCCGGCGATGAGGCCGGCAACCCCTGCCTATAAAATAAAGGTGGAAACAATTAACGGCAAACCCTTGAATCCCGATGATATGCCCGTGTTCCAAGCGCGCCAGACGCTCACATTCGCTGGCTCGGTAGTGGACTATAAGGGCAACAAACTGACTGATTTCAACGGTCCGCTTGTTTCCACGCTTTTCGATTGCGAACAGTCAATCATCACCCACGGAAATAGCGGTGTTAACGATCAGGGTCGCGAGTTCCTGTATAACGACCGTCCCAACAAACTGGCAGTGAGCGTGGACACCGTGACGAACGGAAACTTCTCGTTCAAGATTACCATTCCGTCGGAGGTGATGGCGACCTATGACAACTACCAGCCGGCATGGATTAACCTGTATGCCTACGATAACTCGTCGCCCTCAAACAAGAGTTGGAACGGCGGTTCGCGCGAGGCACAAGGCTCTAACGGCGACTTCTATATCTACGGCTACGACGACACGGTGGTCGCTGACACCATTGGCCCCGAAATCAAACTCTTTGCCATTAACTCGGCAGAGTTTACCGATGGCGACGACGTGAACGAGTCGCCACTGGTGCTGGCCACAGTGAGCGACAAGTCGGGCATCAACCTGTCGACGAGCGGCATCGGACACTCTATCTCGCTTGTGCTTGACGGGCAGAAGACCTATAACGATGTTACTTCGTACTACACGCCCATTGCGGCCGACGAGGGCACGGCCGGTGACATTAATTACATTCTGCAAAACCTGGAGAATGGTCACCACACGCTCACACTCAAGGTGTGGGATGTGTTCAATAACTCGAGCGAGAAGACCATTAGTTTTAATGTGGTGACGGGTCTCAAGCCAGATGTGTATGAAATTTATACCGATGCCAACCCTGCGTCAGTAAGCACCAACTTCTATGTGAAGCACAACCGTCCCGATGCCGTGCTGATAGTGCGCCTTGAGGTGTTTGACTTGATGGGCCGTTTGGTGTGGAGCACTACGCAGACGGGTCGTTCAGATATGAATACATCGTTCCCCATAACGTGGGATTTGACCGACTTGAGCGGCAACCGTGTGCCACGTGGAATCTATGTGTATCGTGCGGCCGTTTCGACCGATGGCGAGCGCGAGGCTACGAAGTCAAAGAAGATAGCTGTCACGGCTCAATAAAGCGAGAAAGAAAATGCCAACCCAAAGACTAAAATCAATGGGTTATTGCGTTTTCAATAAAAAATGATTATTTTTGCAAGTTAATTCCGGAAAAGAGAAACTAAGTTAGATGAGCGAAAACAAGAACATGCCCAAGCCCACGTTGCCCGAGCCCACACTCAGGCGCTTGCCGTGGTATCTTGCTTATGTGCGCCTGCTTGAGGCTCAGCACATCGAGTATGTCTCGTCTACTCAGATCTCGAAGGAAATCAATGTAGATGCGTCGCAGATAGCCAAGGATTTGTCCTTCCTCAACCTCAAAGGTAAGACGCGAATAGGCTATCAAGTGAGCCTGCTGGTCAAGAAACTGACTGATTTTCTGGGATTCAAGAGCGAGCACAAGGCATTTGTCATTGGCGTTGGCAGTCTGGGTGCCGCTTTGATACAAGATGTGGGACTCTCGCAATATGGGTTGAAAATTGTGGGAGGCTTTGATATTGATAAGAAAATAGTGGGTACCAGCGTGTGCGATGTGCCCATCTATGATATGAGCGAACTTGAGCAACGCCAGAAACAGCAGGATGTCTCAATAGCCATCCTCACAGTGCCGGTGGAGCATGCTCAAGAAGCTACGAACCAAATAGTGTCGTCGGGTCTTCATGCAATTTGGAATTTCACACCATTCCGCATTAAGGTGCCTGAAGGCATAGTGATTCAGAACACGTCGATATATGCCCATTTGGCATTGATTTATAACCGCATGGGCGAGAAGTCGGACAAGAAAATAAAAGGATAACGTAAACAGGAGTGAAGATATTGTTAGTGAACGACATAGAGAATAATGCAGGGATGCGCGTCAGGCAAATAGCCGATTCGGCGATTGTTGCGAGCGGCAAGCCGTTGTTTGTCCCTGATTTCGCAGGGCGCTTTTCGGCGCGCTTGGGTCTTGCCGTTCGCATTGACAGGCTCGGAAAGCACATTGACGCGAGATTTGCTCATCGTTACTTTCAGCAGGCCACGGTGTGCTGTGTGGTGAGTGGTAGCGACTGGGCCGATGCCGATGTGAATCCTGAAACCGATGCCCGCGCGCTGTCGTTCGACGGCTCGTTGCTAATGGGTAATTTTCAACCCTATGATGGCAAGAGCGACCTGTCGCTTACCCTTTCAATAGATGGTGAGCCCAAGCAGGACTGGCGTTGGAACAATGCCGCCGGCAAGTTGCAACAGGCCATATCAAACGTGAGCCGCTACTTCACGCTCAAGATGGGCGACCTGCTGATTTGCGACAGTGAAGGCGAGCAAGCTGAACTGCACATAGGCGGAAAGCTCACAGCCGCAATTAACGGCAACGAGTCACTGACAATCAGACTGAGATGAAATAAGAAAACAAATAATTAATAGCTATAAATTATGTGTAAAAACAATTTTCTGAAACACTTGTGCATGGTTCTCATGCTGCTGACTACGGTCACTGCCGCACAGGGATTGAGCTTGTCGAACTATGCGTCAACGTCCAAGTTGGCAAACGGGAAGTGGGTCAAGATCCAGATTCCCGAAAGTGGAGTGTATGAACTCACTGCAGCCGAACTTAGCGAGATGGGCTTTGCCGATATCACGAAAGTTCGTATTTATGGTAACGGAGGCTACATGATGAGCGAGGTGCTTGATGGTTCGGCACCCGACGATTTGGTTCAGGTTCCGTTGAAGCGTTATGGCAATAAGATTTGCTTCTATGCCAAGGGACCAGTCAGTTTCACGTTAGAATCTCCAACCGGCGCAACGCCTCGCTTCACGCGCACGGTTAATGCCTATTCGCAGTATGGTTACTATTTTGTGACTGAGAACATAGGCAATGACTTAACTATCAATTCATCGTCGGCAGCCGGCTATGACGGCTCAGTTGCACGGCCTTCGAGTTTGGCCAAGTGCTATCATGAGTTGGAAAAGACTTCGGTGAAATTGTCGGGTAAGAGCTATCTGGGTGAGGCGATTCCTACACCCGATATTCTGACGCTACCTTACTCGGTGCCTAACCGTGTTGCTGAGACTCCCATCATCATCACCGCTTGCGTGGCAGCGGCAGTGCAGAGTAGTACAAGCGTGACGGTACCGGGATACATGAGCGCATATCTGAACTCCGGGACTGAGAGAGACACACTGCCATACAGTCTGTCGGCTTCTCGCATCTATGGCCTCTCAGGTCAGATTGCCTATAATTATGTAACTCCCACGATATCCATCACGCCCAAACGCACCGCCGATAATGGTACTATCGATTTCAATGCTTACTGCCCCAGTGGCGGTACTGTGACGAGTGCCTATCTTGATTACTTTATTTTCACCTATGACAGGCGCAATGTGATGGATGCTGATAATCAGTTCCTCATGAACTTCAATCAAATGACCATTAATGACCGCGTCGAGATGCCTGAGGCTACTCAGGACCTGGAAGTGTGGAACATTGACAATGAGTCGGTTCCCGTGCAGTATCCTTGCGCTCAATACACTGGCGACGGTACGCCGGTAATGGCATTCACGCCCGGCTACAACAAGAAGTGGTCGCAGTTTGTCGCTTTCTATCCTCAACAGACACTGAAGAAGATTTCATCGTATGAAATGGTAGAAAACCAGAATCTGCATGGCATGACTACCCCCGACATGCTGATTTTGACCGACAAGGTGTTCTTGGAGCAAGCCGAGCGCATCGCTCAGCTGCACCGTGATCATGACAATATGAGTGTGGGCATTGTAACTCAAGACCAAGTGTTCAACGAGTTCTCAGGCGGTGTGCCCGATGCTATGGCAGTGAAACTGATGAACAAGATGTTCTATGACCGCAACAAGACTAAGTTTAAACATTTCTTGATTCTGGGTTGTGGCTCGTATGATAACCGTGGCTTGATTGCCAATAAACCTAACCGCGTAATTACTTACCAGAGTGACAATAGCAACGATGGATCAAGGACCTATACTTGCGATGACTTCTTTGGGTTCCTTGATGATAATTCGGGCCATGAAGCCAACTCTGACTTGTTGAGAATAGGTGTTGGTCGCATTCCGTCGGCTGATCCGGCTGAAGCGAAAACCGACATTGATAAACTCATTAACTATGTCACTAATCCCGACTACGGCTCATGGCGCAACAATACCCTCATTACCGCCGATGACTATAACTCGGGTCTTCATACTTTCCAAGGCGATGCCGCGGCTGACCTGATTGACACCGGACTGGGCCTTGAACTGAATGTGGACAAGGTTTTCGTTGAGATGTATCCTCGTGCTACAGAGGCGAGCGAACCCGGTGTGGCAGAATCAAAGCGCACTTCACTTGTTGGACGTGAGAAAATGAAAGAAGGTTGGCTGCGAGGCTTGTACTTCACATCTTATGTGGGTCACTCCGGAACTACCTACTTTACAAAGGAGGCGAAGTTGTGGAACGTCTCTGATGTATATTCAACCAACAACCGGTATCTGCCCATTATGTCAACAGCATCGTGTGATGTGGCACAGTATGACTCTGACTTGCGTGGCATTGCCGAGCACATGTTCCACAAGACCGATGGTGGCGCGATAGCTTTGCTCACTTCAACCCGATTGGTGACAGCCGAAGAGAACGACCCGCTTAATCGCGCGTTCATACGCAACCTCTTCTCGTATGCTGCTAATGGCTATATGCCCACTATAGGTGAAGCCTACATGAAGGCAAAACAGTATAAGGGAACGACTGCAAATAACAACAAGATGAGTTTCTGCCTGCTGGGCGACCCGGCTATCAAGATTAACTATCCCAAACCTTACTTCAAGGTGGTTTCTATCAACAGCACCGATGTTACGGGTGCCGAATCAGCTGCTATAGAGGTGGCTCCGCTCACCAAACTCACCGTGAAGGCTCAGGTGATGAATGCTGCCGGCACCGCTGTGAACACGGCATTCAATGGCGATGCGACATTGTCGCTGTACGACGTGAAGAAATATTTCAAGAGCTATACATTCTCAGAAGACCAATACTCGAAGACCCGCGACATCTATTATCCTCGCGACCTGCTTGCTGAGGTTTCAGGCCGTGTTGTGAATGGTGTCTTCACCGGATCGGTTGTGGTGCCTCGCAATGTCAAGGCGCAGAATGAAACCGGACTTGTAAGAGTCTATGCGCATCAAGACGATAGCGAGGAGATGGTTAACGGTAGCAGTGCCAAGGTCATGTTGCTTGCCTACAACGAGGAAACTGCCGGCGCTGACGAAAGCGCACCGGTGATTACGAGCATGTATCTTAACGACGAGATGACCTTCAGCGAGGGTGCAAGCGTGCCTGCTAACTCAATTCTTTACATCACAGTTGACGATAATCTGGGAGTGAACACCCAGTCGGTTTCAATGGCAGGAACCATGTCGCTGGTCATGGATGGCGGCAAATTGTCTTATCCTGAAATCAAGAGCTTTGCCAAGATGACTAACGAGGGCAAGTCGCTTTCTATCGCGTTCCCCATCAACGACATGGGCGACGGTCAGCACATGCTCACCTACACCGTCTATGATGTGGCCGGAAATTGCGCCACACGCACCATTACCTTTGTTGTTGAAAGCAATGCGAAGGTGAATTTGGAAGTTGCAGAAACTCCGGTAGTGAGCAAGGCTACCTTCAATATGACTTCGGAGTTGCGCGTTACTCCGCCCATCACCCTCAAAGTGACCGATGCCACCGGCAACCTGTTGTTTGTCAAGAAGGTTTCTTCGTTCCCCTATCAGTGGGATCTCAAGGACAACAACGGCAACAAGGTGCCTTCAGGACTTTACCGTTACTTCGGCTCTTACAATGATGAGGCCGGCAACTATGGTGGTACTGAAATTAAGAATTTGGTCGTAGTAGATATTTTGAACAGCAATAACTAATCAGTTACGAGGCCTCACGCCTCATAACGACTACCGATAAAAGCACCCGGTGATGCAGTAGCATTGCCGGGTGCTTTTTTTAGGAAGAAAATATCCCAAATCCTAATAACCGAATTGGGATTATGGTGTTATCTGTTTGAAACCGGATTGCCAGCAAAATGTGTCAACCGTCATGCGTGACGTGAGCTGAAAAGCGTCATGCGTGGGTGCAAATTTACATTATTTTCATGATTAATGAGTCAAGAGATTGATCAAAAAGATTTATTTTTGTTGAAATAGGAGCAAAGTGTGCTGAAAAAGTGAAAAAACGTGGCGCAAGATTGCACGATTAAGCAAAATTCTGTAACTTTGTGAGTGTATAATCTTATTTATAGTACTTCATTTATATAATTCACAATTATTAAAATGGCAACTAAAACTAAACCATCAACCAAAACAGCTTCGAAAGAAGCAAAAGTAACCAAGAGTGAAACCAAGCGGTACATAGCAATGGAAGACCGCTATGGTGCGCACAACTATCACCCGCTGCCCGTAGTGCTTCACAAGGGCAAGGGAATCTATGTTTGGGATGTTGAGGGCAAGAAGTACTTCGACTTCCTGTCATCTTACTCGGCTGTGAACCAAGGTCACTGCCATCCCCGCATTGTAAAAGCACTGAAGGATCAGGCCAACGTGCTGTGTCTGACCTCTCGCGCATTCTACAACGATGCCTTCTGCGAGTATGAGAAATTCATGCACAGCTACTTTGGCTACGACAAGGTGCTGCCCATGAACACCGGTGCCGAGGGCGTGGAGACCGCTCTGAAACTGGCTCGTCGCTGGGGTGCTGTGAAGAAAGGTATACCCAACGACAAGATTAAGATCATTTGCTGCGAGGGTAACTTCCACGGCCGCACCGTGACGGTGATTACCATGAGCGACGACCCCAGTTCGTATGCCGACTATGGTCCACTGACTCCCGGTTTCATCCGCATTCCTTACAACGATCCCAAGGCGCTCGAGAAAGCACTTGAGAAATATGGCAAGGAAGTGTGTGCTTTCATCGCTGAGCCCATTCAGGGTGAGGCAGGCGTGTTTGTGCCCGATGATGGCTACCTGAAGAAATGCTTCGACCTGTGCCACAAGCACAATGTGCTCTTCATTGCCGACGAGGTTCAAACCGGTATTGCCCGTACCGGCAAGATGCTCTGCAGCCAGCACGACGGCATTCGCCCCGATATCGTGATTCTTGGTAAGGCCCTTGGTGGTGGTGTGCTGCCCGTTTCGGCTTGCCTTGCCGACGACGACATCATGCTCAACATCAAGCCCGGCGAGCACGGTTCAACCTTCGGTGGTTTCCCCTTGGCAGCACGCGTTGCCGTTGAGGCCCTCAAGGTAGTGAAAGACGAGAAACTCGTTCAGAATGCCGAGAAGATGGGTAAGATTTTCCGTGAAGAAATCAAGAAAATCAATTCGCCCTATATCGTGGAGGTTCGCGGTCGTGGTCTGCTCAATGCCATCGTGACCAAGCCTGTTAAAGGCAAAACCGCATGGGACATCTGCCTGAAGCTGCGTGACAACGGTCTGCTGGCTAAACCCACTCACGACCACATCATTCGCTTCGCACCTCCCTTGTGCATCACTAAGGAAGAAATCCTTAAGGCTATCGCCATCATCAAGAAGACCTTCGAGCAGATGTCGAAGTAAGGATGAGGCTTTTGCCCTAAAGGTAAAAGATAACTATGTTTTTCAAATACAAGAGCCGCACCTTTCCAGGCGCGGCTCTTTTTTAGTATTGAATGTAATATCCCGAAAACGGTCACATTCTTATAAACTCTCCTTAAGAATATCTGAAACGTCTTCTTTCGACAGATTCAGATAGCCTGCAGGATAGACCACGGTGGTCTCAGTGATGCCGGCAATCATTTCAGCCGTAGCACCCAGTTCGCCTATTGTCAAAGGCAGACCAATCTCCTGCATCCACGCTTTCAGTGCTTGCAGACCGGCTTCGGCTATCTGCTCATCGGTCATTCCATCGCCCGAGATGTTCCACACATTCTTGGCGAAGCGCACGAATTTAGGCAGACCGTTCTGCATGGCGCGACGATAGTAAGCCATCGAGACCGAGGCCAGCGCATAGCCGTGAGGAGCGTGTGTCCAGGCTCCCACGCTGTGACCTATCATGTGCACCATCCAGTCTTCCTTCTTGCCCAACCCGATGAGGGTGTTCAGCGCCCATGTAGCCGTCCACATGATGTTGGAGCGTGCTTCGTAGTCTTGCGGATTCTTGACGGCAATGCGGCTACTATGAATCACCGAGCGCATCAGTCCCTCGGCGAGGTAATCGCTGGTGTTGTCGTCGAAGTCGCTGAAGTATTGCTCCATAATGTGGTTCATGATGTCGTAGATGCCTGCCTTCATTTGGTTCTCGGGCACGGTCATTGTGAACTTCGGGTTCAAGATGGAGAACTTAGGCATCAGTCGGCTGTCAAACACATGACCCACCTTGAATGTGTGTTCGGCATCGGTAATCACTGTGCCTGCATTCATCTCCGAGCCGGTTCCGGCCATTGTCAAGATGCAACCCACGGGCAACAACTTTTGGTCTTCGGCAGGGTTTTCCTGCTTCAGCCAAAACTTATCCCAATAATCACCCTCGTAATAGACCGAGGCTGCCACAGCCTTTGAATAGTCGCACACACTACCGCCACCAAGGGCAAGAATCAAATCGACCTCGTTCTCGCGGGCTATCTTTACACCCTCGTTCAGTTTCTCCAGTGTGGGGTTTGTCATGACACCGGGGTTCTCAACGATGGTCTTGCCGGCCTCGTGCAAAATGGCTATCACCTGGTCGTAGATACCGTTACGCTTCACGCTGCCACTACCATAGTTGAGCAGCACTACCGGGCCGTAGCCCTTAAGTTCGTCCTTGAGGAAGTTCAGAGACTCATCACCGAAATACAATTTGGTGGGATTGTAATAAGAAAAATTTCCGAGCATAGTTGTATGATTAAAATGTTTTTTACTGATTTATATTACTCTATATTTTGCTAAATTTTGTAGGATTGCCGCCCGCTATAGTGTTGGGGGGCTTATCCGTAATTCTCAATGAGATACTTCACAAATTGCGGGTCACCAAAGTTAATGGTGCCGGTGTCGTGCTGGTTGAGTGCGGCAATCTGCGCCATCTCGTCATCGTTCAACTTGAAGTCGAAAATGTCGAAATTCTGGGCCATGCGCTCCTTGTGGGTCGATTTGGGAATGGCCACAATGCCACGCTGGGTGAGCCAACGCAGAGCTACCTGCGCTGCACTCTTGCCATACTTCGCCCCTATGGCGGCAAGTTCTTCGCTCTTCACGATGCCGTCTACACCTTGACCGCCAAGCGGGCCCCAAGCCATCATTTTGGTACCGAACTCGGCATGAACTGGTTCGATGCCCGTCTGCTGGATGAGGGCGTTGCATTGCAACTGGTTCACCATGGGTTTCACCTCCACATAGTGGGCGAAATCGAAGAAACGCCCAGCCTGGAAGTTGCTCACGCCAATGGCGCGCACCTTGCCGTCGCGATAGGCCTTCTCCATAGCGCGCCACGAGCCGAACACATCGCCGTAGGCCTGATGGATGAGCAGCAGGTCGATGTACTCGGTCTGCAACTTGCGCAGGCTCTCATCGATGCTCTTTGCTGCCTTTTCTTCGCCGGCGTTGGCAATCCACACTTTTGTAACGAGGAACAGGTCTTCGCGTTTCAGACCACTCTTGCGCCAGGCATTGCCCACGCCTTCTTCGTTCTGATAGGCTTGCGCCGTGTCAATCAGTCTGTAGCCCACACTCAGCGCGTCGCTCACGCAACGCTCGCACTCGTCGGGGCTTACCAAAAATACGCCGTAGCCCAATGTGGGCATCTCAACGCCGTTAGATAATTTCAGATATTCCATAATTATATATTGTTCTTATTAAAAGCCCAAGCCTTTGAGCCACTTCTCAACCTTGGCACGCTCGGTGCGCACCTCATGGCCATAGATGCTGAATCCCTTGGTGACATTAGCACCGGGGAAAGCGTCTTTCACATCTTCCACGCAATTGGCCAGGCCGCTGCCCTCGTGAGTGGTGAAGGGAATCACGGTCTTGCCGGCAAGGTCGTTTTCATGCTTCTTGAAGAAAGTGAACATCACCTGAGGATAGGTACCCCACCACACGGGACCGCCAATGAACACGGTATCGTATTTGCTCATGTCCACATCGCCCTCATACTCGGGTAGTTCGCCCTTGTTGGCCTCTTCCTGTGCCAACTTGATGAGCGGATTGTAGGCCATGCCGTCGTACTTGTGCGTAACAATCTCGAACTGGTCGGCACCGGTGATTTCGCTGATGTAATCGGCCACAATCTTCGTGTTTCCAACCTCGATGTTACCTACTGCGTAGTTGTCTCCCGCATGCGAGAAGAACACTACCAATGCTTTGCCTTTCTGTTCCATAGTTGTCTCTTGTTTTGGGCCGCCACTGCACGACATGGTTACGAGCAGTCCCATAGCAGCCATGATGATAGTCTTGAAAATCATAGTCGGTTCTCCTTATTATATTAAATGGAATTGTTTTGTTTCTCTTTCGAGATTGTCAAATGGTTCATTTGTTTCGCAAATTATTTACACTGCAAAGTTATAACTGATTATTGATGCAATAATTTCACAAAAAACGCCATAATTTTCACTTTTTGCACAATTCGTTACAGCCTACACATTTATGAGTGCAGGGTAAACACCTTACTAAAGTTTATGGGACATAATAGCAAGCGGGAATCTCCACATCAGGGATTCCCGCTTGAGTGTTGGGGTGTGCCGGGGTGAGTACCCTCGTGGCACCGATTTCAGTTGTGTGTTTTAGTCTTGAGTGATGATGGTGCCGGTCTTGCCCTGGAGGGCTTCGCGGGCTTTCTCAAGCGATGTGATGAGCGCCTTGCTACCGTTGCTACGCTCCACATAGCGAATGCAGGACTCAATCTTGGGCAGCATGCTGCCGGGAGCGAAGTGACCTTGCTTGATGTATTCCTTGGCTTCGCTCACGGTCATGGTGTCAAGATTCTTTTGGTCGGGCTTGCCAAAGTTGATGGCAACTTTCTCGACAGCAGTGAGAATCACGAGCATATCGGCCTTGAGGTCCAAGGCGAGGCGTGCACTGGCGCGGTCCTTGTCAATCACGGCAGCCACACCGCTGTAGTCGCCGGGATTGTTTTCTACAACGGGAATGCCGCCACCACCCACGGTGATTGTCACAGCGTGGTTGCTGACTAGATGCTCCACCACGGGTAGTTCCACGATTTTGATGGGAGCGGGCGAGGGCACCACACGGCGCCATCCGCGTCCGGCATCTTCAACAAAGGTGTAGTCGGTCGTAGCCATAATCTCTTCGGCCTCCTCCTTGCTGTAGAACATGCCCACGGGCTTGGTGGGATTCTCGAAGGCAGGGTCGTTCTTGTCAACCACCACTTGTGTGACGATGGTGATGCAAGGTTTGTTGATGCCGCGGCGGGTGAGCTCACGGCCCACAGCCTGCTGCAGGTGATAGCCAATGTAACCCTGGGTCATGGCACCGCACTCGGGGAAGGGGATGCGTGGCGTTCCACCGCCATTCTTGGCCGAGAACTGGAATGCCAGGTTCACCATGCCCACTTGGGGACCGTTGCCGTGACCAATCACTACATCGTAACCCTCCTCAACGAGGTCGACGATGGTGGAAGCGGTTGCCTCGACGAGCTTCAGCTGCTCTTCGGGAGAATTGCCCAGAGCGTTTCCGCCCAGGGCAATTACAAGACGTTTGTTCATATCGATGGTATGAATAAGGATTATTCGGTTGATTATTTGAGTGTTGCGAACATCACAGCCTTGATGGTGTGCATGCGGTTCTCAGCCTCGTCAAATACCTTCGACTGCTTGCTGCGGAACACCTTGTCGGTAACTTCCATTTCCTTCAGACCGAACTTCTTGTAGATATCCATGCCGATGGTAGTTTCCAGGTCGTGGAATGAAGGCAGGCAGTGCAGGAAGATGGCGTCGGGGTTGGCGTTGGCCATCACGGCGTCGTTCACCTGATAGGGGCTGAGCAGTTTGATGCGCTGTTCCCAAATATCGTCGGGTTCGCCCATTGATACCCAAATGTCGGTGTAGATTACGTCAGCGTTCTTGGTGCCCTTCTTCACGTCGTCGGTGAGTGTGATGGTGCAACCGTTCTCCTTAGCGATTTCTTTGCAAGTCTTCACCAGTTTGGCATCGGGCATGTTGTCCTTAGGACCGCAAGCGACGAAGTTGATACCCAACTTGGCCGAAACAACCATCAGCGAGTTAGCCACGTTGTTGCGAGCATCGCCCATGAAGACCATCTTCAGGCCTTTGTAGCGGCCGAAGTTCTCCTCGATGGTGAGCACGTCGGCGAGCATCTGAGTGGGGTGGAAGTCAGTAGTCAGACCGTTCCATACGGGAACGCCGGCATACTTGGCGAGGTCTTCAACAATCTGCTGGTCGAAACCGCGATATTCAATACCGTCGAACATGCGACCGAGCACCTTGGCAGTGTCTTCGAGCGACTCTTTCTTGCCCATTTGCGAAGAACCCGGATCAAGATAAGTCACGCCCATACCCAGGTCGTTGCCGGCTACCTCAAACGAGCAGCGGGTGCGAGTTGAGGTCTTCTCGAACAACAGCACGATGTTCTTGCCGGTGAGGTACTTGTGAGGAGTGTTGGTGCGTTTCAGACGCTTGAAATCTTTACTGAGTTCCAGTAAGTATTGAATCTCTTCAGTTGTGAAATCGAGTAATTTCAGGAAACTTCTTCCCGATAAACTTCTTGGCATAATTAAATAGTGTTTAAGTGTTGATAATGTGTGTTATAAGAAATAGTTGATGTGTCGGTATAGATTAATCTTCGCGCCACAGCGGCATGCTCATGCAGCGTGGTCCTCCACGGCCTCGTGAGAGCTCGCTGCTGGGAATTTCAAGCACGGTGAGTCCGTAATCGCGCAAAATGGCATTAGTCACATTGTTGCGCTCATACACCACCACCTTGCCGGGGGCAATGCACAGCGTGTTGGCACCGTCGTTCCACTGTTCGCGTTCGGCAGTGATGCGGTCGCCGCCGCCGCACTTAATCAGGGTTACCTGCTTCACGCCCAGTGCCTCGGCAAGAATCTCTTCAAGCGACTCCTCTTTGCGGTTGATGGTCACTTTGCCGCAATCGTCACCCGGAGTGATTTTGAACACTTCAAGCGGACCCAGAATGCCGGGATGCACGGTGAACTTGTCGTAGTCGATTTGAGTGAACACTGTGTCCAGGTGCATAAATGCGCGGGTTTCCGGAATGCGAATGGCGAGAATCGTGTTAATCTTTGCGTCGGCATTGGCAAAGATGTTTTTCGCCATCTGCTCGATGCCGTCGGGCTCGGTGCGTTGCGAGATGCCTATGGCGAGCGTGTGCTCGTTCAGGTTGAGCACGTCGCCTCCCTCAATTGAGAATGGAATGTCGCGCTCATAGTAGTGCTGCACTTGGTTGAAGTCGGGGTGATACTTAAAGATGTAGTGCCCGTAGATGGTCTCACGACGACGAGTCTGCGAGAACATACAGTTGATGCCTACGCCGGTGCCGATGCTCTCAAACGGGTCGCGGGTGAAGTACAGATTGGGCATGGGGTTGATAACCATGCGGCTATCGCCCTTCACCTGGTAGGCGAGCGATTGCTCAATGTTGTTATTGCCGTGCAACTCGTTAATGTGGATGCCTTCCATGGTCTTGAGCACGAGTTCCTTGCTGTCGGCGATTCCGTTCAGGAAATTATAAACGATTTCCTTGTACTTGTCGCTACGCACGCCGGCCTCGTCGATGTACTGGCGCAGAAACTCCTCCCGAATTTCAGGACTCAATGCAATTACCTGAGCCATAAGATCCTCAAGATAGACCACTTCCACACCATTGTCGCGCAACACCTGCGAGAAGGCATCGTGCTCTTCTTCGGCCACTTTCAGGTAGGGGATGTCGTCAAAGAGCAACTCCTCGAGCGTGTTGGGCGTGAGGTTCAGCAATTCGCGTCCCGGCCTGTGCAGTAGGACTTTTTTCAGTGGTTTAATCTCACTTGTTACATGAATACCTTTCATGGATAATTGTGTATCTTAGTTTTTGATGGTCGTTTTAAAGGCACAAAGGTAAGCATTTTACTTGAACTGACGAATTTTTCACTCAAGTTTTTTCATAAAGATTTGTTGGGGTGAGTTTAGGAGGTAGTGCTAATTTGACCCAAATCGGTCATTAGGCCACTAAATGTGGTTTTTTAAGGTCTATTTACGAATTGGGTTTAATGTGATTGTGATGTGAGTTGGGGGAGCATGGTCACGAGTTTGAGGGCTACCGCTTGGGCCGAGGCGTAGCTCCAGTGGGTGCTGCTCAAGTGATAGACGTCTTTAGTGCCGCTATTGACCATTGTCATGAGCACATCTTTGCCCAGCAATAGGCGCTCTGGCGTGGGATGGCACGCGGCGAAGTCCTCGTTGAGCGTCTTGTGTGGGTAAGGGTTATCAACAATTAGGTTCTGATAAATGTCGTATTTATCGGGGCAGATGAGGTACAGAATATTGATGCCCAGTGAGTCGGCAAGGTGATTGATGCGGCCTATGTTCTGCGCTGCAATCTTTTGTTGCTCCTTGCTCAAGGTAAAGGAGTTGAGGTCTTCGTAGTAAAAGAATAACTCCTTGCCACGGTTGCCGCTGAACATGGATTTGGTCAGTTTGAGGTGTTTCACCGGTTCGGGGAAACCGAGGCGAAGCATGAGCCAATTGCGGGCATCAAGCAGTGACCACTCATGCGCTTTGTCGTCATTTGTGTCGCTGCCGGTGCCGTTGCGACGGCCAATGGGGCTGAAGTTGACAGATTTGTTGCCCGTCTTCAGGGCTGTGACGCGCTCGGGCAGGTAGCGTTCTACACACTCCACGATGATGGTTTTGACATGAGTGGAGTCAATGATGCCCAGCTGCATCAAGTCATAGGCCGTCTGAAACATATTGTGGTCGACATGAAAGTTAATCACGCTATATCCCTGCATGCCGATAAAGTTCTCGTAGCTCCCCAATCCCTGTTGCGAGAAGGAGTCGCCCAGTGTGAGCACGTCGACGGTGGTGTCGGCGAGTTGTTGCAGGTTGTCAATGTCGGTATAGAATTTCTCCTGCACGTCAACATTCATTGTTTCGGGCGCAAACTGGAGTTTTCCCAGGCGACCGAGTTCGCCGTGAATGTTGGGCTGCACCTGCAAGTGGTAGTAAGCTGTAAGCGCAATGACGAGTAGCCAAAGGGGCAGTACCGTGTAACTTAACTTAATCAGGAACTTTTTCATCACTCGCGTCTCCTTGCTTTAGAATTGGAAATAAATAAACGTCTGAACCTCGCCGGCATAGATGAAGATGAGTGCCACAAGAGCGGCATAGAGCGTGAGTCGTGCGGCAGGATGGCGCCACAGACGAGTGGCCGGCAACTGCAAGGCGTGCAGGCGATGACGTTGCGTCCACTCCACAATGATGAGGGCGAGACAACAAAGGGTGCATTGCACCACCTTGTCGGTGTTGGCAAGTAGCAATCCTTGAGTGGGTTGTGACACGATGCGCTTGAAAATGTCAATGGCTTGAGTCATTGACTCGGCGCGGAACAGAATCCAGCCCACTACCACCAGCATGAAGGTGAAGACGATGGAGCATAGCGTCTTGAACGAGGGTAGTAGCGATTGCTTTGCGGTGTTGTCCTTAGGTGCCTTGATGCCCAGCCAGCGGCTGATGGTGAGCAGGGTGGCGTGGTAGAGCCCCCAGCACACAAAGGTCCAGTTAGCACCATGCCATAGGCCGCTAATGGCCCACACGACATACACATTGCGTGTGGTCTTGAGCTTGCCGCAGCGGCTACCTCCTAAAGGAAAATATATGTAGTCGCGCATCCACGAAGTGAGCGAGATGTGCCACTTGCGCCAAAAGTCGGGGATGTTGCAAGCCAGGTAAGGGTGATTGAAGTTCTGCATAAGGTGTATGCCGAACAACCGGGCGCAACCTATGGCGATATCGCTATATCCTGAAAAGTCGCAATAGATTTGGAAGGTGAAGAGCACGGCGAGCAGCATCAGGAAGATGCCCGAGCATTGTTGGTAATGCTCCCAATGCTGGTTGACGATGACGGCGCAGTTATCGGCAATTACCACCTTCTTGACGAAACCCCACAGCATTTGTCGGCAACCGTCTACGGCCTGGGCATAGTTGAAACTGCGCTTGGCGAGAAATTGTGGTAGCAGGTTGGTGGCACGTTCAATAGGACCGGCAACGAGTTGGGGAAAGAAACTGATGTAGGCAAAGAAAGCCACCACATCGCGGGTGGGTGGCAGTTTGCGTTGATACACATCGATGCTGTAGCTCAGTGCCTGAAATGTGTAGAATGAGATGCCCACGGGCAAGATGATGCTCAGGGTGGGCCAGTCTACGTTCCATCCCAATTGGTGGCATAGGGCGGTGAAATTCTCGGTGAAAAAGTTGTAATACTTAAACGTGGCGAGAATGAGCAGATTGAGCATTATGTTAGCGGTGAGCCACAGTTTGCGACTCGCACCCTTACTGCGGTCAATGAGCAAGCCGCTGGCAAAGCTGCTGGCGGTGGTTATGGCAATCAGGGCGAGGAAACGGTAGTCCCACCAGCCGTAGAAGATGTAGCTTGCGACAACGATGAAGGCATTCTGCCACTTGTGGCGGCTGAAGACGAACCAATAGCACAAGAACACTAAAGGCAAAAAAATGATGAATGCAAAAGAGTTGAAAATCATCGCTGTCGTGAAAAAACTTGCTGTTATGAGTGCGACACGTGCCGCAGGGCATCGCAGTGCGCGTATCGTGGGTACAAAGGTAAATAAAATAATTCACACAAGGCTAAAGTTTCATCATGTTTAGTGAAGCAAATGTGTTGAATATGTTTGGCAGATTGACCAATAATGTGTAACTTTGCCCAAAGTAAAAACCATCTCGTTATTTTTGAGATAACTAATACGATTTAATATAAAACAACTAACGTCATGAACAATTCAGTGATTAGATTCCCCCTTCCCGCCAACGAGCCGGTGAAGGCCTATCTGGCAGGTTCGCCAGAACGCGTAGCACTTGAGAAAGAACTGGAACGCCAGAGCAAACTGGTGGTCGACATCCCCATCATCATCGGCGGTAAGGAAATCCGCACCGGTGATGTGGGCAAGGTTACCTGTCCTCACGACCACAACCATGTGCTTGCCACTTACCACAAGGTGGGCAAGAAAGAGGTGGAGATGGCTATCGAGGCTGCCATGAAGGCATGGCAGGAGTGGAGCCGCACTCCCTGGACCACCCGCGCCGCTATCGTGATGAAAATGGCCGAACTGCTTGCAACCAAGTATCGCCCCATCATGAATGCAGCAACCATGCTGGGCCAGAGCAAGAACTTCTATCAGGCCGAAATCGACTCGGCTTGCGAGACCATCGACTTCTTCCGCTACAATGTGCACTATGCATCTAAAATATATGCCATGCAGCCCAAGGACGGTGTGGCACAGCTGAACCACACCGAGTATCGTCCCCTCGAGGGCTTTGTGCTGGCCGTGACTCCCTTCAACTTCACTTCGATTGCCTCTAACCTGTGCATGACTCCCGTGCTCATGGGCAATGTGGCTCTGTGGAAACCCTCGACTACCGCCTTGCTGAGCAACTACTACTTGATGCAACTCTACAAGGAGGCTGGTCTGCCCGACGGCGTGGTTAACTTCCTGCCCGGTAGCGGCGCCCTCATTGGCGAGGTGGCTACCGAGTCGAAACACTTTGCCGGCATCCACTTCACCGGCAGCACCGCTACCTTTAAGTCGTTGTGGAAGCAAGCGAGCATGAATGTCGACAAGTACATCTCTTATCCCCGTCTGGTGGGTGAGACCGGTGGCAAGGACTTCATCTTCGTACATCCCAGTGCCGACAAAGAGGCTGTGGCAACAGCAGCATTCTGCGGTGCCTTCGAGTTCCAAGGCCAGAAGTGCTCGGCCGCTTCGCGCATGTACATTCCCAAGAGCTTGTGGCCCGATGTGCTGGCAGGCATCAAACGCATGACCGGCGAAATCAAGATGGGCGATGTGATGGATCCCACCAACTTTGTCAATGCCGTGATCGACAAGGCCTCGTTCGACAAGTGCAAGTCTTATATCGACTATGCTGAGCAGGCAGCCGACGCCAAGATCGTGATTGGTGGCAAGTGCGACGATTCAAAGGGTTGGTTCGTAGAACCCACCGTGATTGAGACCAGCAACCCGCACTTCAAATCGCTCGAAGAAGAAATCTTCGGCCCCGTGCTCACCGTCTATCCCTATGACGACGAGAAGTGGGAAGAGGTGGTGAAATTGTGCGACGAGACTTCGCCCTACGGCCTCACCGGTGCTGTGTTTGGCCGCGACCGCATGGCCGTTGAGAAGATTACCGACGCACTGTGCTACACTGCCGGTAACTTCTACATCAACGACAAGCCCACAGGCGCTGTGGTGGGCATGCAGCCCTTCGGCGGTGCCCGTGCCAGCGGTACCAACGACAAGGCTGGTGGCGAGTTTAACCTCATTCGCTGGATTATCCCGCGCGTGATTAAGGAAACACTGGTTTCGCCCACCGACTACCGCTACACTTACATGAAATAAGCGTCGCCCACTCGCAGCTCAATCCTGATGCAGTTTTGAGCACGTAATCATAAGAGAAGATGAGCCGACACGCACGCGTGTCTGGCTCATCTCTTTATTTGATGCACTGCACAATAAAACCACAATAAAAACGATTAGTGATTACTAAAAAATGACGTTTTTCTTTGTTTTTTTATTTTATTTGTGATAAATTTGCGCTATTGATTTGACAATTCTTGAAAATTCTTAGTAATATGCTTAATTATGTTTAATTTTTAAATCTGTAAATTTATGAAAAAAATTACCTTGTTAATGTTATCGGCTGCGTTGCTGGTCCCCATGACACTGAGTGCGCAACCGGTGACTTCAAAAAACGTGATTAACCCAAATGTGAGAGTGAGCAAGACTCTTACCGCTTCAAAGCCCACCAAACCTGTTATGCTTACTGCTCCCAAGGCCGAAGTGCCCGATGGCTATGCAAGCGTAACCCTTACTGCCGGCAATGTGTGGGACGATGGCTCCGGCTATCAGATGCTCCTCGATGCCGATGCTACTGCTTACGGCACCATTATCCCCACAACCGGTGGTCTCACCACTAGTGGCGATGCCTCGGCCGCAACTTATGCCGAGTTTGAGTACAAGATTCCCGAAAATGCCGATGGCGCTCTCACTACCGCTAACATTGTACTGGACAACAGCGTCAGCATTTTGATTCCTGCCGGCACCTACGACTGGTGCATCACCAACCCATCCCCGGGCGATCGCGTCTGGATTGCATCGGCTAATGGCACCGTGGGTGGCCGCTACGACAACTTCGAGTTTGCCTCGGGTGTCTCGTACGAGTTCGTAGTAAGCATGGGTACCACTAACGACCAGGTTGACCTGATTGTCCTTGATGACACAGCTCCCGAAATTCCCACCAATCTCACTGCCGATCCTACCGCCACAACGGCTAAGATCGCTTGGGAAGCCGGCGCCAACAACGCAAGCTATAATCTGCGCTATCGCAAGTATGCCGAGGATGGCGAGGGCATAAGCTGGAACTTTGACCAGAGCACACTCGACGGCTGGACCACCATTGATGCCGACGGTGACGGTTACAACTGGATTCTTGGCTCTACCGTAGGCGGTGTTTATCTTGTAGCAGACGCTACATTGGCAGGCCAAGGTTATAACAGTTCACAAGACTTGGTGGTATCGGGTTCTTACAGCAATGTTGTGGGTGCTCTCACTCCCGACAATTATCTTGTTTCGCCTAAGGTGCAACTGGGAGGTACAATCACCTTCTGGGCTAAAGGCCAGGATGTGAATTATGCTGCCGAGACATTTGGTGTTGCAGTTTCTACAGCCAGCAACACAAATGCATCTGACTTCACTATGGTGGGTGAGCAGAAAACTTCCACTGGCGACTGGGTACAGTATGAGTTTGACTTGAGTGCTTATGCCGGACAAGAAGGCTATGTAGCCATCCGCCATTATGGCATCACCGACATGTTCATCCTTGATGTTGACGACATCGAGATACTTCCTCCCGGTAACGAGTGGATCTATGTGAATGATGTGACCGAGAATCCTTACACCATCGAGGGTCTCACTCCCAATACTGAATATGAGGTTCAAGTACAGGGTGTTGCTGCCGATGGCCGCACTACCGACTGGACCGAGAGCGTAATATTCACCACTCTGAACGAAGATCCGCAGCCACAGCCCGAACCCAAGTACTACATCACCGGCGGCTTCAACAATTGGAACGCTACAACTCCCGAGGAGATTGGCGAAGGTGGCGTAGATATCACTGCTGTTGACAATCCCGATGACGACGAATGCCTTGATTTCAAGCTTCTGACCCCGGGTGAGAATGACTGGATTTGGATTGGCGGTCTGAATGAGAATGCTGATCAGGGTGTTACTTGGTTCGCTATTACCAACGACATGTTGGCAACCGGTACTGAGATCGATCTCTATCCCGGCGAAGAAGGCTGGAACTTCCGTCTGCCCGAGGCCGGTGATTACAACATCTCACTGGTTAAGGAGGCTACTCCTGCTGGCGCTAAGGCTCCGATCGATGGCGTGAAGATGGTTGTTCGCAAGAACACTAACGTAGGTATCAACGACGTGAACGCTAAGGCTGTGAAGAGCGTGAAGTATGTGAACCTGGCAGGTATGCAAAGCAACGTGCCCTTCGACGGTGTGAACATCGTGGTTACCACTTACACCGACGGCACCAAGGCTGCCAGCAAAGTTATCAAATAAGTAACACACTTTTTGATTACTTTAAATCACAAGTTTCTCTACTTCTGAAACTTAAAAGTCAAAAGGCTCCTGCCCACTTCGGCAGGAGCTTTTTTGCAGTTTTTAGTTCTTGATTCTCCTGATGCTTTTGAGAAAATCAAGAAAGAGTTTTAGAAAAAATGCTTAAAATGTTTGTGGAGAAAGAAAAAAGTAGTAAATTTGCATCCGCATTTCCGAAAGGCACGACTAAGTGCAACCTGTGAAAGAGGTTGCCGCCGTACGGTTTAACTTGAAATACAATATTTTAAATGTACGCTATTGTAGACATTCAGGGACAGCAGTTCAAAGCCGAAGCCGGCAAGAAATTGTACGTCCACTATCTCGGTGAAGAGAAACAAGCCGGTGACTCTGTTGAGTTTGGCAAGGTTCTTCTTGTTGACGCCGACGGTGCCATTACAGTTGGCGCGCCTACCGTTGAAGGCGCAAAGGTGGTTTGCGAGGTAAAGACTCCCCTCGTGAAGGGTGAACATGTGATTGTGTTTAAGAAACGTCGCCGCAAAGGCTATCGTCGCTTGAACGGACATCGCCAAATGTTCACTGAACTCGTGATTAAAGAAGTTATTGCTTAACCCCTTAAATTTTAGAAATTATGGCACATAAAAAAGGTGTAGGTAGTTCTAAGAACGGCCGCGAGTCGCACAGCAAGCGTCTTGGCGTTAAAATTTATGGTGGTCAATTTGCTAAGGCTGGCAACATCATCCGTCGTCAGCGTGGCACAGTTCATCGTCCCGGTCTGAACGTGGGCATGGGTAAGGATCATACCCTCTATGCTCTCGTTGACGGAACCGTCGAGTTCCAGCATCGCGCCGGCCACACTTATATTAACGTGGTGGCTGCCCCCGAACAGGAACAGAACTGAACGACAAAGTGAAGCCGGCATTGCCGGTATCATAACAAAAGACAAAAGCAACTCCCGTCGCGGAGTTGCTTTTCTCGTTATCTATAAAGCCTATTTGAGTTTTTTTTTGACTGAAAATGCAATAAAACTGAGAAAAAATCGTTATAAAAAAGGTGAAATATCGCACGCGCGCGCAAAAGATTGCATTTTTGTGGGCGTAAATTGTGCGTTATTTGATGAAAATCAGTAAATTTGCAAGTTAAAACTAAAAACAATGAAATACTATGATGCATAAGTTGCTATTTATGTTAACCGCATTGGTGTTGTCGATAACGGCTTCAGCGATAGAGGTTGAGAACGTTGCCGGCACATTGCGTGATCGTGTTGAAGACACATCAGTAAGCAGCCTGACTGTGACGGGAGAGATGGATGCCCGCGATTTCAAGTTCATCGCCGACTCGTTGCGACAGCTCACGCAGATTGACTTGAGCGGTGTGAACGTTGTGGCCTATTACAACGCTCTGCACCCCGTGTTCACGACGCTGAACGACTATGCCGCGCAGTCAATACCGGCCATGGCATTCTTTGATATGCAGGCGCTCAACCGTGTTGTGCTGCCGGCTTCGTTGAAGAGCATTGGCATGGCAGCCTTTGCCGCGTGCGGTCAGTTGCAGTCAATTGAACTGCCTGCGAGCGTTGACACCATCGGAGCCTTTGCCTTCAGCGCTTCGGGCTTGACCTCGGTTGAGGTTCCGGCTTCGGTGCTCTATGTGGGCGAGGGTGCCTTTGCTCAGTGCAAGTCGCTTGAGCAAGCAACCGTCAGCGCAGCCGTGATTGACAAAGATGCCTTTAAGGCCGACGACGCACTTGCTACCGTGACACTCGGTGCTACTGTCACTTCGCTGGGTGCCGGTGTGTTCAATGGCTGCTATGCGTTGACAGCAATAGACCTGCCCGAGCAGTCGGCTCTGGCTACGCTGGGCGATGAGGCGTTTATCCGTTCGGGCCTGACAACCATGAACTTCAATGGTGCCACTCAGCTGAACAAGGTGGGCGAGTGGGCATTCGCACAGTCGTCACTCACGCAGTTGAGCGTGCCCGCGTGCGTGAACGAGGTGGGGCAGGGCGCATTCTTCTGCGCGCCATCGCTCACTGCATTGTCGTTGCCCGAAGGCTTGACCGAGGTGCCCGCCTATATGCTTGCCGGCACTCAGGGCTTGGCGCTTGACTCGCTGGGCGAGGGGGTGACTACAATAGGCGACTATGCATTCTATAATAACAGTCAGGCAACTTCTTTCTATTTGCCATCTACTGTAACCTATTTGGGTACTAAGGCAATGGCCGGTATGACGGGGTTGCAAAAAATTACGTCAATGGCCACTGATGTACCTCTGTTGGGCGATAGCGTGTGGGCCGGTGTGAATCAGCCGCTTGTGAAGCTGGGAACAGCCTCAAACGAGGTTGCCGATTTGTATGCCGAAGCCGACCAATGGAAGGAATTCTATATCTTGCACGACTATCTGCTGGGCGATGTCAATGAAGACGGTTCGATTGACGTGAACGATGTGACAACTCTCATCAACTACATTTTGGGCAAGAATCCGCCTGTATTCAATCCTATAGCCGCCAATGTCAATGGCGATGAGGGTATTAACGTGAACGATGTGACTGCGATTATCAATCTCATTCTCAGTGGCGAAACGCCGCACATCCAAGGAACGAAAGCCGTAATTGTGCGCCCCGTGACCACCGACCACTTGAGCATTGAGCCGTTCAGCGTGAAACCCGGTGAGTGCGTCACGGTACAAGCAAAACTTGCTGACACACAGCGCTACATGGCTATGCAGTTTGAGATGGATCTGCCTGAGGGCTTGACACTTGTTGAGGGCGCAATGCGCGCCGGCGAGCGTGCTCGTTCACACGCCATCGTGTCGCGAATGAATGAGCGCGATAATACTGCGACAGTCATTATCTACTCGCCCGATAACCGACTGATAGATAACGCAGGAGAGACGCTGTTTACCTTTGAGTTGCAGGCTGACTACCGTTTGGCCGGCAATGCCGCCATTGAGACTCGTAACACGTTGCTGGTCAATGCCGATAACAACGTTTATCAAGGATCGGACGCAGTGACCGCTGTGGGTAACACAACAGGTGTTGACGATATTACCGCCGCAACCGACCGCGTATACGCTCATGCCGGAGTGCTCGTGATAGAGAGCGGAGACAATGGCGTAGCACAACTGGTGGCAACCAATGGTGTCTACACCGAGCTGACCGTGGCTGGCGGCCGCAACGAGTATGACGTGGCAAGCGGTATCTATATTGTGAGACTTAATGGCAAGAGCTACAAGGTGATAGTGAAATAAAAATGGTTCGCATTGAGCTTCTGGAAGTAGCTTAATGCAGTGACGCACGAAGTTTAAGAAAGCTAAAAAATACCCATATGAAAGGTTCCCGCACTCAAGCGGGAATCTTTTTTTGTTTTTTTAGGCTTTTAAGGCAATAAATTGGGCAATTCTCCGTTTATAATTTAACCACATTCGGCCGAATGACCAATTGGGGCTAAACTAATATTTCGTTTTTATATAGTGAGAATAATTTTTTTTGACTAAATTTGTAAACTAAAAAAAGAAACATATCGATATGCGTAAACTTCATTTCTTATTCATCGTGTTGCTGTGTGCTGTGTCAGTGCGTGCTGCTGACGTGACTACGACAGCGGGAAAGCTGTCGAGCAAAGTGACCGACCTCAACGTTACCTCGCTCAAAATTAACGGAACACTCGATGCCCGTGACTTTATGTTTATTTCTGATAAACTGGAGAAACTGACTCAAATTGACCTCTCAGGAGCTAGCATCGTGGCCTACGACGGCGTTCATGATGCCCTGGTGAACGGCCAAGTCTATTTCCCTGCCGACGAGATTCCCCAGGTATCGTTCTTCGGTAAGAAACTGACGAGCGTAACACTGCCATCGTCGCTCAAGAGCATCGGCTTTGCGGCTTTTGCCGGTTGCACCCAGCTGAAGACAATCAATTTGCCGTCTAAGTTGGCTCTGATTGGCTCTTATGCCTTCAGTGGTTCTGGATTGCAGTCGGTGAAGACGGGTACCGCACTGAAAACGGTGGGACCGGGCGCGTTTTCGCGTTGCGTTTCGCTCACGACTGTCGACATTCAGCCGGCGGTTATCGACAACTTCGCTTTTCTGGGTTGCACTGCCTTGACTTCGGTTACAATCGGTGCGGCGATAGAGCGAGTGGGCATTAGCGCATTCAATGGTTGCTCCGCTCTTAATTATATTCAGATGAGGAGTCCCGCGAAGCTCCAGTGCATCGATGCCGAGGCATTTGTGTTGTCTGGGCTCCAAGAGTTTAATATGCTATCCATGAAGTCGCTTCAGCAAATAGGCGACTATGCCTTCCTGAACTTGAAGGAAATCAGGTCTCTTACCATTCCGGCCGATGTGTCCTACATCGGAACGCGTGCCATGATGGGAATGAAGGGGTTGCAGACGATAGTGGCAAAACCTACCACACCTCCCGCACTTGGCGAAGCCGTGTGGCAGGATGTGAATCAGCAAGATGTGGAGTTGCTGGTGAAAAACATAGATGACTACCGCGCTGCGGCCCAGTGGAGAGATTTCATGATCTATGAAGCAATGTTGCTGGGTGACGTGAACGGTGATGGTGTGGTGAACGTGAGCGACGTGACTGCACTGATTAACCACATTTTGGGAATCCCCGATACATTTGTTGAAAAAGCCGCCGACGTGTTGGGCGATGGCCGCATTAATGTGAGCGACGTGACCGCACTGGTCAACCTGATTTTGAGCGGCACCGAGGTTGTGATCAGACGAGCCGGTGTTGTGACTACCGACGACATTGTGACCATTGACAACTTTGCCATAGCACCTGATCAGGTGAAGACCGTGGAACTGAAACTTAGTAACCAAACTGAATATGCTGCCATGCAGTGCGATGTGATTCTGCCTCCGGGACTGACTATCGTGAGCACTGATATGAGCAAGACAAGCCGCACCGCTGAGCATGTGATTGTCTCGAAACTCAACGACAACGCTTGCCGCATCATGGCCTACTCAATGAATAATGATGTGATGAGCGGGCATGAAGGCCCCGTGCTTCGTCTGCAGGTTCGCGGCTCGCAAGAGTTGGCAACTGATGCCGAGATTGTGATTGACAACGTGATATTTGCCACCGACCGTTCTAAGACGTTCTACGCTCCGGCAACAACCACACGAGTGAGCAATGCGACCGGCATTGACGACATGATGGCTGATAATGACCGTGTGTATGCCCGTGGCTCAATGCTCGTGATAGAGACTTCGCACGGTGGCGTGGCTCAACTGGTTCAAATGAACGGCATGGTGCAAGACCTGCAGGTGAGCGAAGGCCATAACGAGTTTGAAGTGCCGAGCGGCTTCGTGATTGTTCGCTTGAACGGCAAGAGCTATAAACTCGCTGTGAAATAACTTGTCACGATAGACTCATGGGAAAGAATAAGCTGAAAAAATTTGCCGACATGGAGACATTCGGCTGCGTCTATCAATACCCGTGGAGTGTCCTGGAGTCAGGCGGTTGCCCCATGAAGGGCCGGTGGAATGCCGATTGTTTTCATAACGACCATGGCATTGTGCTTGAGCTGGGCTGCGGCAAGGGCGAGTATGCCGTGGGTTTGAGTCAGCGTTTCCCCGAGAAGAATTATATAGGCATCGACATCAAGGGCGCTCGAATGTGGACCGGGGCCAAGATGGTTGAGCGTCAGCAATTGAAGAATGTGACGTTCTTGCGCACGAGCATCGAGCTGATTGACCGCATGTTTGACGCTGATGAGGTGTCGGAGATTTGGATAACCTTCCCCGACCCGCAAATGAAGAAGGTGAACAAGCGATTAACCTCTACTCGGTTCCTGAACAACTATCGGAAGGTGCTCAAGGACGGCGGCATCGTGCATCTGAAGACCGACAGCCCCTTCCTCTACACCTATACCCGAGAATTGATTAGGGTCAACAATCTGCCGTTGGAAATTGACACCGACGACCTCTATGGGTCAGGTTGTGCCGACGACATACTTGAGATAAAGACTCACTACGAGAAGCAGTGGCTCTCGCGGGGCTTGACCATCAAGTACTTGAAGTTCCGCTTGCCGCATGATGGTGAGCTGGTGGAGCCTGATATTGAGATAGAGCCTGACACCTATCGCAGTTATGGCCGAGGCGAAATTCAGATGCCTCAACTGATGAAAGACAATGAATTAAACAACTAATTAATACCTGAACAAACATGACACTGTATCCGAAATTGATTATTGACGCCCTGAGCAATGTGCGTTATCCCGGAACCGGAAAGAACATCGTGGAGATGGGAATGGTGGCCGACGATATGCGCATTGACGGTAACAAGGTATCGTTCTCAATTATATTTGAGAAACCTACCGACCCGTTTATTAAATCGGTAATCAAGGCTGCCGAGGTGGCCGTGAATACCTATGTGGGCGAGGAGGTTGAGATTAAAGGCAATATTACTCCCGTGACGCTCAAGGCCGAGGAGAAACCGTTGCCACCACTACCCGGTGTGAAGAACATCATTGGCGTCTCGTCGGGCAAAGGCGGCGTGGGCAAGTCGACTGTGGCGGTCAACCTGGCTGTGGCTCTTGCCATGCAAGGCTATCGCGTAGGTCTGCTCGATGCCGACATCTTCGGCCCCTCAATGCCCAAGATGTTGGGTCTGGAAGACGAGCAGCTCTATATGCGTGAAGTGGATGGGCGCAACCTCATTGTGCCTGCCGAGAAATTTGGCGTGAAGATGCTGTCAATAGGTTTTGTGGTCGATAAGGACAAGGCCGTGCTGTGGCGTGGTGCCATGGCAAGTAATGCCCTGAAGCAGTTGATTATGGACGCTGACTGGGGCGAACTTGACTACTTTATCATCGACATGCCTCCCGGCACAAGCGACATTCACCTGACGCTGGTGCAGACCTTGGCCATTACCGGAGCCGTCGTTGTGACTACGCCGCAACAGGTGGCACTCGCCGATGCGCGCAAGGGTGTGAGCATGTTCCTGGGTGAGCATGTGAATGTTCCTGTGCTGGGCATTGTGGAGAATATGTCGTGGTTCACGCCCGCATCGCACCCTGATGAGCAGTACTACATCTTCGGAAAAGACGGCGGCAAGGAACTTGCCGAGAAACTGAACGTGCGTCTGCTGGGCCAGATACCGCTGGTGGCGAGCATTTGCCAGAGCGGTGACGATGGTGTGCCGGTAGTGATGCAAAACTCGGTGTCGGGCGTGGCATTTAATCGTTTGGCTAATGCCGTGGTTACCGCACTCGACGAGCGCAATGCAACCCTGCCCCCGACCGAAAGGGTTATAACTCATTCGTAAATAAGTTTAATTACTAAATACTAACGACTTATGAAAAATAATCTACTATTTCTACTTCTGTTTGCGCTGCTGCTCACAAGCTGCGGTTCAGTGCCCATCACTGGTCGCAAACAGCTGAACCTGGTCTCAGACAGCGAGGTGCTGCAAGCCAGTCTCACGCAGTATGCCAGCTTCATGAAGTCGGCTAAAATTTCTACTGCAAAAGTGCAGAGCGAACAAGTGACTCGTGTAGGCCGTAAGATTGCGGCTGCCACCGAGGCCTATTTGAATGCCAACGGCATGAGCAACGAGGTGAAGAACTTCCAGTGGGAGTTCAATTTGGTGAAGGATGACCAAATTAATGCCTTCTGTATGCCCGGCGGCAAAATCGTGGTCTACGAGGGTATTATGAAACTCATCTCGAGCGACGATGAACTCGCTACCGTGCTTGGTCACGAGGTGGCTCACGCGGTTGCTAAGCACAGCAATGAACGTATGAGCCAGCAGATGCTCGCTCAGTATGGCGGACAGGTCTTGGGCGGCATTCTGCAAGGTGCCAGCGCTCAGACTCAGCAAATTGCACAGCAAGTCTATGGTCTTGGTGCCAATGTGGGCGTGATGCTTCCCTTCTCGCGCAAGCATGAGATGGAGGCCGATGATATGGGACTCGTGCTCATGTCAATTGCCGGCTATAACCCCGATGCCACCATTAACTTCTGGAAGAAGATGTCGGCTAGTTCCGGAAATTCGGGCAAAAGCGACATTATGAGCACGCACCCCAGCGATTCAAAGCGCATCGCCAACCTGCAAAAACAGATTCCCATTGTGAAGCAAAAATACGCTTCCTACATCGGCAAGTGATTGCCAGCAGGTGACACCTTATAATAAAAGAGGAGCTCGCATCATGTGAGCTCCTCTCATTTTTTTTGTGCCGTTACTTGGTTAGATGGTTGAAAATGTGTAAATTTGCAATAATTCCTATGGCAAACTACAAAACAACAGCCATCACGGAAAGATAAATGTTGATGGAAGCGTTTCTGGATTTCCTGAACAACTCTCCACGCTTTCATAATTTAATTGCTATAAAAAACTAGCCTGACTTTTGGAGAGCAAGAATGGGCAAAGAATGAAAAACCACAGCTGACTAATAACATTAAACAAAATAACGAAATGAAAAAACTATTGTTTATAATCGTGGCGATGGCAGCCTGTGTGACCGCATGGGCTGCCGAGGGCTATGCGATCTACACCAGCAGCAATGCTACCCTCACTTTTTATTACGGAACCCGTCCCTCGGGTGCTTATGCCTTGAATTCAGATTTAGAACGCCCTGCTTGGCATGGTGACGGCACTTGCAATCAGGTGGAGCGTGTTGTATTCGACCCGTCGTTTGCTCAGGCTCGCCCCACCAGCACCGCTTACTGGTTTTATGAGATGAGAAAACTCACCAGCATCACAGGCCTGAATTATCTCAAGACCGATAATGTGACCACGATGAGATTCATGTTCGGCTACTGCAAAAAACTCAGTAGCATAGATCTGAGCCATTTCAATACTTCGAAAGTGACCGATTTCATCGGTGTATTCTACGAGTGTAGGGAGTTGAAAAGCCTCGATGTGAGCCATTTGAACACCAGCCAGGCTACCGACATGAGCAGCCTGTTCTCTTGTTGCAGCGGCCTCCAGACTCTCGATCTGAGCCGTTTTAACACCAGCAAGGTGACTAACATGAAAATGATGTTCTATGATTGCAGCAGTCTCACGAAGCTGAGTCTGAGAAACTTCAACACGGCTAATGTCACTTCGATGTATTACATGTTCTATTTGTGTGAGAATTTGCAAACGCTCGACCTGAGCAGTTTCAACACCGCCAAGGTGACCGATATGCGCTGCATGTTTGAGTCTTGCGAGCATCTCGCCGTCGTCTTTGTAGGCGGAAAATGGAGCACCGCAGCGGTGACCACCGAAAAATCTGAGTATATGTTTGGCGATTGTTATAACATTATGGGCTATATGGGCACCACTTATGATGAGAATCATATCGACAAAGCCTATGCCCACATCGATGGTGGCAGTTCCGATCCGGGCTACTTCTCGTGGATAAGGTATGTCTATGGCGATGTGAACGGCGACGGCTTTGTGAATGTGAGCGATGTGACCGCCCTCGTCAACATGTTATTAGGAACCATCCCTGCCGACCTGTTACTCGCCGATGTGAACAATGACGGCGACATGAATGTGAGCGATGTGACCACCCTTGTCAATATCTTACTGGGCACTAACTGATAGCTTAAAGATAAACTGGGTTAAATACAAAAGCTAGAGGGCATGCCGTTATGGTATGCCCTCTTGTTTTGAGGAAATATGCATAGTGGGATTTTTAAAGGAAATTGGGATTAGTCTCATATTAGTGGGACTCTAAGTCAAGTCTCCGACTTGTCTCGTGGCGCGATTGGTCAAGTGTGGCTTCGACTTTAACCCAAATCGGTCATTAGGATCCTTGTCCCCACTTTTTTGCAACTGAAGAGAGCATCCAACGAAAAATGCCTCTGCGAGGCACTTCTTTCACTAACCGAAGCCCGCCAGGCTGAATTGGCGCCTTTCTCGCCCGACAGGGCGGTGTGCGATGCCGTCAGGCAAAAGACCTCGCAGAGGTCTACCTTTCAGCAACCGAAGCTCGACGGAGCGAGCAGCATAAGTCAGCCGTTAGGCCGGTGTGCGTCCAGTGAGCGTCCGTCAAACCCCACCATGATGTGGCGCTAGCCACGAATGGTGGGGGGTAGGAGATGCCACCCGGATGCGTTCCTCGACGAGGAACACCTTTCACTAACCGAAGCCCGCCAGGCAGAATGGCAGCTCTCTCGCCCGCGAGGGCGAGCATTTGAGTACCCCTCAGTACCGTGTTGAGCTGACGAGCATCGCGAGGAGGTGAAACGCGGCACTGGGGGCAAAGAGCCCCCTCCCCACGTCGCCGGAGGCGACCCCTTATAACTATCCCCACGTTTCACCGCGCACGTTGTTCTTGCAGTACAAGGCTGTGCCTTGTATCACCACCTCAAAAAAATAGCCGGCGTCAGCCAGCTTTGCCTGCCCCCCAGCAAAAGACCTCGCAGAGGTCTACCTTTCAGCAACCGAAGCCCGCCAGAGCGAGCAGCATAAGTCGACCGCCAGGCCGGTGTGCGCCCAGCGAGCCTCCGTCAAACCCCACCATTCGTAGCCCCATCTGGGGCGACAGATAATAATTAAGAGAAATTTGTTCTTGGATTCTGTTGGATTTCCCGCCGTTAGGCGGCACTAGACACTACTACCTGAGTTTTGCCACACACCCACACCTACGCATACGTCGCCGGAGGCGACCCCCCCAAAAAAAACGGCTTCAGTCCAGCGTTGAGGAAGATTTTGCAGACTTCGCTACCAGTCCACTCCACCACGTGACCTCGCAGAGGTCGGGCGGGTCGAAGACCCGACTTCAAGGTTAAGACCATGCCAGCACCTCGCAGAGGTGCGCAGCTTGGTCCCAGAGGCATCCAACCAAAAAGTGCCTCGCAGAGGAACTTCAGCACCCACATCTCGTTAAAGCACCGCTTTTTTAGCGCGATGCTCAATCATTATTAATCAATTTTAAGCCCAAAGCCCGTCAAAATATCCGTATTAATCAGAATAATCCCTGGTTTTCTTGCTTTTCCACACATTATTCGTTATTTTTGTACATATAATCCACTTTTGCGACAATAATCCACTAAAACATAAACCAATATGAAACAATCAAAACTACTCAAATCCATCTTCCTGGCACTGCTGCTAAGTGCCTTGCCTCTTTCGGCCTCGGCCTACGACTTCATGGTTGATGGCATAGCCTATAACTATAATAGTGACGGTACATCGGTCACTGTAACTTATGAAAGATACATTTACGGTTCATACACATACCCAAACCTCAGCGGTAACATCGTAATACCGTCAAGTGTTACATACAACGGTAAGACTTATTCTGTCACAGCCATCGGTGATAAAGCCTTCTATAATTGTTGGCCTATCAGTAGTGTTACATTTCCTAACACTTTGAAGACAATAGGCAAACAAGCATTCGACTTTTGCTACGGTATTTCAAACCTTGAGTTCCCACAAGCATTGACCACGATTGACGAAAGTGCCTTTTCAGGATGTTTTAACGTTGAAAATCTATTTATACCAAAGAATGTGACCTTTATCGGAGAAATGGCTTTTGCCAACTGTGGTAAGCAGTCAATCGTTGTTGATGCGCAGAACAAGGTGTATGACTCTCGCAACAATTGCAACGCCATTATCGAAACGGCTACTGGCAATTTGCTGCGCGGTTGCACCAACACCGTAATACCCGAAGGTATTAAAATCATTGGTCCTGCAGCGTTTGTCGGTTCTGGGTTTGAAACAATCACCTTTCCTGCTTCACTTAAGGAAATTGAAAAAGGGGCGTTCTACGGTAACGCACTGAAGAAAATCATTATCCCCGATGCGGTCGAAATTATTGAAGATCAGGCTTTCGAAGAGTGTCGTGGTTTGTCATCAATTAAGTTAGGCAATGGTCTGAAAAAAATATGCTCAAGAACATTTGCAGAGTGCCCAGGTATAAGTGAATTGATTTTTGGCAATTCGCTGCAAGAAATATGTAACAATGCTTTCGATAACTCACGTATTGAATGTGAGGAACTTATTTTTCCCGAATCGCTAGTCACTATCGGCAACGAGGCGTTTGCAAGGGGGGTCGGAGTTTTTGAGACTCCTCCAGCCCTGCGCAAAATCCACTTTGGCAACAATCTCACCTCCATTGGCAATAGTGCCTTCGAGGGCTATGGAAACCTTGCCGAAATCGAGTTCGGCAGCGCATTAGCTCATATTGGTAGTCAGGCATTCCGAGGGGCAAATATCAAGTCGCTCGTCCTTCCCGAATCGTATACCAAGATAGATCCTCGAGCATTCATCAATACAAGAGTGGAAAGTGTGACAATGTTGGGTCCTGTCACATCGATTGGTGAATATGCGTTTTATGGTGATGATGTCTTAAAAGAGATTGTTTTGCCCGAGACTTTGCAATCAATAGGGGATTGTGCTTTTTGTTATTGCGGACTTGAAAGCATAATCTTTCCAAAATCCCTCACTTCGATAGGAGGAAGTGCATTTAGTCCCTGCGCTCTGAAGAGTGTCACAATTCCAAATACAATTACTTTTGTCGGAGGCGGAGCATTCAGTAAATGCACATCCCTGACGAGTTTTAACATACAGAACTCTTTTATTGCCGATGCTATGTTTCAGGGTTGTACAAGTCTAACCGAAATAGATATCCCTAACAATGTTATATCAATAGGTAACGACGCCTTTGGGGGGTGCAGCGGCTTGACTTCTGTTAATGTCCCCAACTCCGTCACCTCAATCGGCAGCGGTGCGTTCGAGGGTTGCACCGGCCTGACTTCGTTCACGATTCCGAATTCAGTCACCTCAATCGGCGAATATACCTTCTATGATTGCAACGGCCTAACCAATATATCCATCCCTAATTCTGTCATTTCCATCGGTAACAATGCTTTTTGGAATTGCTCTGGTCTGACCAACATCTCTTTACCTGGCACCATTACATCCATCGGTGAAAAAGCCTTTGGATTGTGCACTGGCTTGACGAATGTATCCATACCTGATTCACTCAAATCTATTGGTGGCGATGTGTTCTATAAATGCAACAATATTACTACGGTGAATTGGAATGCAAAAGCATGTCAGGAAGTACCATCTGACTATCATCCTTTTAATACTCTTACAAGCATTAATGAGTTTAACTTTGGCAACCAGGTTGAGATTATTCCGAAATATTTGTGTGATAATATGACTGGTCTAACTGACATCGTCATCCCCATTTCCGTCATCTCTATTGGTGAAAGTGCGTTTCGTAGATGCAGTGGCCTGACCAGCATCAACATCCCCAACTCCGTCACCTCAATTGGCGTAAGTGCGTTTGTGAGTTGCAGCGGTCTGACCAGCGTGACCATCCCCAACTCCGTCACCTCAATCGGTGGCGCTGCGTTCTATAACTGCAGCGGCCTGACCAGCGTCACCATCGGCAACTCTGTCACCTCCATCGGCTACTATGCGTTCTATAAATGCAACAATATTACTACGGTGAATTGGAATGCAAAAGCATGTCAGGAAGTACCATCTGACTATCATCCTTTTAATACTCTTACAAGCATTAATGAGTTTAACTTTGGCAACCAGGTTGAGATTATTCCGAAATATTTGTGTTATAATATGACTGGTCTAACTGACATCGTCATCCCCAACTCCGTCATCTCTATTGGTGAAAGGGCGTTTTATAAATGCAGTGGCCTGATCAGCATCAACATCCCCAACTCCGTCACCTCCATCGGCAACTATGCGTTCTATAACTGCAGCGGCCTGACCAGCGTGACCATCCCCAACTCCGTCACCTCAATCGGTGGCGGTGCGTTCTCTGGTTGCAGCGGTCTGACGAGCGTGACCATCCCCGACTCAGTCACATTTATCGGTAACGGTGCGTTCTCCCATTGCACAGGACTGACCAGCGTGACCATCCCTAACTCCATCACCTCCATCAACGTGAGTACGTTCTATGGTTGCTCCGGCCTGACCAATGTCAGTATCCCCAACTCGGTCACAGAAATTAAAAAATGGGCTTTCAATGGATGTAGTAGCTTAACAAATATATATAGTTTTGTTAACCACCCTGCTAATGTTGATTTAGGTTCTGATGTTTTCTTAGGAGTAAATGTGTCAGATTGCATTTTGCATGTGATTAAGGGCCGATTAGATGAATATCGTAAGGCTGCCCAATGGAAGGAATTCGTCAATATTGTTGATGACCTTGACCCCCCTGTGGTTCATGGAGATGTCACTGGCGACGGCAGTGTGAATGTGAGCGATGTGTCGGACTTGATTAACATGATTCTGGGGAGGGAGTTCATGAACCAGGAAAGTGCTGATGTGAACGGCGATGGCCAAGTGAATGTCTCGGATGTCACCGCCCTCGTTAACATCATTCTCGGTATTCAGTAGAATAGTAGAGTGGTCTAAAATCCGTATTAATTTGGAGGGTGTGTCATAATTCAGGCACACCCTTTTTGTGCGTTATGGGTTATTGGTTATTTTTTTATATAACATGTTGTAAAACATACGAATAAGCCTCTACTTTCTCAAGCGGAGGCTTTTTCATGTCCGTAAAATCTGCCACCCAGCAAAGACCTCGAAGAGGTCTACATTACAGCAACCGAAGCCCGCCAGAGCGAGCAGCATAAGTCAGCCGTTAGGCCGGTGTGTGGTGCCGTCAGGCAAAAGACCTCGCAGAGGTCTACCTTTCAGCAACCAAAGCTCGACGGAGCGAGCAGCATGAGTCGACCGCCAGGCCGGTGTGCGCCTAGCGAGCCTCCGTCAAACCCCACCATGATGCCGTTAGGTAAAGACCTCGCAGAGGTCTACCTTTCAGCAAACCCCACCATGATGTGGCGCTAGCCACGAATGGTGGGGGGGTAGAGGATGCCACCCGGATGCGTTCCTCGACGAGGAACACCTTTCACTAACCGAAACCCGCCAGGCTGAATTGGCGCCTTTCTCGCCCGACAGGCCGAGCATTTGAGTAACAGTACCGTGTTGAGCTGACGAGCAGCGCGAGGAGGTGAAACGCGGCACTGGGGGCAAAGAGCCCCGTCCCCACGTCGCCGGAGGCGACCCCCTTGCCGCTAGGGTCACGGCCGCCAGCCCTGCGTGTTTGCTATCAATATTTTCCTCACACCCATTTGCCCTTATTTTTGCGTCTATACACGCGATCTTTGACATATTGCCCTCTACCTAGCGACTAACGAAAGTACTACAAAAACTAACGAAAGTAGTACAAAAAACAACGAATGCAGTACAATCTTAATTTGAGCATCATGAAACAAAACTATCAAACCTGCCTCAAAATCAACCTGTTAAACAAACCAGATTCGCGTCCTTCCATAATTTCCCGCTTTTCCCAAAAGTTTCATCTTTCCCAGCTATCCCAACTATCCCATTATGCTCATAGTTCTCCTATAAGCGACGGGATGCATGGTGTTGCCACAAGTGGGGAAACAAAAAAACCTCGCGGCAGGAAGCCATGAGGTTTTTGGTTTGAGCCGCGAGCGGGACTCGAACCCGCGACCTTTTCGTTACGAATGAAATGCTCTACCGACTGAGCTATTGCGGCTGATGCGAAGCGTACACAATAGGTGCTTCGTTTTCGGTTGCAAAGTTACAACTAATAATTGGATTGTCGGCTATAAACTATCTTAATTTTTGCTTTGTCAAGCCGTAATTTTGCGATTGACGGGAATGACACTGAAGGTGCAATTTTCGTGACAACCGTTGAAGCCGACGAATAGGCCGATGCCTGCTGGGTGTAGGTTGAAATGTCGATGGGTGTAATCACGAAATTGATATCTTCAGGTGTCGCGATACCGTTTTTGTTGCTGATGATGTCGACGATGTAGTCGCGCATGCCCGTGAAGTTGTAAGTCTTCTTCGATGAATTGTAGTAGGCGTAGAATGAGTTCTTGCTATTGGTGAGGCTGTCGCCTTCAAAGAACTCGTCTTTCTTGTTTTTCTTGACCATGAGCAGGCATGTGGGCGGTTTAATGTCGTATTCGTTGTCGACGGTCTCAACCGGAATCTCAAGTGAGAGAGAGTTGATGATGGCGAGCGCGTCGATTGTGTTTGCCTTGTATTTGTCTATGATTTCCTGAATGGGGAAATTGGCATTGACCTCATAGCCGGCGGGTCCCATGACGATGGCATCACCATTGGCAACCATCTCCTTGACTGCGTCGTCAATTTCAAGGGTAATATTGTTATTGCTGATAACCTCGGGCGATGATGCCGCGTAGCTCTGCTGATGGGTTTCGACAGTGTCCTTATCAGTTGCTTTTTGACGATAGAATACTTCAAGCTCGTTTACGCTAAAGTTCATGACGCGCCCTGAACCGAAAGTGGTGGTGAGGTAGAGTCCCGGGTAGTACTTCTTGAATTCAGTGGGGTCGGCAAACGCCTCGGGATGGCTTTTATAGAGCGTGAACATATCGCGAGCGTAACTCACAGGAAGCGGAATGTGAATTTCGTGATATGTGGTTGTGGCGTAGGTGTTCCCAACCACGTCCAGCGAGTAAATGTCATCAGCGGTTTTAATCGAGTAGGAAGCTGAGCCAAGCGGTTCGTCCTTATCGAAATATCCCTCGGGGTCAAAGTCGCTGTACATGGGCGCTGAGAGCTGTTGGTTGAGCTCATATGCGGTAATCTGCATGGGCACAAGTGAGTCACCCGTGAAACCGTTGTTGGGGATGCGCAACGTGAGTCGGCACGAGTCAATCCAGTCAACCTGCGTTCTTGCTGTGTCAATCACAGCCGCGGGCATGAGTTCGGTAACCACATCGCTCGTTATCTTTCCGAATCCGGTCGATAAAACTTGCCCGACAAGTTGCGTGCTGGTTCGAGACAATACCTTGTTGTTGAGCACACTGCTGCCGGTCATGGTGAACGAGGAGTCTTTAATGATAGCGCTGGCGGTGTCGGTGATGGAGTTGCCGATGTTCTCGTCGGTGCAAGCGAAGAACGCTGTCATGGCGCAAATGGCGGCAACCATCAGTAAAAGCTTTCTCATAGCGTTACAGCGATTTATAGAAGTCGGTGTAGATGTTGACGTCGTTGTTCTCGCCTTGATAGGGGAGGAAGGGTTTTTTAGATTTCTCGATGAGTTGCATCACCTCCGAATCTAAATTCTCAGTGCATTGAATGATGCCGTCGCTATGCTTGATTGCCAGTTTGACAAGATCAAGTTTGTCGGCTTGCTTGCCTTTCAGCGCCTTGATGTTTGACTCTTTCATGCCGTCAAATTTCAGCTTGTCGTAGAGTCGTTCGTCCATGGGTTGCGTGAGCTCGTCGTCAAAGATGGAGTAAACTACCTTAGCGTGCTGGAACGACGGATCGTCGGCATAGTAATCCTTGATGTAAAGAGGTGCGAGCGCTGTGAGCCAGCCCGAGCAGTGAATCACATCGGGAACCCAACGGAGTTTCTTCATGGTCTCAAGTGTGCCACGGACAAAGAAGATGCTGCGCTCATCGTTGTCCTCCGGTGAGAGTTGGGTTTCAAGCTGTTCGCTGATGTTGCGGTTGAAGTAGTCTTCATTAAAGATGAAGTAGACTTGCATTCTTGCCGGTTGCAGCGTGGCCACCTTGATGATGAGCGGGTGGTCGGTATCATCAATAATCAGGTTCATTCCTGAAAGCCTGATGACCTCATGTAACTGATGCCTACGCTCGTTGACAAATCCATACTTGGGCATGAAAGTGCGCACCTCAGCACCTTGTTCCTGAACTGCTTGCGGAAGTTCTCGATTCATGAGTGCCATGGGCGTGTCGGGCAAGTATGGCGCTATCTCTTGAGAAATATATAAAACCTTGTTTAAGTCCATTTGAATAGGGTTTAAAATGAATGCAAATTTACGAAATTTTTTTGTAATAGCGTTGCAAAACGCCTCACTGTTATGGTTTTTAACTAAAAATCTACGTATTTTTAACATTACTAAATCATTCGGGAAATTGGTCTTGAAAAATTGGCGATTCGGGGAGTGGCAAGCCCGATTGGTCTTTTACAGGGGGGTAGGGTATTGCACGGTTAAAAAAGGTGCATTAATTTTGCATCGAAACAACAAGTCATCGTGAATGGTTTTACGAGCTAAAACCGAGAAAAACGATGACGAGAGAAAGAACCTAAAATATTTAATAATTAAAAGTAAGAAAGATGAAAAAGATTGTTTTAAGTTTAGCTATGTTGCTCGCCATGACCATGAGCATGACTGCGCAACAACAAGAGATGAACCGTTCACATCGCCCCGATGGCAAAGACCGCATTGAGCATCTGTCGCAGGAATTGAATCTGACTCCTGATCAGCGTGAGAAGGTGAACAAGATTTTCCAAGAAGAATCCAAGAAGATGCAGAAGAAAGGCGAAGAGATGCGCAAGGAGCGTGAGAAAACCCACAACAAGCTGATGAAGGTACTCACTGCCGACCAGCAAGAGAAGTATCGCAAGATGATGGAAAAGCGCGGTGAGCGTCGTCATGGTATGCGTCCCGACGGCAAGCCCGGTATGCGCCCCGACGGCAAGCGTGGTATGCGTCCCGATGGCAAGCGCGGTCCCCGTCCCGATGGTAAGCGCACCCACATGCACGATGGCAAGCGCGGTCCTCGCCCCGATGGTCAGCAAGTGCCTCCTACTTTGCAAGAGGGTGCTGCCGATCAGCCGGTGAAGTGACCTCCAAACCAGATCTGATGTAGAAAAGTAAAAGTTTTTTCATAAGCACACAAAATAGACGAAAATGCCGCGCAAGCGGTAAGTAAGCCGGAGGCCTGACTCGTGAGAGCCTGGCCTCCAGTATTTTATGGGTCGTCAAGCCTGTGAAGGCTAATGGCCGCTATGAGATTAATTGTCTACGCCCACGAACTTGCCGCTGGCATCGAATTTCAGTTCCATGCCGTTGGCGAGCTCAATCTCGTAACCACCGTAGTTCTTTTTGTCGATTTTGGCGATGGCTACAGCCTGATAATTGGTCTTCACGTAGTTGGCAATGTTGGTGGGAATGAGAGCAGCGGGTACGGCTTTGCCCTTGCAGTCAACTTGCTCCCACTGATTGTTCTTGTCAAAGTCAACCTCGGTGCCGTCGTTTAGGTGTACGTCATATTCAACACCGCCAAACTCGTTGTCGGGTTCAACACCGGTGACGGTAGCGCCCGGGAAATACTGATTGATAAAGTCGGTGATTTCCTGTGGCAGGTCTTGAGGCTGAACTTGAGCCTGAGCTGGAGCGGGTTGCTGACTGGCACTAGTAGCTACAGCACTTTGCTGCTGTTCGGCGGGTGCTGCGCTTTGTTGCTGATTGTTTGCTGTGTTGTTGCAGGATATCATGGCAACAGCACACAGCATCGTAAGCATAAATCTGCTGAATGTTTTCATTTTGGATAGTTCTAATATAAAGGCAAGCCCACATGTTTGGGCTCGCCTAATGATGAATGAATAGACTATTTGAGATTAGTCATCGATGTCAATAACTTGGAAAGAAGGACTGTATTCCACTTCCAGTCCGTTGTTGAGTTTCACTTCATATCCGCGGCGGTTACGGTCCAGGTCAATGATGGTGGTTCCGGGGAATGTTGCGCGGATGTGCGACTTGATCTGTTCGGGAATGAGTGCAGTGGGTACACTTGAGGTGCGGCAGTCAATTTCTTTCCACTTACCCTGCTTGTCAAATTCTACTTTCTCACCGCTGTCATAAACGATGGTGTAGTCGTCCCAGTCCATGGTGACCACCAGAGGCACCTTGCCGGCAAAGTGCTGCTTGAGTAGCTCTTGTGCATGCTGCGGTAGCTGGTTGAAGGTGATGACTTTGTCATGATCGGCCTTAGCGCTGAATCCAAGAGTGATTACAGCGAGCATGATAAACAATAATTTTTTCATTTCAATCAAAGTTTAAGGGATTATTATAAAAGAGTTAATTGTCGTGAGTCTAGTCGTCCATTTCCATGAGTGTGCCTTGCTCATTGAACTTGAGTTCAAGGTCATTGGCAAGTTCCACTTCGTAATTCCCATGTTCCTTATCGATTTTGACAATGGAAATTGACGGGAAATTGGTGTTTACGTAGGTGGCAATGTTTGCAGGAATCAATGCACTAGGCATTGGGCTCGTCTTGCTTTCGATTTTGTCCCAGACGTTGTCGGTGTCAAAGTCGATGTGTGTGCCATCGGCAAGCGTCACGTCATATTTATACCAGAACCAATCAAGGTCTTTCTGGGCGAATGAGATGGCTTGATTCGGGAAATACTGCTTAACGAAGTTCTGTACTTCAGGTGGCAGTTGTGATGGCTGTACGGGTTTGTCACCGCAACTGGTGATGAGCATCATTGTGATGCTAATCATTGTAAATTGTAGAATTGTTGATAACTTCATTTATGTAATACATTTATTTATAAAACACAAATTTAATTACTTTTTTTTGAAAACCAATCCTTTTTACAGAAAAAAACGTATGAAAAGGTAGTTTGAACGAGTTAATAGAAATGGCTGCGAGTAGAATCAGGGGGGCGTGCGTTGATGTTTGGACGGTCAGTGAATTGTAGCCCCTATGAATAGTAACGTGGCATGAAAAAAGCAGGTTCCCTGAAATTGGGAACCTGCGATAAGTTATAGAATAAACCTGGTATATTAGAATTCGGCATTCTTTGGCGTGCGTGGGAAAGGTATGACATCACGAATGTTGGCCATGCCTGTGACAAAGAGGATGAGTCGCTCGAAGCCCAGTCCGAATCCGCTGTGAGGAATGGTACCAAACTTGCGGGTCTCGAGATACCACCACATATCCTTCATGGGAATGTTGCGGCGCTCAATCTCGGCAATGAGTTTGTTATGATCGGCCTTAGCGCTGAATCCAAGAGTGATCACAGCGAGCATGATAAACAATAATTTTTTTATTTTGGTCTAAATTTAAATGATGTTATCTGAGTAAAGAATTGATTAACTTGTAAATTTAAATATTTAAATTGAAAAGTTTTTCAAAGAATACCGAAATAAATTAAAAGTGACCCGCGCACCGTTTTTTGCGCAGGCCACTTCAGTTCTTTTAAATTCTTGCGTATGCTTGATTAGAAGCGATAGCCAATGGCGATTTGAGCGTTGCCGTTCTTAGCATCCTGTCCATCAAATACTTTGGTCAAGCCCATAGTGTAACGGCCCTGAATAAATACGTCACGAGCGATGTTGTAGGTCAAACCAAGACCCAGACCGAAGTCAACACTATTGGTGAAATCCTTCATGTCGGTAGTTTTCTTTCCACTTTCACTACCAACTTTAGCCTCGGTGGTGTTCTTGCTATATACATTGAAACCTACTTGTGGGCCAAAGTCAATGCTCAGGTCAGGAATCACATAGAACTTCATCATTACAGGAACATTGATGTAGTTAACGTGGTCGGTCTCCTTAAACTCAACACCCAGAATACTAGTGTCATACTTGCCACCTTGAGCAGCAAATACAACTTCAGGAGCTATTGCGAACTGGTCGGTAAAGCGATACTCCATGAACAAGCCGGCCTGATAGTTGAACTGACCACCATGCTCTACGTTCTTTCCCCAATAATGAGTGTAGTCTACACCAAATTTGGGACCAAATGTGAATTGTTTCTGAGCCATGGCAGCGCCAGTGGCAAGAATTGTGCACATGAGTGCGATAGCAATTTTCTTCATAACAATAAAATTTAATTGAAAAAAATATTTGTTTAACTGTTATTCTCTGTTGCGAGTGATGATGCCCACTTTGTTAGGCTCATTTCACAAAAATTTGACGCAAAATTAATAGTTTAGTTTAAACTATCACCTATAAAAAAGAAAAAAAGTACATCTTAGGGGCGAAATGGAACACCAATTGTTCGTTATTTGCTACTGATTCTGGAATACCCGCTCCGGAATTAAGCCTGAATAAAAGCTGATATTGAGAAAGAGTGGTTCCCACTCGGCAGGAGAGGGAACCACTTATTGAGAGAATTGTTGAGCAATCTGATTAGAACTCGGCGTTCTTGGGCGTGCGCGGGAAGGGGATGACGTCGCGAATGTTAGCCATACCCGTAACAAACAGGACGAGTCGTTCGAAACCGAGTCCGAAACCGCTGTGAGGCACTGTGCCGAACTTGCGGGTCTCGAGATACCACCACATATCCTTCATGGGAATGTTGCGGCGCTCAATCTCGGCAATGAGTTTGTCATAGTCGGCCTCGCGCTCGCTACCACCAATGATTTCGCCGATTTGCGGGAAGAGCACGTCCATGGCGCGAACGGTCTTCTGGTCATCGTTTTGCTTCATGTAGAAGGCCTTAATCTCGCGCGGATAGTCGGTGAGAATCACTGGGCGCTTGAAGTGCTCCTCAACCAGGTAGCGCTCGTGTTCGCTCTGCAGGTCGGTGCCCCAATCAACGGGGAACTCAAACTTCTTGTTGGCTGCCTTGAGAATCTCAATGCCCTCAGTGTAAGTGAGGCGTACGAACTTCTCCTTGATGACACTTTGCAGGCGTTCAATCAGTGAGTTGTCGTACATCTTGTTGAGGAATTCGAGGTCGTCCTTGCAATGGTCGAGCGCATACTTGACGCAGAACTTGATGAAGTCCTCGGCCAGGTCCATGTTGTCGTTGATGTCGTAGAAAGCGATTTCAGGCTCAATCATCCAGAACTCGGCGAGGTGACGAGGCGTGTTGCTATTCTCGGCACGGAAAGTGGGGCCGAAGGTGTAGATGGCACCCAGTGCGGTGGCACCGAGTTCGCCCTCGAGCTGTCCTGAAACAGTCAAGCTTGTGGTCTTGCCGAAGAAGTCTTGCGAGTAGTCGGTCTTGCCGTCTTCAGTCTTAGGCAGGTCGCCCAGATTGAGTGTCGTCACCTGGAACATATCGCCGGCGCCTTCGCAGTCACTTGCGGTAATGAGCGGGGTGTGCAGATAGAAGAAACCTCTCTCGTTGAAGAACTTGTGGATGGCAAATGCCAAGTGATGCCTAATGCGGAACACGGCTCCGAAGGTGTTGGTGCGCATGCGCAGGTGAGCCTTCTCTCGCAGGAATTCAAGCGTGTGCCCTTTCTTCTGCAATGGGTATTCTTCAGGGTCGGCAGTGCCGTAAATCTCAATCTCCTCGGCCTGAATCTCTACGCTCTGACCTTTGCCTTGCGAGGCAACGAGCGTACCGTCAACGTGCAAGCTGGCACCGGTGGTGATGGGTTTGAGGAAATCTTCAGTGAATTTCTCAAGGTTGATGACAATCTGAATGTTCTTGATGGTCGATCCGTCGTTCAGGGCGACAAACTGCACGTTCTTGTTGCCGCGGCGTGTACGAACCCACCCCTTGACACACACTTTCTCGCCCACGAGTTGCGGGTCGAAAATGTCAACTATTTTTGTTCTTTTTAATTCCATGATCAGTGTTATACTGTGTTTTCAAGTGTATTATTCAAATGAGTTTTGACGCAAGAAATTCACTTCTTCCTGGGTGAGGAAGCGCCACTTGCCGCGCGGCAGGTCTTTCTTTGTGAGGCCGGCGAAGTACACGCGGTCGAGCTTAACAACGTGGTAGCCCAGAGCCTCAAAGATGCGGCGGACAATGCGGTTGCGGCCCGAATGAATCTCGATGCCGGCTTGCTTGCGGTCGGTAGCTGAAACATATTGCACGGCGTCGGCATGGATGGGACCGTCGTCAAGTTCCACGCCATCGGCAATGTGTTGCATGTCTTCTTCACTGATGGGCTTGTCGGTCCATACCTGATAGATTTTCTTCTTCACATATTTGGGATGGGTGAGCTTCGAGGCGAGGTCGCCGTCATTAGTGAGCAGAATGACGCCCGTGGTGTTGCGGTCGAGCCTGCCCACGGGGTAGATGCGTTCCTGGCAAGCGCCCTTGACGATGTCCATCACGGTCTTGCGTCCGTTGGGGTCGTCGCTGGTAGTGACGCAGTCCTTGGGCTTGTTGAGCAGGATGTAAACTTTGCGCTCGCGTGCAACAACTTCGCCATTGTATTCCACCTCATCTTTAGGAGTGATTTTCACACCAAGTTCAGTAACGGGGGTGCCGTTGACCTTAATGAGACCTTTGGCGATGAGCTCGTCGGCTTCGCGTCGTGAGCAGATGCCGGCGTTAGCCATGAACTTGTTCAAGCGAATCTCAGTGTTGGGATCGACGATGGGTTCATCGTATTCTATGGGTTGAGGACGTGGCGTGAAGCGCATTTGAGGCCTTGGGCCCGCATTGCGTTTGGGCTTGGGACGCTGCTGCCGATAACCGCCTCCTTGATAGCCGGGATTGTAGCCACCGGGGAATCCGCCTTGCTGATAAGCGGGATTGTAGCCCTGATAGGCGGGGTTGTAACCGCCACGCTGCTGATAACCGCCACGTTGCTGATAACCGCCGCGCTGCTGGTAGCCACCGCGTTGCTGATAACCGCCTCGTTGCTGGTAACCACCGCGCTGCTGATAGCCGCGCTGCTGATAACCACGCTGCTGGTAGCCTTGTTGCTGATATCCGCCGGCTTGTGGAGTCTCGCCCTCGGGATTAGTCGTGTTTGGTGCACCTTCTTCGGCGCTCTGTTCAAATCGGGGCTGCTGGTAGCCGCGTTGCTGGTAGCCGCCACGTTGCTGATAGCCACGCTGCTGATAACCACGTTGCTGATAACCGCCACGCTGCTGGTAGCCACCGCGTTGCTGGTACCCGAAGTTTGGCCGTTGCTGATAACCACCGTGTTGTGTGGATTCGTCGGCTTGCTGAGCATTGTCATTAGCCTCTGGTGATTCATGAGTGTAGTCTACCTTCTCATAACGAGCCATCTCATTCTCTTCAATAGCTGGTCGTGTTTCACCAATTCGAGGTCGTTTCGATTTTTTCTCTAAACTCTCATCCATGTTGTTGAATTTTAAGGGTTTTAAATTATATATTTTATTAAGTTAAGGCCTCGCGGCCGTTGTTAATCCAAATCATTTCGGATATATGCTAAGATTGAGATAACAAACTTCAACATTAAACTGCAAACAAAATTAGTATATTTTCGTGAATTGACAATGTGTGTAACTGAATTTTCACACAATTTAGCGAAATAAATCAGTCAATAGCACTTATTAGTCAGCAAACCGGCACGCACATAGCGATTTGCACCGCAGTGGGGAACTGTGGCGCGTCGGTTTATCAATATCCGGTGTAGTTGCTTGGCGTGATGGCCTTGAGCTGCTGCTTGACTTGCTCGCTCACATGGAGCGATTCCACAAATTGCGCAATTTTGTTCGCATCAATTTTCTCGTTGGTGCGAGTGAGTTCCTTAAGCGTCTCATAGGGCTTGGGATACCCCTCGCGCCTGAGGATGGTCTGCATAGCCTCGGCAACCACATTCCAAGACTGCTCCAAGTCGTGGCTAATGGCATCGGCATTGAGAATGAGCTTGTTGAAACCCTTGAGCGTACTTGTCAACGCAATCATGATGTGTCCCAAAGGCACGCCCACGTTGCGCAACACGGTGCTGTCGGTAAGGTCTCGCTGCAGTCTGGAAACAGGCAGCTTGTGAGCCAGATGCTCCAGAATGGCGATGGCGATGCCCAGATTGCCCTCGCTGTTCTCGAAGTCGATGGGGTTGACCTTGTGTGGCATGGCGCTGGACCCGACCTCGCCCGCTTTAATCTTCTGCTTAAAGTAGTTCATCGAAATATAAAGCCAAATGTCGCGGTCAAGGTCAATGAGAATGGTGGCGAGACGTTTCAACGCGTCAAATACGGCAGCAAGATTGTCGTAGTTTGAGATTTGCGTAGTCACCTGCTCGCGGGCAATGCCCAAGTGCTCGTTCAGGAAATGGTTGGCAAACTCGCGCCAGTCAATGTCGGGGTAGGCGGCCAGATGCGCATTGAAGTTGCCCGTGGCACCACCGAATTTGCCCGAAATGGGGGTTGCGGCGAGCTGATTGAGTTGCTGCTCAAGTCGGTAGGCGAATACACGCAACTCCTTGCCCAGGCGGGTGGGCGAGGCGGGTTGGCCGTGCGTCTTGGCGAGCATGGCTACATCGTGCCACAACGTCCCGTGGCTGTTGAGCCACTCAACGATTTCCTGAAATGCCGGTACCACTACGTCGTTCAAGGCATCCTTGATGCTCATAGGCACCGAGGTGTTGTTGATGTCCTGCGAAGTCAGTCCCAAGTGAATGAACTCCTTGTAGGGAGATAGTCCCATCGCGTCAAATCGCTCTTTCAGGAAGTACTCAACCGCTTTCACATCGTGGTTGGTGACGGCCTCGATGTCCTTAATGTGCTGAGCGTCTTCAACGGTGAAGTGCTTGTAGATGTCCTGTAGTCGGGTGAAGCAATCGCTGTCAACCTGCTTGAGTTGGGGTAGGGGAATGCTACATAACGCGATGAAGTATTCCACTTCTACTTTCACGCGGTAGCGTATGAGTGCGAATTCGGAGAAATACTCACTTAGTTGCGCGGTTTTGCTGTGATAGCGTCCGTCAATGGGTGAAACGGCGATAAGGGGACTTGTCATTGTTTTTATTTTTATTTAATGTGTAATTCTTCGGTTGGTGAAGAATCTTTCAGTATCTGTCTCAGTTTGGTGCAAAGTTACAAAAATACACTGAGATTTCCATGATTTTTCTGCCTTTTTAGGGGCGAAAATCCCGCTAAATCGGTTTTTTTTCAAAAAAAGACGAAAAAAATGGCAAAAAAATTTGCGGTTTAGGAAAATTGCAGTAATTTTGCAACGCTTTTCAAGCAATGGGTGTTTAGCTCAGCTGGTTCAGAGCATCTGCCTTACAAGCAGAGGGTCGGCGGTTCGAATCCGTCAACACCCACAAGTTTTTTTAACCTGAAACGATGCGTGGTCTCGATTGCCTCATAACCGGCATAATTGTTGCCACGTTTTTATTGGGTGCTTAGCTCAGCAGGTTTAGAGCGCATCCTTGACAGGGATGAGGTCACCCGTTCGAATCGGGTAGCACCCACAATCTATACTAATCCACTAATTCAAATCATTATGAAGAAGTTAATTGTAGCATTGGCCCTCACTTTTGCAGGTTCAACAGCGCTGATGGCTGTTAATCAGATTAATCTGAACACAAATCAGATTGAGATGACCAAGAAAGATACAGAGAAACTGAATAAACTCGCCAAAAATGCCGAGAAAGCTACTAAAGATGCCGAGAAGCAGATGAAGAAAGCTGAAAAGGCTCAAAAGAACGCTCAAAAAGCCCAAGAAAAGGCACAAAAAGCTCAAAAAGACGCTGAAAAGGCTGTCAACAAGGCTAAAGATGAGCAGCAGAAAGCCGCCGAAATGGCTGAAAAGGCTCAGAAGGCTCAGGCTGAATTGGCTAAAATGACACAAGAAGTGAACTACCACGGCCGTTAATGGAGGCTGTCTGGTGACCCTCTTTGAGTCACAATCGATATAGAAGGAGATTGACCGCATGAGTCAATCTCCTTTTTTACTAACCTGCCAGGCATCCACTCAACTGACAACCGACATCTGACAACTGACAACTGAAAACCGATAACTGAAAACTGGCAACCGATGACTGTCCTAAATCGCCTATTATTATGGTGTAAATGTCGCAAAGAGTAGTGTTTTCTAAAAAAAAACTATATATTTGCATTTCATTTAAAGTTGGAATACTGTTTTTTTATTCAATATGCGTTACTTTCATCTAATCTTAGCCTTAGTTTTCGCAAGCGTGGTAGCCCCGGCGCAGAAGGTGCTTTCGCTTGACTCCTGCCGTAGCATGGCTTTGCGAAACAATAAAGAGATTAAAGCGGCACAGGTGCAACAAGAGATTGCCTCCTATCAGCGACAACAGGCTCATGCGGCCTATTTGCCGTCGGTCGACTTTCAGGGTACTTATATCTACAACTCCAAGAAAATCTCGATGGTTGAAAAGGACGAGATGTTGCCCACTAAGTCGTTTAACCCTGCTACAGGCGGCTATGATTACAACCTGGTTGTGAATCCCGAAACGGGTCAACCCCTGGTTGTGAACGGCACTCCGGTTCCTTCAACTGTGGCATTACTGCCCAAGAGTGCGCTGACCTATAACATTCACAGCGTGTTTGCCGGTGCCATCACCATTACACAACCCATCTATATGGGTGGTAAAATCAAGGCGATGAATGAGATAACGCGCTATGCCGAGGAACTGGCACGACTCGCGCGCGACCGTAAAGCCGAGGACCTGATATATGAGGTCGATGCGGCCTACTGGCAAGTGGTCTCGCTCCGAGCCAAGCAGGAACTGGCTAAGAGCTATGTGGAACTCGTGGAAGCGCTCGACCGCGATGTGGCGAAGATGCTGGAACAAGGCGTTGCCACCAAGTCAACCTTGCTCTCAGTGGATGTGAAGGTGAACGAAGCACATGTAGACCTCACCAGAGTCAACAATGGGGTGGTGCTTGCCCGAATGCTGTTGGCGCAATTGTGCGGAATGCCCATCAATGAGCAATTTGAATTGGCCGATGAAGGGAGCGATGACCTGATGACAACCCTCAACCCAGCTCATGTGGACATGAACGAGGTCTACAGCCGTCGTGCCGATGTCAATTCGCTTGTGCTTGCCACCAAAATCTATGATGAGAAGGCCAAGGTGGCTCGTGCCGAGATGATGCCCACCGTTGCCGCGATTGGCGCAGCTCACACCTCAAACCCGAATATGTACAACGGTTTCAAGAACCGATTTGGTTTCGGGTTCAGCATTGGCGCCATTGTGAAGATTCCCTTGTGGCACTGGGGCGGATTGAGCAACAAGTATAAAGAGGCTAAGGCCGAAGCAAGGCTCAAACAACTGGAACTTGATAATGCCAAGGAGAAGATTGAGCTGCAGGTGCGTCAAGCATCCTTCCGCTACGACGAGGCCTATAAGACCTATGAGGCAACCAATGCCAACTTGAATGAGGCCAATGAAAACCTGCGCGTGGCGCAGATTGGCTTCAAGGAAGGCGTGGCCACTGCCGACGATGTTCTCACCGCGCAGACGGCTTGGCTCAAGGCTCACAGCGAGAAGGTGGATGCCGAGATTGACGTGCGCCTGTGCGATGTCTATCTTTCGAAGGTGCTTGGCACTATGAAATACTGATGTGACTTAATCTTTAAACGAATTTCTAAATACTACCCAATATGACAACTGAAAACAATGATCAGCAGGTGAATTTGACCGAAGTCGGCGACAATGTGGTCGATCAGAAAACCATCGTCAAGAAGAAAGACCGCGCCCTTTTGCTATCGCTTGCTATATTCGCGCTTGTGATTGCCGGCGTGGCGGTTGCCGGAATTCTTTCCCTTAAGCCCGCCGAAGAGACTATTCAAGGCCAGGCCGATTGCGAGACTACACGCGTCTCGGGAAAATTGCCCGGACGAATTGTCAAGTTCTATGTGAAAGAAGGTGACTATGTGCACAAGGGCGACAAGCTGGTGAGCATCTACTCGTCGACTGTGGATGCAAAATTGTCGCAAGCCAAGTCGATGCAAGGCGTGGCAGCTTCGCAGAGCCAAAAGGTGGATCGAGGCACTCGCGATGAGTTGAAGAACTCGGCCTACAATATGTGGCAACAGGCTAAGGCCGCCGAAGAAATTGCGCAGAAGACCTATCAGCGCATGGAGTCGCTCTATGCACAAGGCGTGGTGACTGCTCAGAAACGTGACGAGGCCAAGGCCGCATTCGATGCCGCATCGGCTCAGGTGCTTGCCGCTAAGTCGCAATACGACATGGCGGTGAATGGCGCGCAGCGCGAGGATAAGTCGGCCGCCAATAGCATGGAGGCTGCGGCGCGCGCTCAAGTGCGCGAGGTGGAATCGCTGCTTGAGGATCAGGTGCTGGTGGCACCTTGCGATGGCGAGGTCTCGGAAATCTATCCTCATGAGGGTGAATTGGTGGCCATGGGCACACCCATTATGACAATCTCTAAACTCTACGATATGTGGGTGTCGTTCAGCGTGCGTGAAGATAAACTGAAGGACTTTGAGATGAATAAGGAAATTTCGGTGACCATTCCCGCGCTTGGCAACAAGACTACGAAGCTGCAAGTTTACTACATCCACGACATGGGCAGCTATGCCGTGTGGCAAGCTACTAAGGCCACGGGCGGTTATGACAGCAAAACTTTTGAGATTAAGGCACGTCCTGTGGAACTTGTCGAAAATCTGCGCCCCGGCATGTCGGTGCTGCTGGGCAAACCTGAAGCTACAGTTGAGAAAAAGAAGAAATAATCACAATGTTGAGAAATTTATACTGACACCATCATGGTAAAACACTTTCTCATAGAATCCTATAAACGTGGCTGCGTGCAGCTTGTGCGCCGGCCCGTTTATATCATCATGATGGTGGTTGTCCCCATTTTCTCGGCTTGGTTCCTGCTCAACCTGATGGACGAGGGCGTGATACGAAATGTGCCGGCCGCTATAGTCGACTTGGACAACTCTGACGTGTCGCGCAATATGTATCGCAATCTCAGTGCATTCCAGCAGGTTGATATCCAGTATAAGTTCAATTCCTATCGAGAGGGCAAGAAGGCCGTTCAGCGTGGCGAGATTATGGGATTCTTCGTGATTCCTGATGACTTTGAGGACAAAGCGCTTTCAGGGCGTCAGCCTGAGGTTACTTTCTATATTAATTACGCCTATTTCCCGCCTGGCTCCTTGACTTTCAAGGGCTTCAAGACCATATCGCTACTCACCACGGGTGGCATTGTGCAGACGGTGTTGCGCACTATCGGTATGCCCAAGGAGGAGATTCAGGCTAATCTGTTGCCTTATGTCCCGCACTATCACATGCCGGGTAACCCATACATGAACTACAACTACTACTTGAGCCTCTCGTTTGTGCCCTGCTTCTTCGCCCTGTTTGTCATGCTTGTGACATCATTCTCTATTGGTGTTGAGATGAAAGCGGGACTGTGCCGACAGTGGCTCAGAACGGGCGGCGACAGCATCACGCTGGCACTCTCGGGTAAACTTGTTCCGCAAACGATTCTCTTCACTGCAGTAGGATGGTTCATTCAGTGGCTGATGTATTGCCGTTATGGTCTCGCACTGAATTGCCCGCCATGGCACATGCTGGTGGCCATGATACTCTTTGTCATGGCAAATCAGGGATTTGCCGTGCTCATGATGTGTATTGCACCTCATTTCCGATATGGAGGTACACTGTGCACACTGTTTGGCATGCTGTCGTTCTCATTCGTGGGTTTCTCGCTGCCGCAAGAGGGTATGTATCCTTGGGTTGAGACCATAGGCTTCCTGGTGCCCATTAAGTACTATTTCTTGATATCGATAGACCAGGCGTTGAATGGTATACCGATTTATTATTCACGTTACTACTACGTGGCACTGCTACTGTTTATTGTAGCACCAATGCTCCTGGTGCTGCGCCTCAAGCGCTGGTGTGTCAACTATGTATATGTTCCATGATGTAACTATGAAAAACAAGAAACGCAACATATTGCTCCGTTGGCCTGTCGACTTGCTCAAGGTGTGCGCCAGAGAGATACGAATGGTGTTTGCCGATGTCGGTGTAATCATCTTTTTCTTTGTCTTGTGTGCCATCTATCCGGCGTTATATTCGCTCATCTATAATCCTGAGACTGTACACGATGTGCCTGTCGCCATCATTGACAATTGCCGCACGCAGGAGACGCGTAAACTCGTGCGCAACATTGATGCTACATCCGAGGTGAGCGTGGTCGCCTATGCTGCCAATATGGAAGAGGCACAGCGCTTAATGCGTGAGAAGCATGTGTACGGAATCATCAGCTTGCCCGCCGATTTCTCGAAATGCGTGAGCAGAGGCCAGCAGGCGCACTTTGATGTCTATTGCGACATGAGCCTCATGCTCCGCTACAAGAATATACTGCTTGCGGTGACCAATGTCACGCAAGATCTCGCAGCGCGCAAGCAGGCCGCTGCCGTGGCACCGGTTATCTATAACACGGGCTCAATAGTTGAAAACCGACAGATTCCCGTGGGCAATACGGCCATGGGTATAGCATCGGCAATCTTATTGTTCATCTTGCCACTCGTGCTGCAGCAGAGTATGCTCTTGGGCGTGGGGATGCTGCATGGCGGCAGTTTTGAGCGCCGCGTGCACAATTTGGGATATGACCCATTGGAGATTCCGGCCTCAACGTCGGCAACAATTTTAGGCAAGGCATTATGTTACCTGCTCATGTATGTGCTGCCGGTCATCTATGTGTTGCACTTTGTACCCATGATGTTCAGTTTCCCGCAGCACGCCTCGTTGTGGACCATAATCATGCTGTCAGTGCCCTTCATGCTCTCCGTTGCATTCATGGGACTCACCATTTGCTTCCTGATTCGTGAGCGAGAGTCGGTCTTCCTCTTCTTGGCTTTCACCTCGGTCATTTTCGTGTTCCTGACAGGTGTGTCATGGCCACGCTTCGAGATGAGCCCGGCTTGGCAAATCGTGGGAGCCTGTCTCCCCTCAACTTGGATGGCAAATGCCTATGCACTCATCCAGAGCGACGCCGCTTCGCTTGCCGATGTGGCCCATCATGTCAAGATGCTATGGCTGCTCGCGGGAGTGTATTTTGTGCTGGCTTGCGTGGTCGAGAGACTTGTCCTGCGACCCTATTACCGCAATATGCAAGCCCGTGCAGCAATCGACCCCACAGCGCTTTACAAGGGCGAAGCCGAACGCAATGGTGTCGATGTCAAACCCTCCTAATCCCCCTCCCGTCAGCACCGCCACTCAGGTCCCTCTATGAGAGTGTTGCAAAACCATTGAAAAAGTCCTCAAAGAACCGCAATGTGATTAACCCCATCCCCATGCTGTCCTAGTAATGAAAGCTCCGTTAGGAGCGACAGCAAATAGGCAGGGGTGTAGCGAGCTTGCGAGCGTAACCCCTGTGTAACGGCATTCAATGAACCCATTAGCCCCATCGGGGCGACACCTTGCGCAGCACCCGTGAGGGTGCCCTTTGAGTAACCGGCAGTACCGCTATCATTGCGAGCGATAGCGAACACCTACATAGCCTTGAAGCACCCGCGAGGGTGCCCTTTGAGTAACCGGCAGTACCGCTATCATTGCGAGCGATAGCGAACACCTACATAGCCTTGAAGCACCCGCGAGGGTGCCCTCTGAATAACCGGCAGTAC
>CAMKGM010000013.1 GCA_946412245.1 uncultured Bacteroidales bacterium
GGCCCATCTTGTAGGCATGGTTGCTGAAGTTGGTGGCCGAGCCGGCGTTGTAGAACGAGAACATACCGCCAATGAGTAGCGAACTCTTGTGGTGGCTCACGCTGAATGGCCCGCAGAAGGCGGCGCAGGCCTCGCCGTTGGCCATGTAACTATTGGCGAAGAATACGCTGCTGGCCGCGGTGAATCCGTTAGCGAGTTCGCAGGTTTCGCCCACAAAGCAGTCAATGATTTTCACGCTACCGGCAATCTTGGAGCCGCCGCTCACCACCGAGTGCTCGCAAATGACACCGGTGCCAATGTGGATGGGGTTCTTGCACGTGCTGTCGATGGTGGTCTCGTAGATGCGCGAGGCACCCCCGATGAAGCAACCGTCGCCTATGATGGCGTTGCAAATCTCGTTGGTGCTCACAATGCGCACCTTGTTGCCTATGGTGGTGCACGCGGGGCGTGTGGCCTCCACGTGCTCTTGAATGAGTTGTGTCATGCGCTCCATGAGAGGCTTGTTGTCGCCATGCTTGACCATGAGTGCGGCAAACTGGCTATTGAGTTCGCTGAACAACAGTAAGTTGCCGTCGCCGGCCTCGTTGAGCACTGCAATGAGTCGTCCTTGCCCAAAGGTGGCGTTGTCGCGCGTGTTGATGATGCTCACGTTGGCAATGTAGCAGCCATCGCCTATGTTCACGTTATTGATGTAGTTGCCTATGTTCTCAATCAAGCACTCGTCGCCAATGGTGACATTGCGCAGGGTGGCGTTGTTGATGCCACACTGCTTGATGAAGCCGTCGCTCACCTCCACATTGCCTTCAGTGCTGCCAATGCGGGCCGTGCCATAGAAGGTGACGCGATGGCAGTGATTGGGGTTAAAACCACGAGCAACGGTTATCTGTTTCCAGTCTTGCGCCAGGCAACCGTTGTCGGTCAATATCTTGATTTCATCACTTTTAAGTTGACGATATTTTTTCATGCTTGATTTCGGTTTAATAAAGGTTTTAAATGGAACTCAAAATGGTCTTAATAACCAAATTGGGCTTAGATTCAAGCTGCAAAGTTAGTGCAAAATTGGGTAGGGTGCTCACTGCATCCGCCATTTTTAAGAAACGCTATGATTTAGGTTAAAAAAGTGTTTCAGAAACCTATAAGGTGTTTACTTGCTGCGCAGTGTTGCGGCATCACATGGGGTCCACATCGTAATACAAGAACGCGCTCTTGGCACGTGCATCGGTAGCGACAAGGTTCTCGTAGATGTTGCGCAAGATTTTCTTGACCTTGGTCATTGAGGCCTGATTCTCCATTTTGAGCACCACTTGCCTGATGTAGTAGTTCTGCACGCGAGCCACAAGCGGAGCCTCGGGACCCAGCACGCGGTGGGCGAACACTTGCCTGAGCATATTGCTGTAGCGCACTGAAATCTCGGTGAGCGTGTTGTCGTCACGGTGTTTGATGTAGATGTTGATCAGTCGGGTGAATGGTGGGTAGCCGAATTTCTCTCGCTCAGCGATTTCGTGGTCGAAGAAAGCCCTGTAATCGTGCTGCGCGACAAAGCCTATGACGGGGTGCTGCGGATTGGAGGTCTGGATGATGACCTTACCCTGCTTGTGCGCTCTGCCGGCGCGTCCGGCCACCTGCTCCATCATGTCGAAGGCACGCTCTGACGACCTGAAGTCGGGGAAACTGATCATTGTGTCGGCATTCAGTATGCCCACTATGCTCACGCTATCAAAGTCAAGCCCCTTGGTCACCATTTGTGTGCCCACCAGAATGTTGGTCTTGTGAGCCGAGAAGTCGCCAATGATGCGGTCGTAGCTGTTCTTGCTACGAGTGGTGTCCAAGTCCATGCGTGCGATTTTCTCTCCGGGAAACACCTGGTCAATGTCATCCTCAATGCGTTCAGTGCCGTAACCCACTATCTCAATGCCCGGCAGTCCGCAATTGGGGCACAGGTCGGGGTGGCTAATGGTGTGTCCGCAGTAGTGGCATGTGAGCGACCGCGTGTGCTTGTGATAGGTGAGTGACACGTCGCAGTTGATGCAAGTGGGTACCCAGCCGCACTCCTTGCAGCGCACCATGGGCGCATAGCCTCGGCGATTTTGGAACAGAATCACCTGCTCCTCGTTCTCCAGGGCTTGTTTGCACAACCCGATGAGCTCAGACGAGAACATTCCGCTCATCTCGTGCTTTTTGCGCGCCAGTTTGGTGTCAATAACCTCGACCAGAGGCATTTGGATGTCTTCGTAGCGGTTGAGCAACTGCACAAACCCATAGTCGCCGTTGATGGCCTTGCGATAGACCTCGATAGCGGGGGTGGCTGAGCCCAGCAACGTCTTGGCTCCGTGCATTCTGGCAAGCACCATGGCTGCGTTGCGACCGTTGTAACGCGGTGCGGGGTCTTGTTGCTTATAGCTCGTGTCGTGTTCCTCATCCACAATAACAAGCCCCAGATTGCTGTAGGGCAAGAAGATGGACGAACGCACGCCAATCACCACACACGGGTCGTTGCCGGTGAGCAGTTTCTTCCAAATGTCAACACGCTCATTGTCGCTGAACTTGGAGTGATAGATGAGTAGCCGGTCGCCAAACACCTGCTCAAGCCTGTGGGTGAGCTGGGTGGTGAGCGCAATCTCAGGCACGAGATAGAGCACTTGCTTGCCCAGTTGCAGCGCGTGGTCAATGAGATGCATATAGATTGACGTTTTGCCGCTGGATGTTACACCATGCAGTAGCGTGATGTCCTTGTCGTGAAACGATTGCTTAATCTCGTCGTAGGCCCGCTTTTGCTCTTGTGTGAGTGTGGGCAGTGGCGAGAGCACGCGATTGCCGTGTTCAAAACGATTAATTTCTTGCTTATAGACTTCAAAAATTCCTCGCTGGCAAGCCGCTGTGAGCACCGCGGCAGTGGCATCGGCACGTTTCAGCAGGGCTTCTTTCGTGACTTCGGCCACCGGTTTCGTGCGTTGCAACCAGTGACTGAGGTCAAGGTAGGCCAGCAACAGGGCTTCTTGCTTCTTGGCACGGTTCACCTGGTCGAAGAAGCTATGTAGTCCTTGCTCATCGTCGCGGGCAATCGTGAGCCGCACGCAGGCCTTTGTCTTGGGTCGGTAATTGTCAATCACGCGCTCTGAAACGTGAATAGCGCCCATGTCGAGCAGTCGGCTCACAATGGCCTCCACGTTCTTGAATCCGGTCAGGCGGGTGATTTCGTTGATTTGTATGCGTCCGCGCTCGGCGGTGAAACTGAGCACAGTGCGCGCACGGTCGTTGAGTTGCCCGGGTTGTTCCTCCTCAAAGTCGGGGTTGACGCTGATGTAGGTCTCGCTCTCCACCTTGAGTCCGCTCGGGATAGCGGCCTTGTAAACCTCGCCCAGTGTGCACAGGTAGTAGTCGGCAATCCATTCCCAAAACTTGATTTGCGGATGCCTGACGATAGGGGCCTTGTCAAGCACTGCGAGCAGTTCTTTCACCCTGTAGCCCTGCGGCTCATTGTTGTGCTGCATCACCACGATGGCGGTATAGATTTTTTTCCGACCAAAGGGCACAAGCACGCGACTACCTATCGCCACCTGCTCTCGCATTTCATCGGGAATGCGGTAGGTGTACGAACCCTGGATGGGTAGCGGTAGCAAAACTTCGGCAAATTGCGGCATGGCTTGGTCAGTTGTTATGATGCATGAGGTCGAGGTAAATGTTGTTCTCTTTTATGGCGGTCGCATCCCAACTCACCTCCGGCGGCAGTTGCTGCGTGACCTTGCCCTGCAACATCTCGACAACCCGGTCGGTGATGTTATCGATGAAGTTGTCGTCCAGGTCAAAGGCATTCTCCGCGCCGATGCTCTCGGCAGTTCCCACCACATTGCTTGCCGCCACATTGGCTCCGCAAGCGAGTGCCTCGATAGTGACCAGCGGCAGTCCTTCGAGGTTGCTGGGCAAGATGAGCACATTCATGCAGTTCATCATCTCGGGCATCATTTCAGGGGGTAGGGCGCCCCACATCATGCAGTCAATGGATTGCTCTTGCATCATTTGCTGCACCTCGGCGTGTTGCCACCCGTCGCCAATGGTCCAAAACTTCACCGGCTTGCCGAATTTTGAGGCGATGGTAGCGAAAATCTCGGGGAGCATGGTAACATTCTTTACCGGCTCGAAGCGGCCCACGAAAGCCACAACGGGCACGTCGGCCGGCACGCCGTGTTTTTCGCGCAATCGTTGCCGCGTTTCGTCATCAAAACGGTGAAAATCACTATTGGCACCGTTGAGCAGCACTTTGTAAGGGAACCCTGTAGTGAGCAGTTCGGCTTTCTTGACGAGGCCCTCACTCACAAAGAAGTTGTCGGTCGCGTCGTGCAGCAGGTCCACGGTGAGCCGCTTGAGCATGGGGTCGCGAGGTGGGTCGGTATAGATGCTGGCACCATGCCAGGTGATGCAGTAGGGAATGGCGTGTCGTTCGTGAGCCGCACGCGCCACATGGCCGGCAATGCGGTCGTGGGCTGAAATCAAGCTATAACCGTTCAGACTCAGCCCCAGTCGCTTAAAGTGGGCCAAGAAACGGGCAGGCCGCTTGCCGCACAGGCGGTGCAGTAGCGAGTCAAGCAATGAACGCTTCACCCACCACATCTTCACGGTCTCGCCCTGGGCTGTGATGGCATCGGGCCGCTCGCTCACCTTGGCTGAGCGGCGCAACAATCGCGTGAGTCCGGTGTCATAGACCTGAATCATGTACAGGTCAATGTCGTACGGGGCAATGGCACGCAGGTGCTTTACCCTGTTAATCACGGCATTGAACACGCCCAAGCGGTTGCTGATGTTGCCTTCGAAAATGACTGCGATGCGCTGTTCCATAGCAATGAGTGATTGAACAACAAAAATACAATAAATTTAGCGAATCGCCAAATTTATCTTATTTGAGTTAGAGGCGAGGGTAGGGAAGAAAACGGGACTCAACAATGCGAGCCCCGTTCTTATAATTGTCAGTCGACTATAATGTTAGATTTCGTAAATCTTTTGATTGCGCAGTCGTTGCTGTCGCTCTTGTTCTTCGCGCTCCTTGCGAAGCTTTTCTTGGAGCTTTTTTTGCTCTTCAAGTTTCTTTTGAGCTTGTTTCTCGGCATCGTCTTTCGACTGCACTTTTTGCTTGCGTTTCTCGCGATTAGGCTGTTTCTGGTCGTTCTCGGCAAAACTCTTGATGATGTCATCAACCTCCTCGCGGTTGCCGTAGTAGTAGTTGATTGAAATCTGCACCACCAGGTCGCTCTGTTTCGACACCAGGTTAGCAAGCACGCACCGCGAGCCGTCGGGCATGATGCCCTCAAGGGTGTAGCCGTCAAAACCTTTCACCTTGATTTTGCCGCTCTTGGTGTCGTACATATTATAACTCATCGCGAGACTCTCAAGCGAGGTCTTGTACACGTCTTTCTTATTCTCTTTATCCTTGCTGTAGAGCTGGATGGTCATCACCATATCCTCCCATGCCACCTCAAAGCGGGTGTTGGTGTTGTAGGTCACCATGCCGCCGTCGGGTACTTCAAAGGTGAGGTTGTGCTTGCTCCACGTGTAGACCGATGCCTGCGCGTTCAGTCCCCACGCAAGCGTCAGTGCCAATAAGATTGTAGCCACCGGGTGTCTCATAACTGAAAAAACGTTTTATATTTAGACGTGAAAAGGCGAGAAAAGTTTCATCGCCTATTCACGTTTTTAGATTAATTAAACAGAATTAACGCCTTCCCTTGCCGTTGCGGTTCTGCTTGGCTTGTTGCTGACGCAGAATCTCTTGCTGGCGTTTCTGTGCCTCTTCCAGTCGGGCAGCCCAGCCACCTTTTTTCTTTTTGGGTTTCTTGGCGTTCTCGGCCATGACGGCACGCACGCTTGATTCCTTGATGCGGGCACGGCTAATGTAGGTCTGCACGATGGTGATGAGCAGTGAGATGAAGTAGTAGTAGCTCAAGCCCGAGGCGTAGTTGTTGAAGAACACCAGGAAGAAGATGGGCATCAGATACATCATCCACTTCATGCCGGGCATGCTGCTCGACGACTGCGACTGCATCGTCAGGTAAGTGTAAATGAGGTTGGTCGAGGTCATCAGCAAGCAGAAGAGGCTAATGTGGTTGCCGAAGTAGTTGGTGATGAAAGGAATCTGTCCGGTCCAACTCACAATCGCATCGGGGGCCGACAGGTCGTTGGCCCACAAGAACGACTGACCACGCAATTCAATACACGATGGGAAGAACGTGAACACCGCAATCAGGATAGGCATCTGCAGCAGCATGGGCAAGCAGCCGCCCATGGGGTTGGCACCTGCCAGCTTGTAGAGCTCCATCGTCTTCTGTTGTCGCTTGATGGCGTTCTCCTGACCGGGATATTTCTCGTTGATTTCCTTGATGTCGGGAGCCAGTATCTTCATCTTGGCTTGCGACGAGTAGCTCTTGTTCACCAGTGGCCACAGCACCAGTTTGATGATGAGCGTGAGAATGAGAATCACGATGCCATAGTTGGCAATGAATGAGCCCAGCCAGTTGAACAACGGGATGATGATGCCGGTGTTGATCCAGCGGAACAGTTTCCAACCCAGCGGAATCACCTTGGTGAGTTTCAGGTCGCTGTTGGCATCGTTGTTGAGCTTGTAGGCTGCCAGCATATCTTCGTAGTTCCTGAGTGTGCGGTAGCGGTTGGGACCCAGATAGAAGGTGAACGAGACGGGATTTGGCATCGTCGATTTGTAGTCAAACGATGAGTGCACCGTCAGGTCCTTGAGATACTTCTGATAGTCGGCAGTCTCTTTCTCAAACGGAACACTCAGCAGCTTGGCGCCGTTGAAGTCCTTGTCGGCAATAAGGATGGCCGAGAAGAATTGATTCTTGGTCGAAATCCACTTCAGTCGGTTGTTGGTGCTCTCTTCTTGGCGCGACGACTCGGTGAGATATTCCACATCGTCATCGTTCAGATACTTGTAGTAGAGGGTGCTGTTGCGTTCCTCAAACATCTTGCCGGCCTCGTGGCGCATCATCTTTTGGTGCCAGTAGAAGTCCAGGTTGGCGATGTTGGTGGCTATCACCTTGTCCATGTTCTTCTGAACCACTTCCATGCGCACCATGTAGTTGCCGCCGCGAGCCAGCGTGTAGCGTAGCCCGAACAAGGCGCCTCCCGGTAGCTCCAGATCCATCTCCACGGTAGAGTCGTTGAGCTGCTTGGGCGTGAAGTAGTAGTCCTTGGTCTGGTAGCGGTTGCGGTCGGTGTTGAGAATGAAGCTGTACTCGTTCTCGCCGGGAGAGAACACCTCAACGCGCGGCGCGTTGTAGGCGGTGTAGCCCTTGAGTGTGGCGCGTGAAATCATGCCACCCTTTGTCGAGATTTCCAGTTTCAGCGAGTCGTTCTCAAGTGTGACCACACTGTTGGTGCCTTTCATCTTTGAGGCAAACACACCGTTGTCAAGTTGTGTGTTAGCTAATGTGCGTAGGCTTTCCACTGCCTTGTTATGCAGGGCAACGTCGGTGATTTTAGCGGCGGCCAGGTCGGCGTAGCTCACGATGGTGTCACCCACCTTCACCGTGCCGTCAATGGCGTTGCCGTTGAGTTTCAGGTTCACGTCATTGTCGCTCAGCGTGTGGTTGGCATTGTCCTCGGCATTGAGGCAGAGCATGAGGTTGTTAACGTCGTCGGCTGTGATGGAGTCAAGCATGGCCTCGCTGCCGGCCTCGGCGTTGCGCTTTTGCTGCGCAAGCTGCTCTTGCTTGGCGGACTCCTGCTGCCGGGCAATCTCTTCTTGCGAGGGACGGTTGCAGTACATGAAGCCGAAAATCACGGCGCACATGAGCAACATCCCTATAATCGTATTTTTATCCATGTCGTTAAAATAGATGTTTTAGCAAATTGTAGTCGTTAGCGTGTTGTTACGTTATTTACTTGTTTTCTCTTCTTTGTTGGCGATGGCGGCACGAATGAAGTCCATGAACAGCGGGTGCGGGTTGAGCACCGTGCTGCTGTACTCGGGATGATACTGCGTACCGATGTACCACTTCTTGTCGGGCAGTTCTACTACTTCAACAAGTTTCGTGCCAGGATTCTCGCCCACGCACTGCATGCCGGCAGCCTCAAACTGGGCGCGGAAGTCGTCGTTAAACTCGAAGCGGTGGCGATGACGCTCCTCGATGTCGAGCTTGCCGTAGGCCTTGGCCACCTTTGAGCCCTCACGCAAATGACAAGCATAGGCACCCAAACGCATTGTGCCACCCATGTTGGTCACGCTCTTCTGCTCTTCCATCAGGTCAATCACATTGTAAGGGGTGTGCGGATCCATCTCTATGCTGTTGGCCTCGTGCATGCCCAGCACATTGCGGGCAAACTCGATGACCATGCACTGCATGCCCAGGCAGATGCCAAAGGTGGGCATATCGTGCTCACGACACCACTTGAGCGCCACATACTTGCCCTCGGTGCCACGTTGGCCAAAGCCTGGAGCCACAATCACGCCGTCCAGGTCGCCCAGCTGCTCGTCGACGTTGCCGTCGGTGAGTCGCTCAGCGCCAATGTAGCGAAGGTCGAGCTTGTGGTCGTGGTAGGTGCAGGCCTGCAGCAACGACTCGTCGATGCTCTTGTAGGCATCCTGCAACTCCACATATTTGCCCACGAGACCTATCTTTACCGATTCCTTGGCACCACGCATGTGATCGAGGAACTTGTTCCACTTCACCAGGTCGGGTTCGCCCTGGTAGGGGGTATGCGTCTTTTCGAGTATAATCTTGTCGAGCCCCTGCTCGTGCATCATCAAGGGAACCTCGTAGATGGTGGGGGCGTCAACGCTCTGCACCACAGCTTCGGGCGATACATTGCAGAACAGCGCCACCTTGCGGCACATGGCTGCCGGAATGGTCTGCTCGGTGCGTAACACCAGCACATCGGGCTGGATACCCACCTGCTGCAACTGCTTCACCGAGTGCTGAGTGGGTTTGGTCTTGAGCTCTTTGGCTGCACGGATGAAGGGCACATAGGTCAGGTGCACACACACGCATTGGCTGCCCATTTCCCACCTCAACTGGCGTACGGCCTCCAGGAAAGGCAATGACTCGATGTCGCCAACGGTGCCACCTATCTCCGTAATCACGAAGTCGTATTTTCCCGTACTACCCAGCAACTTCACATTGCGCTTGATTTCGTCGGTGATGTGAGGGATAATCTGCACCGTCTTGCCCAGATAGTCGCCACGGCGCTCCTTGTCAATCACGCTCTGGTACACACGACCCGTGGTGATGTTGTTGGCGCGTGAGGTCTTGATGTTGGTGAATCGCTCATAGTGTCCCAGATCCAAGTCGGCCTCATGGCCGTCGGCAGTCACGTAGCATTCACCGTGCTCGTAGGGGTTGAGCGTGCCGGGATCGATGTTGATGTAGGGGTCAAACTTCTGAATCGTGACATTGAAACCACGAGACAGCAACAAACGAGCTATTGACGACGAAATGATGCCTTTTCCTAACGAGGAAACGACGCCGCCTGTAACGAAAATATATCTTGTTTCCACTGTTTTGTTGGGGTGTTTTATTTTTAAACCGCAAAGTTACGAAAAATTCCGCAATTCACCCACTCCTCCCCTCGAAAAATGCACAAAGCTTTCACAAGAGCCTTCTTACACCCAGCATAACTAGCAGACCTAGTATGCCTAGCACTACTAGAAAACCTGGCGTTTCTAGTATTTCTAGCATTTCTGATGTTTCTAGTAAATTAAGAGTGGCTATAGCTTCTAGCACTTCTAGCAAGGTCAGCTGCGACCTTTTTTGTCGGCGGCACGGCGGGCCTTGGCACTGCGGAAACCGCGTTCCGAATCGCGGCGGGTTCGTTTGCCGCCACGCTTGCGGTCGAACGCATACTCGTCAACATACTGCTGCTTGCGGCGCGCACGACTATTTCGAGCATGTTTGCCGCTACTGCTCATGGTGGCATAATCCTTGTGCTGGTCGGCAATCTCAAGATAGAGGCGCTTGCCGTAGAAGTCGGCATTCTTCAGCGCACTCACCACCCGGTGCGCCTCGCCCTTGCGCACATCAAACAGTGAGTAGTTCGACATTAGGTCGATGCGTCCCAGCCCGATGCGCTGTCCGTGCGTGTTCTCGTTGATGAGCTTGATAAGCGATGGGGCAAAGAAGCCGTCGGCTTTGCCCACATTCACATACACGCGCTCATAGCCCTCCTCGCCCACGCGACGATCCTTGTCCTGATCGGCAGGTCGTTGTTGAGCTTCGCCTTTCTTGCCACGCGCAGCGCGCTCCTTATGTTCTGATACATTCTCTATTTCAGGCGAATTTTTGTAGTAGTCAAACAGACGATTGAACTCGTACGACAGGAATCGCTTCACCAATTCCTCGCTCGACAGCCACGACAACTTGTTGAGGATGGGTGGCAGATACTTCGCGATGGCCTCTTCGTTCACCTCCACATTCTCAATGCTGCTCGCCATGGAGAAGAGCTGTTTCTCGATAATCATCTGGGGTGTGGGCACTTCGCGGCGCTCAAATTCCTTGCCTATGTGTTTCTGGATTTGTTTGAGTTTGCTCTTCTCGCGGCTGTGAATGATGGCGATGCTCACGCCATACTTGCCGGCACGGCCTGTGCGGCCGCTACGGTGGTTGTAGATGTCGTTGTCATCGGGCAGACTGTAACTGATGATGTGCGTGAGGTCATCTACGTCGAGTCCGCGGGCGGCCACATCGGTGGCGACGAGCAACTGCAGGTTGCGCTCGCGGAACTTCTTCATCACGGCATCGCGCTGCGCCTGCGACAAGTCGCCATGTAGCGCATCGGCATCATAACCGTCCTGGATGAGCTGCGATGCCACATCCTGTGCTGTGGCTCGGGTGCGGCAGAAGATAATGCCGTAGATGCGCGGCAAGTAGTCTACGATGCGCTTCAGTGCCAAATACTTCTGCTTGGCGTTGACCATATAGTAGATGTGATGAACATTAGCACTGCTTTCATTGCGCGTGCCCACCACATATTCTTGCGGATTGTTCATGTAATTTTTGGCAATCTGGGCAATCTCGCGAGGCATGGTGGCTGAGAATAGTAGCATCTTGCGTTCGCCGGGCACATAGGCGAGAATCTCGTTGATATCGTCAACAAAGCCCATGTTGAGCATCTCGTCGGCCTCGTCAAGCACCACGGTGCGCACATATTTCAGCGTAATCACGTTGCGGTTAATCAGGTCAATCAAGCGACCGGGCGTCGCTACCACCACCTGCACGCCCTTCTTGAGCGCCTTGATCTGTGTCTCGATGTTCGAACCGCCATACACGGGCAACACCTTCACGTCGGGCATATACTTGGCATAGGCGGTGAGGTCGCTGCACGTCTGCAGGCAGAGCTCGCGCGTGGGATCGAGGATGAGTGCCTGAGGCTCGTGAATCTCGGGGTCAATGCGCTGCAGTGTGGGCAGACCGAACGCGGCGGTCTTGCCCGTACCCGTCTGAGCCAGGCCCACCACATCGGTGTCCTCGTTGAGCAGGTGTGGAATCACCTTCTCCTGTATGGGCATGGGATTCTCATACCCTAACTCTGTGATAGCGCGCAGTAAATCTTCTCTTACGCCTAATTCTTGAAATGTTGCCATGATGATGTTGATTAACGGGCTTTTAAACCCAATTCGGCCATTAGCTCTTCAAAAAACCAACCATTTTAGCCTAATAACCGATTTGGGATTGAACGCCAAGTTGCTGAAAAAACGCCTGCAAAGGTAAGCACTTTTACCGCACCCACCAAATTATCAATGAAAAAGGATTAGAAATCGTCTTGTTTAGAAGCCTTTCCAGGTTTCGTACCAGAGGTGGCGGGCGAGTTCGTCCCAGCGCATGATGGTAGCACCGAAGAAGTCGGCCACATAGCCGTTGAGCATCAGTTGTGCCTCGTCCTTGTTAGTGGCATTGAGCTGCATCCAAGTGTCTTGCACGTAGGGGAGCTCGCGCTGACCCTTGTGCATGAAGTAGTCGCGTAGCGGCTCCAGTTTCTTGCGGTGTGTGCCCCAACGCACGGTGGCCAATCGATTTGCCTTGCGGTAGTGCCACAACGCAGCGTCGTCGCGCTCGCTGTGCTGACCGCACACTTGCAGCATCTTGGGCAGTTCGGTGGCGCCGGCAAAGATGGGGAATCGCGGACTTTCGCCCGGATTGTCGAGTGCCATCCAGCACACGCCGCCCACCTCGTCGGGCAACCACGAGCGGCACTGGAGAACGGTGCTGTAGGCGCACCACGAAACACTCACGGTGCGAATGTTCTTCATCGCCGAGTCGCCCATGGCGTAGTACATATTAATCTCGTCAGGACGCATCCAGGGGTTGGAGAATGGCGAGACAATGCTGTCGGGCTCATTCTCAACCAGTTTGCCATCCTTGTCTTTGCGCTTGGGATTGGGAATCTTGTTGCGGCCGCTCAAGTTCTTGTCGGTGCCCTCGTAATAGCTTGCCAGCAGTTGCATCACGCGCTCGGGGCTCACCAGCGTGTCGGGCTTCACGCTCAGCGGCAGAATCTCGACGGTGTCGCTCAAGTTCAGCGACGGTGCCAGCTGACTCATGATGTAGTGCTCGCGCACGCTGTAGTTCTTCTTTTCATGAAAATAGTTTTCGCCGCTATATGCGCGCCAAAAGTTGAACTCCTCCTTGCCGTCCCACAGTTTCAGTTTCTTGGCCACATCAAACACATTGTCCGAGGCCATGTAGCGGTCGGGGTTGTTGAGGTCGAGTGTGGTGATGCGCGAGATGTTGGCCGACACGGCAATCTCATCGTCGGGGATACGCACCGCGGCCCACACGCCGCCCACCTTCTTGGGTCCCTCGCCGAACACCTCGAATATCCACACCTCGTTCTTGTCGGCAATCGTGAGGCACTCGCCACTGTCGCCATAGCCGTAGTCCTTCACCAGCTGCCCCATGAGCCTGATGGCATCGCGAGCGGTGGAGCAGCGCTCCAGGGCTATGCGCTCCAGTTCCTCGATGTAGAACATGCCTTTCTTGTTGCGCAACGTGTCGCGGCCGCCAATGGTAGTCTCGCCCATGGCAAGCTGCTTCTCGTTCATGCACGGATAGGCCGTGTCGAGGTAGCGATAGGTGTGGCGCGCTTGCGGAATCACGCCCAGGCGATACATCTTGGTGCTGTCTTTGGCCGACTGTGTGTGCATGCGACCCTTGTAGATAGCCGTGATGGTGTCACGTTCATAGTCGTGGGCAGGCACCATGTTCATCCACGTGCGGTACCATGAGTCGCAGGTGTGCGAGGTCATCACCGAGCCGTCGGTCGACGCACGCTTGCCCACCATGATGCTGGTGCACGACATGCGCGCATTGGGTTCACTATCCCGGGCCTGAATGCCCATTATCGTTGTTAAAGCTACTAATGCTAAAAGAATCTTTTTCATGATATTATCGCATTTTTATATGATTTACATTTCAATGAATATACCGGTTGCAGAAGTTGACAACCGTAGAAGCATACTCGGCACGGTGGTCGCTCAGTGTCATGGCATGGGCCGAGCCTTTGCCCATATAGAGTTCCTTGGGCTGCGGTTTGGCCGCAAAGAGGTCGTTGACCATGGCGGTGGGCACAAAGTCATCGTTGTCGCCGTGAATGAAGAGCATGGGCAGGCGGCACTTGCGCACTTGCTCAACCATCGAGGCCTCGCTAAAACTCCAGTCATATTTCATGCGGCACACGAGGCTTGCCGCATTGAGCAGCGGGAACGACGGCAGACCGAACTCGTCTCTCAGGTTGTGCTTAAACTGGTCAAAGACACCGGTGTAGCCGCAATCCTCCACGATGCATTTCACGTCGGGAGGCAGTTCCTCGCCACTCATCGCCATGACAGTGGCAGCGCCCATCGACACGCCGTGCAGCACCATCTGCGTCGCGGTGGAGTCGCCCTTGAACGCCGTTTCGGCCACCGGTAGCCAACCCATCACATCGAGGCGGTCGAGCCAACCCATGTTGATATGGTCGCCCTCACTCCGGCCATGACCGTAGAGGTCGGGCAACAACAGGTTATAGCCTAACTGCTCATGGTAGATGCGGCCGTAGGCAAGCATCATCACCCACGAGTTCTTGTAGCCGTGAATGAGCACCGCCACCTTGTTGGTGGGGCGGGGCGCATTGACAAGTGTCGCATGCAACCGATGTCCGTTGATGACCGCAAAGGTGTCGCGAAAGGCTCCCGCGGCCTTGAGGCTGTCGACCCAGGGCCGCGTGTCGGGATGGTGCTCAAAGAGGCTCTGAAAGGCTTCCTTCTCGTTCAGATGGTCAGCCTTCAGGGCATAGCTTACCATATAGAAAGCGCCGCTTACTGTCACTACAAGCAGTATGCCCAGTAGCGACAAGCCAATCCATAGCAGACGTTTTCCTCGACGTTTCATTGATTACTTCTCTTCGTCGAGTTCGGCAAGTATCTTCTTGAGCTTCTCATCGGTCTCGGTGAGTTTGCTCTTGCACACCTTGAGCAGTTGCAGCGAGCGAGCGGTGTAGTCGCTCAGGTTGTCGATGGTGCAGTCGGCGCTCTGCATCTTCTGCACGATTTGTTCAAGTTCGGCTATTGCCTGCGAGTAAGTGAGTTGAGTGAGTTCTTGTTCCATTATGTTGTGTGTATTTAATTATTTTACAGTTGATTGCACGTGACCTGTCTTGAAGTGCGAGGTAATCACGTCGCCCGCCTTCAGCTGACTGGCGTCGGTCACAGCTTTGCCGTTGCACAGGGTGAGCGAGTAACCGCGGTTCAGCGTGTTGCGGGGCGATAGCAGTTGCACCTTGTCATCAAGGCTCTTTACACGCATTTGCTCCTTGAGTAGCAATTGCTCAATGTTGGCCTTGATGCGGTCGGTGGTGCGGCCCAGTTTCTCGTTTTCGGCCACAATGCGCGACTTGGCATGCAGCGGCAAGTTGCTCATGAATTGTTGCAGTTGCAGGCGAGCGCGTTCGGCAATGTGCCGTGCCGTCATGGGAATGGTGCTCGATAGGTAGGCCAGTTGCTCGGCCGAGCTGCTCATGTGGTCGCGGGCAATGCTCACTACGGCATTCGATAGTTCGTTCAGTCGTGCCAGCGCATTGGCACCCTTGCTGATGAGGAGTTCGGCGGCGGCCGTGGGTGTCTTCACGCGCTGCGAGGCGACATAGTCGAGTACGGTCACGTCGCGCTCATGCCCGATGCCCACAATCACCGGCAGCGGAAACTGCGCCACATTGGCAGCCAGCGTGTAGTCGTCAAACCAGTTGAGGTCGGTCGTCGAACCGCCACCGCGTATGATTACCACACAGTCGAACAACTCCTCGTTAGCACCAATCTTTTCCAGTGCTTCAATCACCGAGGGAACCGTCTGCTGGCCTTGCATCACGGCACTGAATAGGGCCGTGTAGAACTTGAGCCCGTAGGGGTTGTTGCGCAACTGGTTCATGAAGTCGCCATAGCCCGCCGCGCCCTGTGCCGAAATCACGGCGATGCGCTGCGGCACCTCGGGCCACTCCAGCTCCTTGTTCATGTCGATGATGCCCTCGGCTTTGAGCCGCTGAATGATTTCGATGCGGCGGCGCGCCATGTCGCCCAACGTGAACTCGGGATTGATGTCGTTGATGACCAGCGATATGCCATATTGTTCATGATAGTTGACACTCACTTGCACCAACACCTTCATGCCGTTGTTGAACGGCTGACCCGTGACCTGCATGAAGTTGTAGCTGAGCCGCTGGAAGGTGTTAGCCCAAATCACCGCACGAGCGCGGGCAATGGTCTCGCCCGTGTTGGGATTCTTCTGTAGCAGTTCCAGGTAGCAGTGGCGATTGACGCGCACGTCGCTCGTCTCGGCCATCACCCAGCAGTTGAACACGCTGGGGTCGGTCAGCAATCGCTTGATACGGCCGTTGAATTCTAGCAGACTGATGGCCTGCGGTTGTGTCATGTTGAGGTCCGGCATTACTTCTTGAGTGGGGTTAGGGTGATTTTCTTTCCGGTAATCGTGTAGTTGAGTGTCTCATAGAGGTAGGGTTTCCAACGCGCATAGTCGGTGGCGGTGTAGAAGTCGGCCAAGTGCTGCCGTGCGGTCATACTGCTCAGATTGTCGGCATTCAGCTCATAGTCAATGAGCGGGAATGACACATTTTGTGTGATGTCGCGCAACACCTGTGCCGGCGTTCCGGGTTTGATGAAACTCTCCAGCGTGGGTGTCTTGAACAGCTTGTCGGTTTTCAACGGTTTCCAGCGAGTGTCATAGAAAGTTACCACAGCGTCGGGGTAGGGGATGCTGAAGTGCTCAATGACCATTATGGCGCTATCTTTGCCTTGAATCAGCAACGCCAGTTCCACCTTGCGGCCGGCTGACATCTCGATGCTCATGTGGCGCGGTTTCAAGTCAATGATGTGCGAACTGTTGCCGGCACGGTTAGTGGCATACACATCCTGCTCGTTCTCGTAATACGACACCATGCTGATGCGGGTAGCCTCGGGCAGCAGTTCAAACACCACACCGGGCTCATTCATGAACAGGTCTTTTATCTCGACGCCCATTGCCACAGTGCTCGTGAGCAATAAGGCTACGGCACACAGCGCGCCTTTCATCTGTTTCAGTATTATTGTCATGTCTACCTTATTTCTTTTGCCTGATAATTGACTAAGCACACAAAGTTATTCAAAAAACTCTAATTCTCCTAATTATTCTCAAAAATGGTCATGAAATGAATTCAAGAAGACTTAACAAGAACCAAACTATTGCGATAAGCACTTTTTACTTTCTTCTGAAACTCACAGAGCTTGCTATAGCATTCAGCGGGATAGACGCCGCGTTTCATGAGTAACTTGGTGTGAATAGTGACCTGCGAACCGATTCTCTTGATACTGAAAGAGAACGAGGCGAATGATTGGTCGACACTCACCTCACCAGGCAGAGCTTCAATGACGTATTCTTCGGGAATGTTGATGTTGATGATTTCTTCGTCTTGGAATCCAACAGAGATGAAAACGCTGTCGGTTCTATTGGCTTTTGGTGTTACCGGCGTGAAAGCATTGTGGAACAACGACGTCGGGACGAAAATCCTAGAACCCGAGACTTTAGCGAATTTTGGGCTAGTAACCACGGCATCAATATCGATTTGCGCTTTAACGAAAGGTTCGCTACAATCAGTTATCGCAAGGGATTTAATACGCGATTGCGGAATGGCCAGTTCGCTGAGCAACCAGTCATTTTTTTGCTTTTCGGTGGCAAAGATGAGCGCCTCTTTGTTACGATATTGATGGGCAGTTGATGATTGCTTAAGACTGATTTCAGCTAAGTTGTCACTATTGAGCGTTATATTGATAAGCGAACGCTGAAGATTCACTGAGTCAGCATACTGGGGAAGCGTTGTGAACTCGCCCCCGCGCGGTGTAACGACGATGGCATTGTGCCCGGCAATACTTGAATGAACATACCCCAACGGAAGGGCGGGATTAGTGCATTCAATCCACACGGTGTCACCTTTCATGGGCACCTGCAAAATAGCGTGATTGCAAAGCCCTGTAGAAACAAAATCCTCGAACAACTTCTGTCGGTTTGTGCTGATGATTGTATAGTTCGATTCGATGCCCACCTCATTGAGCATAGCACGCATGAAATTAGATAGCCCCTTGCAGTCGCCGAAGCCTTTTTCGGCAACTTCTGAAGCTGAGAAAGGCTGCAAGCCGCCAATGCCCAGCTGAATGCTCACATATCGTGTATGCTCCTTGAGCAAACGATATAACACGTTAAGTTTACTCTTATCGGTTTTACAGGTATCGGTAAGGGCATGAATTTTAGCCTTAAAGTCATTAGGCAATTGTCCCCTGTCAGCCATGAGAGTGTTCAGCCAATCACCCAATTCATTCCACGACGTGAGGCTGCCTTGCGAGCCCATGAATGAAAATCGGTCGGGGGCGAAATATATGACAGGTACGCGTTCCACAACCGGAAGGACATAAGGCAGTGTCTCGATGGGTGGCACGTTGTTCATTTCGGCAGAAAAAACGATTTCTCCGTTGTCGGTTTCCTGCCTGGCAACCATCGCATTGGTGTTCACAGCTTTGTAATGACAGCCCATGTCCCGGGGAACGCTTAGGCTATAGGTGGCATGCTCAACAAGTGTGCGGTAGTCGGGTTGGGGGGCGAAAGGCGGGAAAAAGATGATTCCGTTCCGGGTTTCTGTCGTCCATTCGTAGGTGACGGTTACGGGATAACGCGGTGGTGTGTAGTCAAACTCCAAATTAAAGATGTCGCTAGCCAGGTCTACCGCAAATTCGTTGCGCTGTAACTCATTCTTCTTAATCTTACGAATCACCTTCCCTTGCTCGTCGGTCACGAGGCCTGTGAAGTTCGTCAAGTTCTCCCATTTGCTGCATGAGACCGAGAATTTAGCCTGGTCTTTCCCCTTCTCGTTAAGAATAGTGATTACTCTTTTTTCAGAGATAGTAACCTTTTGCTTGTCGGCACACATCACGTTGGTGGCTGACTCCAGAACAATGGCATCGTAATTAGCCTCGGCCTGAGCTATGGGTAAGCACAGCAGACAAGCAGCAATGAAAGAATAAAAACATTTCATGAGTTATTGTTGTTTTTTGATAACAATCACTTCTTCAGCCTGCTTGATAACCTCATCGAAAAAGGCCTTGAGTTGCTGATATTCTTGTGGCGTGAAAAGCGTTTTGCCTATGTTGAATTTGCAATGAGTCACAATATTTTGGCCGTCGACTTTGGTCATGAGCACAAAGGACATGGTGCCATCGGGCGTTTTTATGTTGACCGGTTTTGGACATTCGTCCACCTCATAGCCCTCGGGAAGCGTGATGTTGACGTTTATGTTTCTAGATTCAATTGATGGGAACTCAACGGGCATTTTGCGGTCGTGGGAAGTGAAAGGCGGCTCAGAGAAAAGGCCAAAAATGGTGGGTTTAAAGAAGTATTTATCACCAATTTGTCCGCATTGCATATTGAACGCTACTGTTTCGTCTACACTCTTGTTGAACCCCTTGTGCCCCACAACTTGATACTTTGTGACTTCACCATCCTTAGCTTCACCGAGTTTGGAGACAAAATCGGCACTGTCAGCGGCTTGTTTAAACTCTTGCCTGAATCTAGACGCGTTGCGTCCGTAACGTTTAGTGTGCCGCAACAACTCTAAAGAGCCATCGGTCAGTAAAGTCCCCGTAATTAAACTATTGCTCCGGCTGATGCATGCTTTTGTAAGGTCGACCCATTCGCCAGGCTGATTCTTGCGCAAGACTCGTGCCGAAGTGACATTCATCACTTCGGGCAAATCATTAAGATATTGCTCGTCGTGTGAGCCATCAAGATACCAGGTTTTGTCGTCTTTGCTTACGCTCACTACTACACATGTGAGGTTGTCGAGCGTAGGGTGAGCCACAGGTAAGAGGCCTCTGTCCCGGGTGCGCAAAACCACAGGCATCGCCGTGAATCCGGCATCGTTGAGCATATTGATGAGTATGAAATTAATATCGGCATTGTTTCCAGACCCCTCTTTGAGAATTTTGCCGGGTGATTCAGAAGCTTTGGGAGATATTTTCTCGTTCCACTTCACACGGCTCTTGAGCAAGTTGTAGATAGCTATAATCTTTTCCTCATCATCAGCAATGTCATAAATCCCGGCGTCGGTCATCTCGTTTTTGAACGGATTCTTACCCAATCGGCCACCAAAGTTCTCGTCGTTAAAGAGAAATTTTTCAATGTCATCCCAAGTGGTTGAGTAGTTTTTGTATAAGATGCCGGGAATCACAATCTCGCTCAATTCAATTCCCACCTTGGTGGCATAGGCTTGCGGATTATAGACGAAATTTTCTTTCTTGAGAGCCGGCAGATTTTCACCAGTGAACTCCGAGACGTTCTCCATACACTCAAGAACATTGTTGGCATCAAGCATGAACCGACGTGAATTGGTGCCACTCTTGTAGCTAAGTGTCTCAAAACCTGTCTCGTTGATATTAAATTTGAAATATTCAGGAATTCTTAAGTTGTAATGCGTGTAACGCACCGGAATCGTGAACTGGGCCACCCAGTCGTTGAATGAAAAAAAGAAATCGCTGAGAATGGAATATTCATATTCGATCACAGTCCCTTGTTTTACTTGCGGCACGGTGAACTTAAGCAGACGAGTGCGTTTATTCAGGTCTTCGTAGAACACCATTTCGTCATCCATTTTAGTTTTGACTGTTTTCCCGTTCTCCAAATTGAAAGCCGTAGCTTTCACTTTCGTCACCAACTCGCATTGTCCATACATATGACCGTTATAGGTGAACGGCACGATAACGTTAGCCCATTCCTTCCCCTCGTCATTAAGCACCTTGATGCGACATTTCACGTCATACAAGACCTTGAAACCGTCTTTAATGTAGTCGACTCTCGCATTGGTGATTCGGCAAAGCATCACGGCATTAGCCTCAGAATCCGGCTCATAAGTTGTCATGGAGAGTTCCTCAGCGGTGGGCTTGCCCCATTTGAGATTCAATTCTTGCGCCAGGCATTGAACTGCAAGCCCCAGAATCATTAAGAGTAAAATAATCTGGTTTTTCATTGCTATTTTATTTTAAAACATCACAAAAATAAGCAATAATTTGCAAAGTTCAAAAAGGAACGGTAGAAAATTCATGGCACGCGCGACAAAAATGTCACGGCAAGAATCATTACGCGTGTTCGATGAGGGCGACGGCGTAGGCAGCGATGCCCTCTTCGCGGCCGGTAAAGCCCAGTCGCTCGGTGGTGGTGGCCTTGATTGAAATCTGACTTTCGTCGCAGCCCATCGCAGCAGCCAGTTGTTGTTTCATGGCAGGAATGTGAGGATTCATCTTGGGGCGCTCGGCGCAGATGGTGATGTCGCAGTTGCCCAGCGTGTAGCCCCGGTCGGCAAGCAGTTGCATCACCTTCGCCAGCAATTTGCGACTATCTGCACCCTTCCACTTGGGATCGGTGTCGGGGAAGTGATAACCAATGTCGCGCAAGTTGGCGGCACCCAGCAGCGCATCGCACAGGGCATGGATGCCTACATCGGCATCGCTGTGACCCAGCAGCCCCAGTTCATGGTCAATCTTCACTCCGCACATCCACAGGTCGCGGTCCGGCACCAGGCGGTGCACATCAAATCCCATTCCTATTCTTGTCATCAGAATTGTTTTTATACCGGTTTAATAAAATGTGAGCATAAGATTTCACCAATGCCTGGGCACCATGAACCTTATGCTCTATAATCGTTGGCATCGCGCGAGGCTGGCTCCGCGCAACACGGTTTATTTCTTGCCAAAGAGGCCCTTAATGCCTTCCATGTCAAACGACAGGGTGAAGCGCAACGTCTGGTCGAGCGGGCTGTTCTGAGCCGTAGCAATCATATAGGCCGCATCAATTTTGAGCACGTTGAGCGAGAAACCGGCACCCAGGCTGAAGTAGTTGCGGTTGCCTTTCCACTTGTTCTCGTGGAAGTAACCGGCACGGAAGAAGAATTGCTGATTATAAGCATACTCGGCACCCACTGAGAGCGTGATCTCGCGCAGCTCTTCTTTGAAACCGCCGGGGGCATCGTGGAATGACTTGAAGATACCCGAAATCGATGACTCGTCTTTCCAATTCTGCAGCGCTTGCTCGTAGTCCTCCTGGTTGTCATAGTCGGCCAAGCGGGGTTTTACAGGCACAAGCAGCTTGTTAGCATCTACTGCCAGCGTTAGGTTGTGATAGTCGGCGAGCGGGAAAGTGAATGCCGTGCCCAGACGCAGGTTAGCAGGCAAGAAAGCGGGGTTATCGCCGTTGTCATACGACACTTTAGAACCGATGTTCGAGATGTTCCAACCCAGCGACCACTGGCACTCGTTGCGGCCAATGACGGGATAGGTGGTGAAATAGCCCGAGATGTCGGCTGAGAATGCCGAGGCTCCCTTGGTGCGCTCGGTCGAGGAATACTCTGAATAGCCCAGGTCGCTATAGATGTAGCGCAGCACAACGCCCATTGAGAACTTCTCGCTCAGTTTGCGTGAGTAACCCACGTCAACCGCCATTTCAAATGGGTTGATGCTTGCCATGGCGCTACCGCCGTCGTCAGTGGCCTGAATCTCGCCTAGCGAGAAGTAGCGCATCGACGCACTCAAAGCCTGATTGTCGCCGCTACCTATTTTCCAGTAACCGGCAATGTTGGCCAGGAAAATGTCGTTCACAATCTTGCGCAACCAGGGGGTGTAAGACAGCGCGACACCCGCACTGCTATAGGCAAACGCATATTTCGACGGGTTCCAGAACTGCGAGTTACAGTCCGATTCAGTAGCGGCACCCAAGTCGCCCATTGATGCACCGCGCGCATCGGGGGTGATGCCCAGCGATGTCACACCGGTGGTGATGGGGTTGAACTCATTGTCTTTAATGTCGTCTTGAGCCATACCCGCCATGCTTGTTGACACGAGGGCGGCGACCAGTATCGATTTGATTTTTGTCGATTTCATTAGTCAAAAAAAATTAGTTTCTATGCTTATAACTCTAAAAACGTAATTTTATTGTGTGAAAGTGCAAAAAAACTTTTTCAAACACGAAGATGAACCGCCAAAACCGACGGTTCATCCTTGATTTTTTTAACCCAAATCGGTCATTAGGCGACTATATGTGTTTTTTTTAAGGTCTATTTATGCCCGAATTGGGTTTAAGCCAATTAAGGCATAGTCAGACCATTAGTCGCGGCTGCCGAAGATGCGCAACAGATACAGGAACAGGTTGATGAAGTCCAAATAGAGATTCAACGCGCCCATGGTGGCGACCTTGCTCACATTGGAGTAGTCGCTTTGTGCAGCCATTTGCTTAATAGCCTGGGTGTCCCATGCGGTCAAGCCAATGAAGATGGCCACGCCGGCAAAGGAGATAATCCAATCGAGCTGAGTGCTCTTCATGAAGATGTTGACCACCGAAACCACGATGAGGCCCAGCAGGCACATCATCAGAATGGAACCCATCTTGGACAGGTCTTTCTTGGTTACCCAGCCATAGACGCTCATCACGCCAAACACGCCGGCGGTGATGAAGAAAGTCTTGGCGATTGAAGCACCGGTGTAGACCAGGAAAATGGGTGATAGTACCACACCATTAAGCGCCGAGTAGACAAAGAATAGTGCCGCGGCTGTGGTGGAACTCATCTTGTTGATGCGGGCCGACAGATAAATCACCAGACCTATCTCGGCAATGAGCAGTACCCAGAATGCCCAGCTGTTAGTGGCAAACCAGTACATGGCATTCGGACTCTGAATCATGAGCCATGATGCCACAGCGGTAACGACCAGACCCAGGAACATGCGCACATAGACCTGTTGCATGACCTTGGTGACAAATGCGCTCAGTGCCAGTTCATTCTCGGCAGTAGCGCTACTCATGTAACCATTGTTCTGGTACTCGTTGTAGTTGTTCAAATTACTGTAATCGTTCATATCGGTAAAAATTTGAAAGTTTTCTTCTTGTTCTGCAATTAGCGTGCCAATTTTTCAGACACGATGTTACATGCGGTCAGGCACCTCGATGCCCAGTAATCCGAAACCGCGCTTGATGACTGTGGCCACCATGCGACTCAGTTGCAGACGGAATGCGCGGGCCATGCCGTTCTCTTCCTTGAGGATAGAGCAGTCGTGGTAGAACTGGTTATAGGCTTTGGCGAGTTCAAACACATAGTTGGCTATCAGCGCGGGGCTGTAGGACTTGCCGGCCTCGGTCACTACTGACTCAAAGTCGGCAAGGCGTTGCACCAGTTCCACTTCTTTCTCAATGGGCTCGTATTGTGCCACATCGGTCGAGAGGTCGGCAGTGTCGCACTTGCGCAACAACGACTGGATGCGCGCGTGGGTGTACTGAATAAACGGACCGGTGTTACCGTTGAAGTCAATGGATTCTTGCGGATTGAAAAGCATGTTCTTGCGCGGGTCAACCTTGAGGATGAAGTATTTCAAGGCTCCTAACCCAATCATGCGCAGCACGTCTTCCTTCTCCTCCTCGGGCACACCCACCAGGCGACCGGGTTCGTTGCTCATGGCGCGGGCGGTGTCAATCATCTCGTCCATCAGCTCATCGGCATCAACCACGGTACCCTCGCGGCTCTTCATCTTGCCGTTGGGTAGTTCCACCATGCCATAGGAGAAGTGAATCAGGTCCTTGCCCCACTTGAAGCCCACCTTGTCGAGCAGCAGTGACAGTACCTGGAAGTGATAGTTCTGTTCGTTGCCCACCACATAGATCATTTGATCGATGGGGTAGTCCTGGTAGCGCAACTTGGCGGTGCCTATGTCTTGCGTCATGTATACCGACGTGCCGTCGCTACGCAGCAACAGTTTGTGATCCAGCCCGTCGGCGGTCAGGTCGGCCCACACCGAGCCGTCGTCCTTGCGGTAGAACACGCCTTTCTCCAGTCCTTCGAGCACCTTTTCCTTACCTTCAAGATAGGTCTCGCTCTCATAGTATATCTTGTCAAACGACACGCCCATGCGCTTGTAGGTCTCGTCGAAGCCGGCATACACCCACTCGTTCATCTTGCGCCACAGGGCGCGCACTTCGGGGTCGCCTGCCTCCCACTTCTTGAGCATCTCGCGTGCTTCGTGCATCAGGGTTGACTCTTTTTCGGCCTCTTCTTCGCTGATGCCACGGTCGGCGGCAATCTGCTTCAGTTCGGCTTTGTAGTGCTTGTCAAAGAGCACGTAGTAGTCGCCAATCAAGTGGTCGCCTTTCTTGCCCGTTGACTCGGGAGTGGCGCCATTGCCCCACTTGAGCCAGGCGAGCATCGACTTGCAGATGTGAATGCCGCGGTCGTTCACGATGTTGGTTTTCACCACTTTGTTGCCGTTGGCTTCCAGGATTTTGGCAAGGCTATAGCCCAGCAGGTTGTTGCGCACATGTCCCAAGTGCAGCGGCTTGTTGGTGTTAGGTGACGAGTATTCAACCATCACCAGCTTGCTGTCGTCGGTCACGGGTTTGATGCCAAAGTTGGGCTCGCTGGCAATGTGCAGCAGTACTGAGGTCCAGAAACTAGGCTTGATGGTGATGTTCAAGAAACCCTTGATTACATTAAACTTCTCGACGGCCTCGCAGTTGGCCACCAAATAGTCACCAATCTCTTGCGCGGTCTCTTCAGGACGCTTGTGCGACGCTTTTAGGAATGGGAACACAACAATTGTCAGGTTGCCCTCAAACTCCTTCTTCGTTGTTTGTGGCGTGATGGCGTCAGGGCTCATCTCCAGCTCATAGAGGCTGTGCACGGCCTGTGCCGTTGCCTCTGCTATGATTTTATCAATTGACATATTTTTAATTAATGCTTTACCTAAATACTTGTAATAATCTAAATCAAATCGCAAAGATAACGAATATTACCGAAATTCGCGATATCTATCTTTAAGAAAAATGTTAAACTCCATCGAGTGATAATATTTTTTGATGGAATAGTGCTTGTTTTGAGCGCATTGACCGGTTGGTGTTATGCACTTGACGGTCACACCTCGAGCACACTGTCGCTGGCGACATACCACAGGAACCCCCTGATTTGCATGTGGCCCATGCTGTTGAGTAGTCGCACATAGTCGGCCACTTGCTTGCGGTTTTTCTTGATGACCTGCGGAGAGTATTTTTGGCCGAATTTGTAGTCAATCACCAGCACCTCGCCGTTGGGGCGCATCACTACGCGGTCGGGACGTCGCTTGTCAAACGACAGTCGGGTCGCGCTGATGATGGTGCGCTCGTTCAGCACTTTGTTCTCGGGGTCGAACCACGGCGCGGTTCTTGGGTCGGTGAACATTCGGTCAAACACTTGCTGCAACATTTCGCTTGTCCATGCGTTCTCGCCATCCACGATGCCCGTCTGTCGGGCATAGCGCAACGCTTGAACCTCATCGCCGGGCCGGTCGATCATGCTGAACACACGGTGCAGCCGAGTGCCTTCAATTTGCTGCGTGGTCTCGTCTTTGGGCAGTAGCACCTTGAGTAACGGCAACGCCGATTTGACGAAGTAAGGGGGCATATCGTGCTCGGCGGCGGGAACCTGGTCGTTGTCATTCGGCTTTTGATAGCCTACTTCACATTCGCCCAGTTCGCAGCAAGCCAAGTTCTTGTCGTTGTTGGCACATGGCATGGGATCATTGTTGGTCTCATTTAGGGCATAGCACTTGACCTCGGGCAACTTGGGCATGATGCAATAGAGCCATTCACCCACATTTTGAGGCACATCGATGCTTTCCCTCTGTAGGTCATAGAATATGTGTAGGTGCTGCCTTGGACGAGTGAATGCCACATAGGTCTTATTGATGTTGTCAATGAGATGCTCTTGTGTGGAGGCGGCATGGTAGTCATCGAATTGATTGAATAGTTCAAGGAGATTGCTGCTCACGGGGATGAGCGGCGGCACAATTGCTTCGTTGTCCTTGCCTATGCCCTCTACAGGGTCGTTGCCGTTCATCCACACCTCGCGCGGAATCCACGAAAGTTTGTCATGTTTGACCATGTCCCAGTTGGCGAATGGAATAATAACGCAGTTGCGTTCCAGTCCCTTGGCGGCATGAATGGTCATCACGTTCACTGCCTCACCGGCCTCGGTCGATGGCACAGCCAGCACATCGCTCTTGTCGTCCCAGTAACGCAGGAACTCGTGAACGGTTCCGCCGGAGCGCGGCTGTTGCGTGAACTCCAAAACACAGTTTTGGAACGCCATCAAGAACGTGCTCTCGCCAGCGATTTTTTTCGTGCGCTCTTTATCGCTCTCATCGGCATTCGTGATGTCGCCTTGAAGCACATATTTGTTGATGATTTTCTCAACGAGTGTCACGAGGCACATCATCTCGTTTTGAGGGTCGGGAAGCAAGTCGGCAAGTTCGTCGGCAAACAGTTTCATTTGCTCTTCTTCAGGCCGTTCGCGGTCTTTGGCGAATTTCTCAAAACTTTGTGCCAGCGCTTCGCCATAGTCCTTGACTTGATGGTCGGTGAGTTGGTTCACAAAGTTGTGTAGTGCCTTATATTGATATTGAGTGGCAAGTCGCTTGGCACGTCGGTAGCTCTCTTGCCGTTCGGTATTTCTGTCGCCCATGTGGTCGTCGGCATCGTCTTCGTTGGGAGCATAAAGTGTGGAGTCAATCAGCCGTAGTACGCTCACCACCAATCGCACGGCGGGCGAGTTCTTGAGCAGGAGCGATTCGCCTGAGATAACATCGATAACATCGCCGGGTGCTGCGTTTTGATTGTGCTTAAGCAACTGCTCAATCACCTTGTTCCCATCCTTCCGCACATTGACCAAAATGAGCATGTCGCGATAGGGGATGCCTTGTTTTTGATGCAGGTCAACCAAATATTGTGGCAACTTCTCTATTGAACCCGATGTCGTGCCCTTGTCGGTTTCATCGCTTTGTTTCTTCTTTTTATGAACAAAGTTTACGCGCACGTAGCCTTTTAAGCCGGTTTTGTCGTAGCTGCCGCTGTATTTCTGCTTCAGGTGTGCGTATGTGTCCTGAAGCTTCACATATTTTGAGTTTTGGCTCACATAGTCCTTGATCAGTTGTTCAAAGAACAAGTTGTTGAACTTGACGATGTTCTCAAAACTGCGGTAGTTTACTTCCAGGGGATGACTATCATCGTAGTAACCCTTGAAATCGTTGCTGAGTTCCACGCGCAGCAGGTCGGAGTCGCTATTGCGGAATCGGTAGATGCTCTGTTTCTCGTCGCCGATGATGAGGTTGCTGTAACCTTCGCCGAGGCTTTCTTTAAGCAGGGGCTTGAAGTTCTTGTACTGCTTGCGGCTTGTGTCCTGAAACTCGTCAATCATGAAGTGGTTCAGCCAAGTGCCGACACGCTCGTACATGAAGGGTACTCCTGCTTCGAGCACACGGCCTATCAGTTCGTTAGTGTCTGAAATGAGCAGCGCGTTGTTCTCTTTTCTGAATTCCTCCAAATGCCGGTCGACGATGGCGAGCATGCCCAGCTGCCAAATGTCGTCCACCAGTTTCTCAAGGTTTTTCCATCGTCCGTGGGCCTGTATCACCTTGTCGCGAAACGCAATCACGTCTTCGCAGGCGCTCAGAGTTGCATCGGCCTTGAACCCTTTGCTCCCTATGTCATCAACGCTATACTTCATCAGCGTATCGTTAGGCTTTGCCTCAGGGTCACGCTCCTCAAGTAGCCTATTCAAGGCGCTGCGTGACTTGATGTCGTCAACGCTAAGGCCATGGCTGCTGAGCAACGCTATGAAGTCGTCGGGCGATAAACCTGTGCCGCTCTTGCCTACGTAGGCATCTTGATTGCGACGTGCCGCCTCAACAAGGGCTTTCTTGAATTGCTGGATGGCCGACAGCCCCGGCCCCTTGTGTTCCAGATAGCCCAGCAACTCCCCGCGATGAGTGATGAACGATTCCTTGTTCATGGTCTTGGCAAACTCCATGAGCCGGGAGAATGCCGATTTTCCAAAGAAGTCCCAGTCGCCCTTGTTTACCACTTCTTCTTTAATCAAGTCCTTCACCCACTTGTCAATATACTCATTCTGCGTCGGCTTGCCCAGCATTGTCATGAAACTGTGGACAGCCGACCGAGTGGCGTAGTCTTCGTCGATTTGCAGCTCGTAGTCGTAGTCGCAATCCAGTTCGCGGGCAAACGTGCGCAGCACTGTCTGGAAAAACGAGTCAATCGTGCTTACGTGGAAGTGAACGTAGCCGAACAAAATCTCTTTCAATGCCTTGCCGGCCGCCTCACGAATCTGCTGCTCGCTCTCAGCGTGTGTCTTCAAGAAGTCTTTCAGATAGTCGCTCTTGTCGCTCTTCCACAGCAGGTAGAGCTCCTTGACGATGCGTTGCTTCATCTCGTCGGTAGCCTTGTTGGTGAACGTGATGGCAAGGATGTGCTCATGATAGTTCCGTTCCTTGACGCGCAAGTGGCTTGCGCCTGTCTCGGGGTCGGTGCGCCACAGCAATTGCTCAATGTAGGTCTTGGCAAGTGTATAAGTCTTGCCGGAGCCCGCTGAGGCCTTAATCACCTGCAAGGCACTGTGTGAAGCGGTTGCTTGAATGGTGTTGTCGGTCATATTCATACTTTTATCTAATTATATAATGCGGGCTTTGAAGCCCATCTGCTTGAGTTGCTCCACTACTTGGGTTCTGAAGTCACCTTGAATCAGAATCTCGCCGCCGCGGGCCGATCCGCCCACACCGCAATGTTTCTTCAGCGTGGCGGCCAATTCCTTCAACGTGGCTTCGTCGCATTTCAGGTCGACGATGAGTGTGGCTTTCTTCCCATTTCGTCCCTTCTTGTCCAGCAGCACGTTAACCATTTGTCCACCTTGCTGCTCTACCGCGCTCTGTTGCTCCTGTGCGGGAGTTGCGGCTTCAGTGGATTCCTCGCTCGCCTCCATGTTAAAGGCAGCACCCAGTTTCGCTTTCCAGTCTTCAGTCATATGATTACATCAATTCTTTTTAAAGTTCCTTACAATTCCCCGCCCTCAGCATTAATCCATTCTACCTTTTACAAGTCTAAAGACCAATACGGGCCGAAATAGCTTCACAAAATTACAAAAAAATCAAGAAAGAAGCAACATTCTGCCTGCTGAAATAGCTCTTTTGCAGGGCTCAAAAATATTTTTTTAGAAAAAAAACCGAAAATGTGGGGATTATTCAAAATATTTCACTACTTTTGCCCCCAAGTTTACTACTATTATTAATTTTTAATTTTGTGAGAAATGGCATACGTAATTAATGACACTTGTGTAGCATGTGGAACTTGCCAGAGTGTTTGCCCCACCGGCGCAATCAGCGAAGGCGACATCTATTCAATCGATCCCGATACCTGCATCGATTGCGGCACTTGCGCTGAGGCTTGCCCCACCGGCGCTATCGCTCCCGGCGAATAATTCACGCACACAAACACAACACAAAAAATGCTTTTGAGTCATTCGGCTCAAAAGCATTTTTTATACATTCCTTTATCAAGGGATCAAACCTCAGGCGTTGTAGGAGGATTGATTGACGCTTCACCATTCAGCGCCTTTGTTTCGGCCTCATGTTTTTGCTTGTGGGTGTGGATCTTCATGCTGTCGAAGCCGGTGCCATACACATTGTTGGCAGTCGTCATTGAGATGAAGGCCTTGTCGTCCACGCTCTTGATGATGCGCTGCACATGGGCACTCTCGAAGCGGCGGCAAAGCACCAGCACAATCTTCACTTCCTGCTTGGTGTACCATCCTATGCCATCAAGCACTGTGCAACCGCGATGGGCCTCGGTGTTGATTTCATCGGCAATTTCTTTCCACTTCTCGCTGAAGATGAGGAATTGCATGGCCTGGTTGCGATTGTTGATGACCATATCGGTCACAATCGAGAAGATGATGAGATAGACATAACCGAACACCATGGTCTCGATGTTGTGGAACAGGAACCATGACGAGGAAATGATGATGAGGTCGCAATACATCATCACGCGACCGAACGACACGTTGCTGTGCTTGGCCACCATTGCGGCTACCACGTCGGTGCCGCCGCTACTGCCGTTGTGCGTGTAAGTGATGCCCAGGCCCACACCGCTGAACACCGCACCGATAATGACACTCATAAACGGCTGGCCGTTGACAATGGGGTGGGTGAACAGCGGGGTGAGGAAACCTAGCAGGATGTTGAAGATGGTGGCACCTATCACTGTGCGCACCACAAAGGTTCTGCCCACCGAGCGATAGGCGATTACCAGCAGCAAGATGTTGATCAAGTAGTTAGGGATAGCCACATTGATGCCGTGGTTGGTGGCAAAGTAGATGATTGACGAGATACCGGCCACGCCGCCTGTTACAATGTTCTCAGGCAGGATGAATGCGGCATAGCCAAACGACATGAGCGCCAGGCCCAGTATCATCATTATCATGTCCTTATAGTCTACTTTCGGTATTATTTTCGATTTTTCCATAATTCTGTATAGATTTTTCTTAATCGTTACTCGGCTTCAAACTTCAGCGTGTTGCGCGACGCACTCTCAATGCGGCGGTTACGCCAGCAACGGCGGCACAGTGACACATACTTGTCATCGCCTCCTATTTCTACCTGGTTACCGTCGGTCACAATGTTACCCTGGCTATCGATGCGCGCGTTGATGATAGTCTTACGGCCGCACGAGCAGGTTGACTTGATTTCGTCGATAGAGTCGGCAAGTTCCATCAAACGGCGCGAACCCTCGAACAGGTGCGACTGGAAGTCGGTGCGCAGCCCGTAGCACACCACGTTAACCCCGTAGTCGTCGACCACACGGGCCAGTTGGTCAACCTGATCGGCCGTGAGGAACTGCGCTTCGTCAATTAGCACCCAGTCCTTTACCACCAGCGAGTGTTCAAACTGCTCCCTGAGGTACTTGTAGATGTCCATCTCAGGGTGAATCCACTCGCAGCGCCGCTCAATGCCGATGCGTGAGCGTATCACATTCTCCTTTTCGCGATTGTCGATAATGGGCTTCATGCACAAGTAGTTCATGCCGCGCTCCTCAAAGTTATAGGCCTGAGTGAGCAGCATTGCCGTCTTGGCCGACCCCATGGTTCCGTAGCGGAAATATAATTTGCCTACGCCGTTCATAGTTCTTCGTCTTTCACTTGTTTTCAACCTACAAATTTACAACTTTTTTTCTTCACTCCAGCCACATTTCCTAAAACCTTTCTCAAACTGCATCAGAAATTTTACAAAAGTCGCTTGAAAAAGTGTAATTTTACTTGTAAAGTCGCTTGAAAAAGTGTAACTTTGACCCGAAAAGTCGCTTGAAAAAGTGTAACTTTGCCTCGAAAAGTCGCTTGAAAAAGTGTAAAAATCTTTCGTAATACTCTGATATATAGGTTCATAATTATGTTTAAACGAAAAGTTGAAAAAATGCTGCTTGAGTGGAAGTCTCAAAGCAAACGCAAACCACTTGTAATTAAGGGGTGCCGTCAGTGTGGAAAAACAAGTAGCGTATTGGCTTTTGCTAAAGAAAATTATAAGCATATCATCTATATTGATTTTCATGAGCATCCCAACTATAAAGAATTATTTGATGGAGATTTGGATGTGTCAACCATCACCCTTAATATCACCATCAAGATTCCCGACGCACAATTTGTAGCAGGCGAAACATGTCTTATTCTTGATGAAATTCAAGATTGCCCAAATGCCAGGGCATCGCTCAAATTTTTTGCACTTGATGGCCGGTTTGATGTTATTAGCACGGGGTCCTTGCTTGGTGTTAGTGGCTATAAACCGGTAGGAGAATGGAGCAATGCGTCAATTCCTGTGGGATTTGAAGAAATAGTGACCATGTATCCCATGGACTTTGAGGAGTGGTTGTGGGCCAACAAGGTGCGGCCGGAGCACTTTGAATATTTGCAACGATGTTTTGAACGCCAAGAACCGGTCAATGAGGCTATTCATCAGCGCATGAGGGAATTGCTGCTGAAGTATGTGATAGTTGGAGGAATGCCTGAGGTTGTTTCGACCTTTTTGGAAACTAACGACATGAACCGTGTTCAAAAGTTGCAACGCTTCATTATAGAAGCCTATAAAACCGATATGATAAAATATGCGCCAAGTCATAGCAAACCGCTCATTCGTGAGTGCTTTGAGTCGATACCTACTCAGCTGGCTCGCGAGAACAAGAAGTTTACCTATTCACTTATCCGCAAAAACGCTCGCGCCAATCAGTTCCGTGGTAGTCTGCAATGGATAGAAGAGGCCGGTATCATTAGGCGATGCTATAATTTGAATATCACCGAATTGCCTCTTGATGGTAATGCTATAAAGGATACATTCAAAGTCTATATGGCCGATATCGGGCTACTTGTGTCAATGTTTGAACAAGGTACTGCATGGAGCATTATGCAAGGCAATCTATTCGCTTTCAAAGGAGCTATCTTTGAAAACCTGATTGCCGACATTTTAGGCAAGATGGGTCGAAAGCTGTACTATTTCAAGAAAAATAGCGGTTTGGAAATTGACTTTGTCATGCGATATAAGGGAGAATGTTGGCCACTGGAGTGTAAGGCTAATACTGGCAATGCCAAGTCACTGAGGACGGTTCTCAATCATCCCGAGCATTATCATGTGAATCATGCCATTAAATTGGGAGACTACAATATAGGCTACAACAATTCGGTGCTGACCCTTCCACTTTACATGGCATTCATGCTCACTGAATATTGATTTTTTGCAATGTGACTTTCTGTATTATTATTAATTCAAGTTTCTAAAGGGAACCTGCCCCTTTAGAAACTTGAGTTAGAGCACAAAGTCAGCCTTTGTTGCTTGTGTTAGAATCGTTTTCGACTTGTGTTGGAGTCGTTTTTGCGGGGTTAGCTGTCTTTCTTGGCTTTGAGGCAGCTCACTGCAAAGTAGATAATCAACGCGATGTACATAATCAAGCCCAAACCGCTCGACAGGCCGTCGCTCAGCGGGCTCTCGTACTTGAATCCACCAAACTTCATGGCTGCACTCACCACGCCCATCAAGGCACCACCGGCAATGAAACCGCTGGCAATGAGCGTGCCCTTGTCCATGCGAGCCTTGTTGAGGCGCTCGTCTTTGCTGCGTGTGCTGACAAACCAACTGACGATACCGCCAATGAGCAGCGGGGTATTCAGCTGGAACGGAATGAACATACCCAGCGAGAAGGGCAGTGCGGGCACCTTGAGCCAGTTGAGCAGGCATGCGAGGATGGCACCGCAAATGTAGAGCATCCAGGGTGTTTCGCCACCGGTCATCAACGGGTCGATAACAGCAGCCATGGCGTTGGCCTGAGGCGCTACCAGTGGAGCTTCACCGGGAACGGCGCCTTCATAGAAACCGTAGGTCTTGTTCAAGATAATCATCACACCGCCCACGGTGGCTGCCGAGAGCACGGTGCCGAGCATCTTCCACACCTGCTGCTTGGCAGGAGTGGTACCAATCCAGTAACCGATCTTCATATCGGTCACCATGCCGCCCGCCATCGACAGTGCTGTACAAACCACACCGCCAATGATCATGGCTGCGACAATGCCTTGCCAGCCTTTCAGGCCAATGGCAACAAAGATACCCGATGCGATAATCAGTGTCATGAGCGTCATACCGCTCACAGGGTTGCTACCTACAATTGCGATAGCGTTGGCTGCAACAGTGGTGAACAAGAATGCGATAACCACCACCACGATGAACGCCACGATGGCTTGTGGCAGGTTGTGAATCACGCCAATCCAGAAGAATACAAAGGTGACCACCAGAGCTGCGCAAAGGGCAAACACCAGCGCCTTCATGGGGATGTCGCGCTGTGTGCGTTCCTCTTTCTCAACAGTGCCGCCTTTCTTGAACGACTTGCCGGCAAGGCCCACGGCGTTCTTAATCACGCCCCACGATTTGATAATGCCAATGATACCACTCATGGCGATACCGCCAATACCTATTGAGCGGGCAAAGTCCTTGAAAATGGTGTCGGTGTCCATCGCCGCCATTTCGGGACTCACCGCGGCAAACAGGGGAACAATGACCCACCAAATGAACGCGCTACCGGCAAAGATGATGAAGCTGTACTTCAGGCCAATGATGAAACCGAGGCCTAAGGTTGCAGCACTCACATTCACTTTGAACACATACTTGGTTTGGTCGGCAAAGTTCTGCATGGCAGGGATGGCAGTGGTTGAGATAACCTCTTTCCACCATCCGAACGAACTCATCAGGAAGTCGTAGAGACCGCCCACGAGACCGGCAATGAGCAATGGCTTGGCTTGGTCGCCACCCTTTTGGCCCTGCACCAGCACCTGTGTGGTGGCTGTTGCTTCGGGGAAGGGGAAGTCGCCGTGTTTCTCTTTCACGAAGTACTTGCGGAAGGGGATGAAGAACAAAATACCAAGAATACCGCCCAGCAACGAGCTGAGGAACACCTCAAGGAAGTTGACCGTCATCTCGGGGTACTTCTGTTGCAGGATGTAGAGAGCCGGTAGCGTGAAAATGGCACCAGCCACCACAATGCCGCTGGCTGCGCCAATTGACTGGATAATCACATTCTCGCCCAGCGAGTTCTTGCGTTTTGTCACGCCCGCGATACCTGCCGCGATAATGGCGATGGGAATCGCCGCCTCAAACACCTGGCCCACTTTCAGACCCAGATAGGCAGCGGCGGCACTGAAAATGACCGCCATGATAAGGCCCATCGACACCGAGTAGGGTGTTACCTCGGGGTAGTTGCGGTCCGGTTTCAGTATGGGGACATACTTTTCACCGGGTTTCAGTTCGCGAAACGCATTTTCGGGCAGCTGAATCTCTTCTTGCTGCATTTCAGGCGCTTCGGCCTGAGTTTTCATTGTTTCGTCACTCATAAATTAATTATTATTGGTTGTTAGTTGTATTGGCAATTGGGTATTTCAAGTTGCGAAGTTACACATTTTCCCGCAATAAATGACCAACTTTGCAACGAAACGGCAATTATCTCATTGTTTTCTTGCCATTTTCAATCATAACGCCATGATAGTTGGAGGTTACAGGCTGTCCCAGCAGGTTGTATGCGCCCTCCGGATGAGCTACGGCATCAACCGTAACAGCACTGATGCCGGTCTGGCCTGTTTTTTCCTTGTACTCGTTTTGAGCCTTCTTCATCTGTGCAATGAATTCCTCGCTTCCCTGCAGGGCGCAGAAACCAATGCTGGCAGCGGTGCGGCTGTTGTCGACATCGCTCTGCCAGTGAGCACCCACAATCACGCGGCTGTTGCAGTAGTCCCATCCGCGTGTGAAAATCTGTTCGGCACGTTCCGGAGCAATTTGTGCCAGCAACAGCGAGATTCCCCACCCGCGCAGGCTGTGTCCGCTGGGATAACTGCCTTCGCCCTGCAGTGATGCCTCCTCGTGCGAGGGCATGGCATCGTTGTAGCGCTCAAAGGGGCGCTGACGGTGGTAGAATTCCTTGGTCTCTTTGCGCATGGGGTCGGTAGTGGCAAGGCTGGTTTCCAGCAGTTTCCATATTTCGGGCGTTTCGGTCTCGGTAATCTGCAGACCGAAAGCTTCTTGCCACAGGCCGTAGAGTTTGGCATGGTCGTCCCACTCGGCATCGGCAATGGCTTGAGCCACCCGTTCGGGGTCGAGCCGCTGCTCTTTGCCCCAGCCGTAGCGCACCACATCGTAGGAGAATTCAGGGCTGTCGAAAGCCGGCGGAGCAGGCATGATGTTGATGAGTTTGGGGAGTTGATTGAGTTCAAAATAAGGTTGCACAGTGTTGTCTTGAGCATTCATGCTCAACGCAACCGTCATGATGGCGACTACCATCCAGCATATCTTTTTCATTGTGTGTATTTAAATGTTATAAGTTATTATTATAATTATTTCTTTCGTTTGTGCAAAATTAGTGAATTATGCAAAAATGTGCAACACAAAGACTGTGGAGCAAAAATCTTAAAAAGGTGTAAATGGGGCTTGCTCAACCTTTTTGAAATCATGAATTTGCTTTGTTAAAAGATTTTACCTATTTTTGTGCTGATAAATGGCGAGACTATTAAGGATTGAACAATAAAAACAAACTAAAAATCATTAGACAATGAAAAAGTTTTTTGCAGCACTCATGTGCATGATTTTAGCCACCGGCGCAGCGATGGCACAAAAACAACTCACCTTTGGTCCCAAAGTGGGTATGGATTTGACAAATTTTTGGGGCAAGGACTTGCATCACGGCATGCAATTCAATTACCAGGCAGGCATGTTTCTTGAATATCGTTTCACCGACAAGTTCTCACTTGCTCCTGAAGTAGTGTTTGCTGCTCAAGGCGGGAAAATGGTTGCATCTGTTTTTTATGATGGAGCCTCTTCAGATACAGATTTGTTTTTCCATTTTAACTACATCAATGTGCCTGTAATGATGAAGATTTATGCCACTCCCAAATTGAGCATAGACTTTGGCCCTCAGATTGGTTTTAGCGTTTACAGCAAGGCCACTACTAAATCTAAACAAGATAAAACATATACCAGAGAAGTTGCCGGTGCGAAAAGCGTTGATTTTGGCCTGGGCCTGGGTGCAACCTATAATTTCACCGACCGAGTGTTTGTTCAAGGCCGTTACACGATGGGAATGACAAAAGTGATTGGAGAACATTATGATGTGAAGAATGGCAACATTCAGTTAGCTGTCGGATATCGTTTCTGAAGTTCAGACCATAATTAGAGATAAAGGCTCGCTAAGTTTGGATTTGGCGAGCTTTTTTGTGGTATGGGTTTGATTAGATGAAATAAATGTGTATATTTGCGGATAGAATGTTCCATTAAAAAACGGATTGATTATGAAAAGGATATCATTGGCAATGCTTTTTGCCAGCTACATGCTGGCCATGATGGCGCAATTCAGTTTCAAAGTGAACTATAAAGGCGCGAAACCCACCATCACCGACATGGCATGGGCCTACTGCAACTTCATGGACGACCCCAACGAACCTGGCGACAAGCCGTCGAACGCCATTTTGCAAGCGCTGATTCAGTATCGCAACGGCTTGCCTCAATATGATGACGATGTGACATTTGTAGTAGATGAGAAAAACGGCTACATCCTGTATGAGTACAAACACGATACAGGGGTAACCCGAATGGAGATGTGCTACTGGAACGAGGCCGATGGCAAGCACAAGCTGTTTGCCTTCAATAATATGGCTTCGATTGTGGACGATGAGCCCTTGTCCACCGAGACAACCGGCATGACATTTTGCCGTTACAATAATGCGACCAAGAAGATGACCCTCTGTGACCCGCCGGGTTTTGAGATTGACTACTGGAGTGCCTATGCTCTGCCGCGCACGGGCAAGAACATCACTGTGACCAAGTTCCTTAAAAACGGGCAGACGACCAAGAAGACACTCAAGTGGAACGGGAAGCGATTCAGCTACTGATTCTATCTTTTGAAAAACGAAAAAAAACAAAGCAAGTGGCTGAAATTCAGTCACTTGCTTGCGGTCGGGGTAACAGGATTCGAACTTGTGACCTCCTGCTCCCAAAGCAGGCGCGCTAACCAACTGCGCTACACCCCGAATTGTGTTGTTATAGCACTTTGAACGAGCGTTGTCGCTGAAAATGCGTTGCAAAGGTAGTACTATTTTTCAAATATGGCAAATTAATCATGAAAAAATGAAGTTTTTAACGTTGCAAGGTGGATAAAGTGCGCTAAAAGTATTAATTTTGTGGGTTAAAATCAAAACAACCGGAATATTACGAAACATAAAAACATAAAAACCATGTACAGAACGAAGACTTGCGGCGAACTCCGCATGAGCAATGTTGGCGAGATTGTTACGCTCGCCGGATGGGTGCAGCGCACCCGTAAAATGGGCGGTATGACCTTTGTGGACCTGCGCGACCGCTACGGTATTACTCAAATTGTGTTTAACAACGAGGTTGACGCAGCCTTGTGTGAAAAGGCTAATCAGTTGGGTCGCGAATTTGTGATTCAAATTAAAGGTCAAGTGGCCGAGCGTTCGAACAAGAATGCTAAAATGCCCACCGGCGATATTGAGATTATCGCCAGCGAGCTCACGGTGCTCAGTCCCAGCATCACCCCGCCGTTCACCATCGAGGATGTGAGCGATGGCGGCGATGACCTGCGCATGAAATATCGCTATTTGGACCTGCGTCGCAGTGTGGTGCGCCGCAACCTGGAGTTGCGTCACAATATGGCCATCCTGGTGCGCAACTTCCTTGACGCTAAAGACTTTATTGAGGTTGAAACCCCCATTCTCATCGGTTCAACGCCCGAGGGCGCTCGCGACTTTGTGGTGCCTTCGCGCATGAATCCCGGCCAGTTCTATGCACTGCCCCAGAGTCCTCAAACGCTCAAACAGCTGCTCATGGTAGCCGGTTTTGACCGCTACTTCCAGATTGCCAAGTGCTTCCGCGACGAGGACCTGCGTGCCGACCGTCAGCCCGAGTTCACGCAGATTGACTGCGAGATGAGCTTCGTGGACCAGGAAGATGTGATTGAAATCTTCGAGGACCTCGCTCGTCACCTGTTCAAGGAAGTGCGCGGCGTGGAACTGCCTGCCAAACTGCAGCAGATGACCTGGCACGAGGCTATGCGCCTGTACGGTAGCGACAAGCCCGACCTACGCTTCGGCATGACCTTTGTGGAAGTGATGGATGTGATGAAGAAAGGCAAATTCTCGGTGTTCGACGATGCGGCTTACATTGGCGGCATTTGCGTGCCCGGTTGCGCCGATTACACCCGCAAGCAACTCGACCAACTCACCGACTTTGTGAAGCGTCCGCAAGTGGGCGCCAAAGGCCTGGTGTATGTGAAATACAACGCCGACGGCACCATCAAGAGTAGTGTCGACAAATTCTATGATCAGAACGACTTGCTCGAACTCAAGCAGGCCATGGGTGCCAACGATGGCGACTTGGTGCTCATCTTGAGCGGCGACAATGCCAACAAGACCCGCGTGCAGCTGTGCTCACTGCGTCTGGAGATGGGCGAGCGTCTGGGCCTGCGCGACAAGGACAAATTCGAGTGCCTGTGGATTGTCGACTTCCCGCTCTTTGAGTGGAGCGATGAGGAACAGCGCCTCATGGCCACTCATCACCCCTTCACCATGCCCAATCCCGACGACATTCCGCTGCTCGACACGCATCCCGAGCAGGTACGCGCCAAGGCCTACGACTTTGTGTGCAACGGCATTGAGGTGGGCGGTGGTAGCCTTCGTATCCATGACGGCGAACTGCAGGCCAAGATGTTCAAGATTTTGGGCTTCACCCCCGAGCAGGCCATGGCACAGTTTGGCTTCCTGATCAATGCCTTCAAGTTTGGTGCGCCTCCTCATGCAGGTCTCGCCTTTGGGTTCGACCGTTTCGTGTCGATCATGGCAGGCCTCGACAGCATTCGCGACTGCATCGCCTTCCCGAAGAACAACAGCGGCCGCGATGTGATGCTCGACGCTCCCAGCCCCATTGCGCAGGCTCAGCTCGACGAGCTCTATCTCAATGTTGACGAAGCCCGTGTGAAAGCGCTCGGCAAGTAAACTACACCACTCATGAAAATCAGCGAAATCACTCAGGCCATTGAGGCGTTTGCTCCGCTCAGTCTGCAAGAGGACTACGACAATGCCGGCATGCAAGTGGGTAACCCCGAAGCCGAGGTTACCGGCGTGCTGCTGTGCACCGACGTGCGTGAAGATACCCTTGATGAGGCGATAGAGCGCGGCGCTAACCTCATTATCTCGCACCACCCGCTCATCTTTCATGGACTCAAGAAGATAGTGGGCAACAGTTACATAGAGCGCATCGTGACTCGGGCCATCAAGAACGACATCTCCATCTATGCCGCCCACACCAACATGGACAGTGCGCAAGGGGGAGTCAACTTCAAGATAGCCCAGAAACTGGGCATGCGCAATGTGCAGGTGCTGGAGTCTCAGCCGCCGCACGCGGGCTACGATGCTCCCAGCGGCTTGGGCGTGATAGGTGAGGTTGACCCCATCGATGCGATTCCGTTCCTGAAGCGTGTGAAGGAGGTGTTTGAGGTGGCTGCCGTGCGCTACAGCGGCGATACCGACCGGCAGGTGAGTCGCATCGCCTTGTGTGGTGGGGCAGGGGCCTTTCTCATGAAAAAAGCCCTGGAACTACGTGCCGATGTCTTCATTACCGGCGACATGAAGTATCACGACTTCATGGGCTATGAAAATCGCATAATTTTGGCCGATATAGGACATTATGAGAGCGAACATTTCACAAAAGAGATTTTTTATGAGATAATTATGAAAAAAAATCCTACCTTTGCAGTTGATTTTGCTAAATCTGAAAAAAATCAAATTAAATATTTGTAACAATGGCTACAAAACAAGACAAAGAACTCACCGTTGAAGAGCGTCTGAAACTGCTCTATCAATTACAGACCATTCTCTCTGAAGTTGACCGTATTAAGACGTTGCGTGGTGAACTGCCGCTGGAAGTGCAGGACCTCGAAGACGAGATTGAAGGACTCCAGACTCGCGTGAACAATTATAACTCGCAAATTGAAGACCTGGAGACTAACATTAAGAATCAGAACAAAGCCATCGATCAGGCTTCCGATCTCATCGACAAGTATACCAAGGATCAAGACAATGTGCGCAATAATCGTGAGTATGATTATTTGCTCAAGGAGATTGAGTATCAGCATCTCAACATTGAACTTGCCGAGAAGAAAATCAATGAGGCTACCCGTCACATCGAGACTCTGAAAGTGGACGTGCAGGGCGCACAAGAGCAACTTGCCGACAGTGAGCATGTGCTTGCCGAGAAAAAGGGCGAGCTTGACGAAATCGTTTCGGAAACCCGTCAGGACGAGGAGAAACTTCGTGAGAAAGCCAAGAGAATCGAGGGTAAGATGGACGACACTCGCCTGCTCACCGCCTTCAAGCGCATTCGCAAGAATGCCCGCAACGGTTTGGGCGTGGTTTATGTGCAGCGTAATGCCTGCGGTGGTTGCTTTAACCGCATTCCCGCGCAGCGCCAAATGGAAATCAAGCTCCACAAGAAGATTATCGTGTGCGAATATTGCGGTCGAATCCTCATCGATCCTGAGATTGCCGGCATTAGCGATGTCGACGCAAAGAACCAGGGTTAAATTCTCACACACATTATATAATACAAATCCCTCCTGCCATGATGGCGGGAGGGATTTTGTTATTGCAGTTATGCTTATAACTGAAACTTCACATTAGTGTGAACCGAGGATGAGGTTGATCAAGGCAGTGACATCAGAAACATTGACGCTGCCGTTGTTGTCAACGTCGGCACGGGTCTTGTTCATGGTCTCGGTGCCCAGAATCATGTTCACCAGCGTAGTCACATCGCTCACATTTACTGCACCGTCGCCATTCACGTCACCTCTGAGGCCGGTACTGCCCACAACTTGGTATGAAGTGGTCTTGACCGCTTGGACGGTATTATTCTGGTCATAATAGTAGATGACGGCCATGTATCTGGCAGGTTCAAGGTTGGGGCAAGTGAAGTATTGCGTGGTGGAAGCGTTACCTGAAAGGTTAATGCCTTTCATCATACTTTTCAAGAAGCTATAGTTATTAGTGTTGCCTATTTGCTTGTAGAATTTCACCAAGATATAGTCATTGTAGGCAGTAGACTTGTTATTCTTGATGGTAACCACAAGCGGGAAAGTGGTGCCTGACAACTTGTCTCCGTCATAGACACCCGTGACCGAGTAGGTTGCCGTGAGGGCGGCAGCCGAAAGCGCCTCGACGTTGACCGAACCGGTGCAGTACACGTTCTCGCCTTTACTATCGGCAGTGACCTTGAGCGTGTTAGTGCCTGTGGCTGTGGGGATGTACTCAATAGAGACAGCTCCGCTTGAGCCATTTGGGAGATAGAGGGAGTTGGCACCAACCAGAACGTTGTTAGCCCACAAGTAGAAAGGAATGTCGTCATTGAAGATGTGGTTGGTGACGAAAAGCCTCACCTGGAGAGGTCGATTGATTTTCTTGATGAGGCCATAGGAGTTGATAGAAGCAGTCACACCGTTGGTTGCTCCGGTTTTTGAGACGGTGAGTGTGAGCGTGTTGCCGTTGATAACCGCCTTGATGAAATTGCAACCGGAGTAGTGCGACGGGAACCAGGTGTGGTTGCTGCTCTGCTTGCTGATGGGTCGCAGATAGTAGGTTCCGTTGGGCAAGTCTTTGCCGAAGTTAATAGACCTGTTGAACGCTTTATATTCCATGGCATTAAAAGATTGGTTGGTAAAGTTGGAATAATACTGTTTTTGAGTATAACCGTCGTAGGTGTATACACCCCATCCCAAATCGTAAGTGCGTGCCACGGGAGAATGGTTGTAATGGTTGGCCGTTACATTGATTGTAAATGCGTCGTTTGAGCTGCTGCGGGTGTAGGTGGTCTTCTCGACACTCAGGCTATAGCATTCGGTCACAGAGTTGAACTCGCTGGTGGACGTCGTGTTGGGTTGGAGGCCGATGATGATGCGTTGATGCATATTATAGCCGTTGTTGCCCTGAATGCTACCGGTGCCGCCACCTTGCGGGTAGAGAGCCGAAAGCAGGAAATAGCCGTCGTAGCTGCCATACCAACCCCAGTTATAGTGATAATATCCCTTCCCGTCATATCCGTCGACGATGAAAGCGTGCCCACCTTTGTGCTTGAAACCCGCATGCAAGACGGGGCGCTTGTTGTTGAGTTCGTTGAGAATGGCGTTCTCCCAAGTGGTGTAGTTATAATCACAACGAAACATTTGGCGTGCTTTTGTGCTGAATTTGAAAAAGTCGGTAAATACTTCACAGCCGTCATGGCCACTCGAGCCATTAACGCCATAGTCCATTTGCACGGCCTGCCCACAGTAGCGCATGAGTTTAGCCACAGCGGCGTTGGCGGTGTTGGTGGTCGATGTTTCGTTACTATTGTAGTAGTTAACCATAGAACTCCAGTCGAACGAAGTGGCGGGGAGCTGACTCAGGTTCTGGTTGATAGCGGCTGATGTGTAGGCAGGGATGGCGACGCTGGTCGATGTAGGCCACTTGTGGTAGTACATGATTTGCGCCATAGCGGTGGCAGTGCATCCTGTCACGCAATAGTCGTTGTTCACTTTCGGACATTGAAAATAGAAAGGAGCGTCTTGTCCCCATTGGCTTGTGGTCAGTGGTTGCACGGCCGCTTTTTCGGCTTTGGGTGCTACTTGGGCCGGGGTATAATCGCTACTGAGCGAGGATATTTCCTCGGCATAGCTGTCAAGCATGTCCTGCATGCCGGGAGGCACGGTGCTAGGGTCGAATGAGCCCCGGTCGCTGTAGCCCAATACTTGTTCGGTGCGGTCGTCTCCGCTCACAATGACAAAACCCTTGGCCTGTTGTGCGTTGAACACATAGTAGGCTGCCGGGGCTTGTGCGGTTGTAGCGTTGCTGCGTGGAGCCTTGATGGGCTGCGCTTGGGCAATGTTGCCCATGCCCCGTTGCAACATGAACTGTGCGGCGATGGTGCGGGCCGCGTTTTCACTCACTTGAGCCGCTTGCAGCAAGCCAGCTGCAAGCAGTGCCATACTAAGGGTCAGAATAAATTTTTTCATTATTATAGTGTTGTTGAATCATGCATGAAAATGCAAATATAATGAAAATAAGCGAATTATCCGAGTCATCATCAAAATAAATTGAACTACAAAAATTCTGATTACCGAATTTGGTAGAAAAAAACCGTTCCACGAGAATTCGCAGAACGGTTTTGTGAGAATGTTGTCGGGCAACGGGTGCTCGACAAATTGAATGTTGCCGGTGTATTACCAGGCGAACATGGGATAATCTTTCATGATGTCGTTGACTTTTGCACGGACAGCGGCGATGTTGGCCTCGCTCTCGGGGTTCTGGAGAACGGTGTCCATCAGTTCAACGATTTCGGGCATGAGTTCTTCCTTGGCACCACGGGTGGTGATGGCGGGAGTACCCACACGCAGACCGCTGGTCTGGAAGGCGCTACGATCATCGTAGGGCACCATGTTCTTGTTCACGGTGATGTCGGCAGCAACGAGCGCGTTCTCGGCAACCTTACCGGTCAGTTCGGGGAACTTGGTGCGGAGGTCGATGAGGATGCAGTGGTTGTCGGTGCCACCTGAGCAAATCTTGTAACCCTTGTCAATGAGAGCCTGTGCCATAACGGCAGCATTCTTCTTCACCTGGAGTGCATAGTCCTTGAATTCGGGCTGGAGAGCCTCGCCAAAGGCAACAGCCTTAGCAGCGATGACATGCTCGAGCGGGCCGCCCTGCACGCCGGGGAACACGGCGCTATCGATGAGCGACGACATCTTGCGAATCACGCCCTTCTTGGTTGTCTTGCCCCAAGGATTGTCAAAGTCCTTGCCAATGAGAATGATACCGCCACGAGGACCACGCAGGGTCTTGTGGGTGGTACTGGTCACGATGTGAGCATATTTCAAGGGGTTCTCGAGCAAACCTGCAGCGATGAGGCCGGCGGGGTGAGCCATGTCGACCATAAAGATGGCGCCCACTTCGTCAGCAATCTTGCGCATGCGTGCGTAGTCCCATTCGCGGCTATAGGCACTGGCGCCACCCACGATCAGCTTGGGACGCTCGCGGCGAGCCACCTCTTCCATCATGTCGTAGTCCACGAGGTTGGTGTCGGCGGTCACGTTATATTCGCACTGGGTGTAGTTCAGACCCGAGAAGTTCACCGGGCTACCGTGTGACAGGTGTCCGCCCATTGACAGGTTCAGACCCATGAATTTGTCGCCGGGTTTCAAGCAAGCCAGGAAGACGGCCATGTTGGCCTGTGCGCCACTGTGAGGCTGCACGTTGGCATACTCGGCTCCGAAGAGTTTCTTGATGCGCTCGATGGCGAGGTTTTCGCTCTCATCTACGCACTGGCAACCGCCATAGTAGCGGTGTCCGGGATAACCCTCGGCATACTTGTTGGTCAAGCAGCTGCCCATGGCTTGCATCACTTGTTCGCTCACGAAGTTCTCGCTGGCGATGAGCTCGATGCCGTGTAACTGACGGTTGTGTTCTTTCTCAATGATGTTGAAAATTTCAATGTCTCTTTGCATATAGATAAATGTCTTTAAAAGGTTATTTCAGGTTAGTTTTGAAAATGCGACCGCTAAGGTAGTGATTATTTTTGAGATAGTCGCTTTTTTTCATGGGTTTATTTTTTCTTAACAGTCCACCCGAAGTGTCCCAGACGTTTGCCCAGGGTGTAATACTGGCCATGGCAATAGGTGATAAGGCCTGCGCGTTCCATGTCGAACTTGCCCGTTTCGGCATCAAGATAGGCATCGTCAGCTATCACGTTCATCACCTCGGCAATGAACATATCGTGCGTGCCCAAACGCATGATGTCGCGCACGCAGCACTCAATACTCATGGGCGACTCCTCGATGTAGGGGGCTGCCACTTGAATGCCCTTGACGGGCGTGAGGCCCATCTCGCGAAACTTGTCGTAGTCACGGCCAGAGCGCACGCCGCACCAGTCGGTGGCACGCGCCAGCCGCTCGGTAGTGAGGTTGAGGGTGAATGCCATGTTGCGCTCTATGATGGCATGGCTGTGCCGCTCTTTGCGAATGGACACATAGCACATGGGCGGGTCGGAACAGATGGTTCCTGTCCATGCCGCGGTCAGCACGTTATATTCTTCGGGATTTGCCCCGCACGACACGAGCAGTGCCGGCAAGGGATAAATCATGGTTCCTGGTCGCCAGCACTGCTTCATATCGTTGCGATTATGTGAGTAGAATCGATATTACTTGAGCGTTACTTCTTGCTGATAGATGGTGCACTCGCAGTGGTGGCAGCGCAGCACCACGTTCTTGCGGTCAATCACATGGAAGCGGGTGCGCATGGGTTCGTTGTTCGAAATGCACTTGGGGTTACTGCACTTCACAATGTCAATCAGTTCGTCGGGCAGCGTCACGGCGTGTTTCTCAACCACATCATAGTCCTTGATGATGTTGATCACGGCGTGAGGCGCAATCAGGGCGATGCGGTTCAGCACGTCCTCGGGATAGAAGGTGTCGGCAATCTTAATGATGCTCTTCTTGCCCATCAGGGCGCTATCCAGGTTGAAGCCGATAGTGACGCTCACATTGAGCGACTTGAGGTCGAGCAAGTCCACGACCTTGAACAGAGACTCCGATGGAATGTGGTCAATCACTGTGCCGTTTTTCAGTGCGGCTACGGCAAGTTCTTTCTTATTTCGTTTTTCCATAATTGCTTGGTGATTAATGTGTGAATGATTGTGGAGTTTTAGTCAATGCCCAGTGCGCGGCAAATGATGGCTTGACGGGCGAAGAGACCGTTCTTGGCTTGCTGGAAGTAGTAGGCCTTGGGGTTGTCGTCCACGTCCTGGCTGATTTCGGTCACACGAGGCAGTGGGTGGAGTACTCTCAAGTTAGGCTTACTGTCGGCAAGCATCGCATTGTGGAGTGTGTACAGACTCTTGGTGCGCTCATATTCCATCAGGTCGGTGAAGCGCTCGCGTTGCACGCGGGTCATATACAGAATGTCGGTCTCGTTGATGATTTCTTGTGAGAAGTCTACGCTCTCACGATACGTGATGCCTAATTCATCACAGAACTTTTTGTACTTGGCGGGCATCTTCAGCTCTTCGCATGCCACGAAGTTGAATTTAGGATTCCAGAAGCGCATGGCTTCGAGCAGCGAGTGCACCGTACGGCCATATTTCAGGTCGCCCACCATGGTGATGGTCAGGTTGTCCAGTGTTCCCTGTGTCTTGTAGATGGAGTACAAGTCGAGCATTGTCTGGGTCGGGTGCTGGTTGGCACCGTCGCCGGCATTAATCACAGGCACGTGCGAGAGTTCGCTGGCGTAGCGGGCTGCTCCCTCCAGATAGTGGCGCATCACAATCAGGTCGGCATAGTTGCTCACCATCATAATGGTGTCCTTCAGCGTCTCGCCCTTGGCCTGACTGCTCGTGCGAGCGTCGCTGAAACCTATCACGCGGCCGCCCAGACGGTTCACTGCCGTCTCAAAACTCAGGCGGGTGCGGGTCGAGGGCTCAAAGAAGAGCGACGCTACTACCTTGCCTTCAAGGATGTTGCAGTTGGGATTCTTTTCAAACTCGGCGGCTCGTTTGAGCATCGCCATGATTTCGTCTTTACTAAGATCGGAGATTGAAATTAAGCTTCGGTTGTCCATAAGAATGTTTAATAAATGAGATAGTAACCGTGTTTGTGCAAAGGTAAGGAAATTTGATTGATTTTAACTCCTTTTTTACACTAAAAAAACGTTCAATGAAACTTTTGTGAAAAAATGAGTGAAATGGCAATTTTTTTTACTAACTTTGCAATTTATTGCTCCTTGTAGCAACTCATGAAAATATAAAAACTGACATAAATCACAGACGTAAAGATATGGCCTCGAACAATAAAGTCGTTGACCCTGCTAAACGCAATCGCAGGAACAATAGGATAATCAAGACTATATGGTGGTCGGTGGCGGGATTCTTCGCCCTCATGCTGGTGGTGTTCATACTCATTTATAATGGTGTGATTGGATACATGCCTCCCATCGAGGCTCTCAAGAACCCTGCCGACAAGTTCGCTTCAACCCTCTATACGGCCGACGGCAAGGAGATGGGCAAGTTCTATCGCAGCCGTGGCAACCGCACCTATGTGGACTATGACCAAATGTCAAAGTACTTGAGCGATGCGCTCATTGCCACCGAGGACGCGCGCTTTGAAGAGCATTCGGGCATCGATGCCATCGCCATTCTGCGTTCGTTTGTGAAACGCATCATCATGGGTCAGGCGAGTGCCGGCGGTGGTAGTACCATCACGCAACAGCTTGCCAAGCAGCTCTATACGCCAGAGTCGGCCAATATCTTTGAACGTGCCATGCAGAAACCCATTGAGTGGGTCATTGCCTTGAAACTGGAGCGTTACTACACCAAGGAGGAAATCATCAAGATGTACTTCAATCAGTTTGACTTCCTCAACAATGCCGTGGGCATCAAGAGCGCAGCTTGGGTTTACTTTGGCAAGGAGCCTAAGAATCTCACGCTCGAGGAGGCGGCTACGCTGGTGGGTATGTGCAAGAATCCGTCGTATTACAATCCCTTCCGCTATCCTGACCGTGTGCGCGCACGCCGCAATGTGGTGCTCGACCAAATGTATAAGGAGGGAATGCTCACAGCTGAGCGATGCGACGAGGCCAAGCAAAGCGAGTTGCTGCTCAACCGACATGCCGTCGATAACCATGAGAACGGCATCGCACCTTACTTCCGCGAGGAATTGCGGCGCATTATGATGGCCAAGGAACCAGTGCGCAGCAACTACTCCAACGTCAACGCCTATAATGCCGACAAGTATAATTGGGACAACAACCCGCTCTACGGTTGGTGCCATAAGAACAAGAAAGCCGACGGCTCTGACTACGATATCTACAGCGACGGATTGCGCATCTACACGACCATCGACTCTCGAATGCAGGAACATGCCGAGAAAGCCATGCGCGACCACATGATTGCCGAGCAGGCTCGATTCTTCCGCAACGAGTGCCGCGGTAGCTACAAGGATCCGTACACCCGCAACACCGCTGAGTTGAGCACGCGGGCCAAGGAAGATCTCATCAAGCGCTCGGTGCGCAAAACTGAGCGCTACCGCACCATGAAGGCACAAGGCATGAGCGACCAAGAAATTATGGCTGCCTTCAACCAGAAGATGAATCTGCGCGTGTTTGATTACGACCGTGGCGAGAAAGAATTGCTCATGTCGCCGCTCGATTCCATGCTCTACATGAAGACGTTCTTGCGCTGTGGCATGATGTCGATGGATCCGCGCACCGGCAAGGTGAAAGCCTATGTGGGCGGTTTGGACTTCAAGCATTTCAAGTATGATATGGTGTCAACCGGTACCCGACAAATCGGTTCTACGGTGAAACCTTTCGTCTATGCGCTCGCCATGCAGAATGGCCAAACGCCTTGCAGCACCGACTTTGAGAACTCGCAGCCGCACTATGGCAGCTGGGCTCCAGGCGGTGGTGGTCACGGACTGGGCGGTCATCCGCAGTTGCGCGATGCGCTTGCCGTTTCCAGTAACTGGATTCCGCCTCGCATCCTGGAGCGCTATACGCCCGAGAAAATGGTCGAGGTGATGCACAATGACTTCGGCATTACGAGCGACTTGCAGGCCAACTTGGCGCTGAGTCTGGGTGCTTGCGAGATTTCGCTCTACGAGATGGTGTCAGCCTACAGTGCTTTTGCCAATTACGGTAGCCGTGTTATGCCCGTGATGGTGACTCGCATTTGCGATAACCACGGCAATGTGCTCGCCGAGTTCTTCCCCAAGAAAAATCAGGCCATCAGTGCCGAGTCGGCCTATCGCATGATTGATATGCTCCGTGCTGTGGTCAAGCGAGGCACTGCCCGCCGCTTGAACCTTGATGTGGACGTGTGCGGCAAGACGGGTACGACCAACTTCAATGCCGATGCGTGGTTCATGGGCTTCACGCCCGAGTTGGTCACCGGTGTGTGGGTTGGCGGTGAAGATCGTTACATCCACTTCGCCTCTACGGGTGAGGGTCAGGGTGCCGCTGCCGCATTGCCTATGTTTGAGCGTTTCATGAAGGCTGTCCTTGCCGACTCGTCGTTACCTTACAGCAAGAAGGTGCAGTTTGCCATTCCCAAGGACTTCGACATGTGTGGCGATCAGTTGCCGTTTGAGCGATCCTCGTCGGGACGCCGCTCAAGTGAGGCTACTAACGACGACCATGAAGCCATCCAGGCCCAAGATCAAGAGGCACTCAATGACTTCTATAACTAATTATTAGTATCTCAGAAACTTACAGGATTTTGAGGGCGATGGCGGCGCAAGCTTCGGCGTCGGCCAGCGCGTGGTGGTGCTGTTCCAGGTCAAATCCGCAGGCAGCCGCTACGGTCTGCAACTGGTAGTTGGGCAATCCCTTGAGCCTGCGACGGGCTGTGACCAGTGTGCACAGGAAGGAGTAGTCGGGGTAGTCCATCTGATAGCAGCGGAACACCGCGCGCAGGCAACTTTCGTCAAAGCGCTTGTTGTGGGCGACAAGCGGTAGCCCCTCGATGAGCGGCTCAATTTGCGCCCAAACTTGCGGAAATAGCGGTGCGTCGTCGGTGTCGGAGTGGCCCAAACCATGCACGCGCTGACACCAAAATGTGTAGTAATTAGGCTCGGGCTGAATCAGTGAATAGAATCGATCCGCAATCTGGCCTTCACGCACCACAACAATACCCACGCTGCACACGCTGGTAGGGTGCTGGTTGGCGGTCTCAAAGTCAATGGCGGCAAAGTTGTCCATAGTGCAGTGTTTTTATCGTATATCCGGTATCAACCTTGTTCGGCCTAACGACCGATTGCGGGTTAAAAAAAAGAGGGTGACTCGGTCGTCATCCTCTCGGTTCTTGTGGCGGAGGCAGGACTCGAACCTGCGACCTTTGGGTTATGAGCCCAACGAGCTGCCACTGCTCCACTCCGCGATATGCGACTGCAAAGGTACTGCTTTTTTCCGATTTGTCAAGTCTGAGTAGTCAAAAAATAGATGTTTTTAACAAATTTTTAACAAAACAAACAACGAATCGGGTAGTCTCGCCACCCGATTCGTGCTCATACCGAACTTATGTCTGTTCGTATCACTTCTTGCCGCAAGGACAGTTGCGACCTATTTGCTGGAAGAAATCGTTGCCTTTGTCATCCACCAGAATGAATGCCGGGAAGTCCTCGACGGTGATTTTCCAAATGGCTTCCATACCCAGTTCGGGATATTCTACGCACTCAATGCTCTTGATGCTCGTTTGCGACAGCACAGCTGCAGCACCGCCTATGGTGCCCAGGTAGAAACCGCCATGCTTTTGGCAGGCATCGGTCACGGCCTGTGTGCGGTTGCCCTTGGCAATCATCACCAGCGATGCTCCGTGATCTTGGAATTCGTCAACATAGGGGTCCATGCGGTTAGCGGTCGTGGGGCCCATTGATCCGCAAGGATAGCCCTCGGGAGTCTTGGCCGGGCCGGCATACAGAATGGGGTGGTCCTTGAAGTACTGAGGCATCTCCTCGCCGGCATCCAAGCGAGCTTTGAGCTTGGCGTGAGCTATGTCGCGAGCCACGATAATGGTGCCGCGCAGGTTCACGCGGGTGCTCACGGGATACTTGGCAAGTTCTTGACGCACAGCGTCAATGCCCTTGTCGAGGTCAATCTCCACGCCCTTGCCGCCTTCGCCCGGCTGACGCAGTTCTTCGGGAATCAATTCGGTGGGGTTGCTATCCATCTGTTCGAGCCAAATGCCGTCGCGATTAATCTTTGCCTTGATGTTGCGGTCGGCCGAGCAACTCACGCCCATGCCGATGGGGCAGCTGGCACCATGGCGGGGCAGACGCACCACGCGAATGTCATGGGCAAATGCCTTGCCGCCAAATTGTGCGCCCAGACCAATCTTCTGTGCCTCAACCAGCAGTTTCTGCTCCAGGTCGATGTCGCGGAAGGCGCGACCTGTCTCGTCGCCCGTGGTGGGCAGCGAGTCGTAGTACTTGATAGAGGCGAGTTTCACCGTCAGCAAGTTCTTTTCGGCGCTTGTGCCGCCTATCACGAAGGCAATGTGATAAGGTGGGCAGGCTGCAGTGCCCAGACTCTTCATCTTCTCAACCAGGAAGGGGAGCAGGGTGCCCTCGTTCTGGATGGTAGCCTTGGTCATCGGGTAGAAGTAGGTCTTGTTGGCCGAGCCGCCGCCCTTGGCGACCATTACAAAGCGGTATTCAGCGCCCTCAACGGCCTCAATGTCGATTTGTGCCGGCAGGTTGCAACGGGTGTTCACCTCGTCGTACATGTTGAGCGGAGCGTTCTGCGAGTAGCGCAGGTTGTCGGTAGTGAAAGTGTTGTACACGCCACGAGCCAGCGCTTCCTCGTCTTCAAAGCCGGTCCACACTTGCTGGCCTTTCTCACCGTGGATAATCGCCGTGCCGGTGTCTTGGCAGAAAGGCAGGATGCCCTTGGCGGCTGTCTCGGCGTTGCGCAGGAACTGCAGCGCCACATATTTGTCGTTCTCCGATGCTTCGGGGTCCTTCAGAATTTGAGCCACCTGCTCGTTGTGCTCGCGGCGCAGTTTAAATTCCACATCGTGAAATGCCTCTTGGGCCAGCAGGGTCAGCGCTTCCTTGCTCACTTTCAGGATTTCGTGGCCTTCAAAGGTGCCCACGCTCACGCCCTCTTTCGACAGCAGGCGATACTCGGTCTTGTCCTCGCCCAACTGAAACATCGGGGCGTACTTAAATTCAAGATTGTTTGCCATAGTTTTTGGTGAATTTGTTATAGTTTTTTGTTCAATAAGTTCTGTTGTGATTTTCACGAAGCGCAAAGTTACAAAAAAATGTGCAATCACTTGCCTTGTGCGCTGAAAATGTGCTTCTGCGACCGCTCATTTACGGTGCCAGTGCTTGCCACAGCGGGTCGGGTGGGAGAGGGGCGGTCACGTCCACAACCACATGACTCACGGGGTGCTCAAACCACATTCGGTGCGACTGCAGGCTGATGCCCCCGTCAGGGTTGCTTCGCGGCGCGCCGTATTTCAGGTCGCCCTTGATGGGGCAACCGATGTGCGACAGTTGGGCCCGAATTTGGTGTTTGCGGCCCGTGAGCAGGTCTATTTCCAGCAGGTGATAATTGTCGCCGCTACCTATCAAGCGATATTTCAGCACCGCCTTCACCGCTCCCTCGCGGGGCGTGTCGCTCACGTAGGTCTTGTTGTTCTTCTCGACGGGCGTCAGGTAGTGTGTGAGTGTGTCGCTATCCTTGGGCGGGCGGTTTTTCACGATTGCCCAGTAGGTTTTGTGTACCTCGCCCTTGCGGAACAGTTCGTTCACTCGCGACAAGCCCTTGCTCGTGCGGGCAAACATCACCAGGCCGCACGTGGGGCGGTCAATGCGGTGAGTTACACCACAAAACACGTTGCCCGGCTTGGCATATTTCTCTTTGATCCACTGCCTTACGCGCTCCACCAGCGGCTCGTCGCCGGTCTTGTCGCCCTGCACGATCTCACCGCAAGCCTTGTTCACGATGATGATGTGGTTGTCTTCATATAGCACTTGCATAGTTTCTTGATTTTAAAACAAATCGGTCAGTAGGCCGAATGGGGCTTAACGGGTCACAATGACCTCATTGACCACAAAGTTACTCAATTTTCAGCAGAACTGAAAATTTTATCAGCGACACCGCAGTTATTCATGCCCAATATGCTCTTTTTGCCAAAAAATTGCCCCTTTTTTCAACAAAACTATACTTTTAACAATAAAAATTAGCATAACTCAAAAAAATTGTGTTTCTTTGCATTGCAATTTGGCAAACAATGTTAAGAGACTGTTAAGCTAATAAGTTGATTTTTAGAAAGAACCGATGTTCAAGCCCTGTAATCGAGTGGTGCATCGGCTCTCTATTTTGACTTTTCTAATGTGTTGATTAACTGAACTTTGTTGAGCTGTAACCTGAAAAACTTTTAATTTAATTTATAATAAATCAGTGCTTATGAGTCTTAAAAAAATTCTCGCGCTCTTCATTTTAGCGATCACCTCGCTCGCTATGACCGCACAGGTCAAGGTAACGGGTGTGGTGCTCGAAGAAAATGGTGAGCCTGCAATTGGTGCCACTGTGTTCCAAAAGGGCAAGCCTGGTAACGGTACTGCTACCGATATCGACGGCAAGTTCACCCTCACAGTGCCTAATGGTTCTCGAATCATTGTTAAATCAATCGGTTTCGAGGATTACGAGTTTGCCGCTAAAGCCGGCGATGTGAAAATTCAATTAAAACAATCTGGACAAGTACTTGACGAAGTCGTCGTTACCGGTATCCAGAAGATTGACAAGCGACTCTTTACCGGTGCCGCCACTCAGGTCGATGCCGAGAAGACTAAGCTCTCGGGTGTGCAGGACATCAGTCGTGGCCTCGAGGGACGCGCCGCAGGTGTGCAGGTGTCGAACGTGACTGGTACGTTCGGTACTGCCCCCAAGATTCGTGTGCGTGGTGCTACGTCAATCTACGGTACTTCTAAGCCCCTCTGGGTGGTTGATGGCGTCGTTCTTGAAGATGCAGTTGAAATCAGTGCCGACGACCTTTCATCAGGCGACGCTGTGACGCTTATCTCTTCTGCTATCGCAGGTCTGAACGCTGACGATATCGCCAGCTTCCAGATTCTGAAAGACGGTTCTGCAACCTCAATCTACGGTGCCAAGGCAATGGCAGGTGTGATCGTCGTTACCACCAAGACCGGTCGCGCAGGACACACCTCTATCAACTACACCGGTGAGTTCACCTACCGTCTCAAACCCAGCTACCGCGACTACAACATCAGCAACTCGCAGGAGCAAATGGGTATCTACAAGGAAATGGAAGCCAAGGGTTGGCTCGAGTTCGCTTCGCTGGCTAACTCTTCCAATACCGGTGTCTATGGTAAGATGTACGACCTGCTCGACTCTTACGATCCCCTCACCGGAACCTATGGCATGCCCAACACCACTCAGGCTCGCAACGCTTATCTGCGTGAGGCCGAGTTCCGCAACACTGACTGGTTCGACCTGTTGTTCAACAACAACATTCTCCAAAACCACGCTGTCAGCATCTCCGGCGGTACCGACAAGGGTAGCTTCTACACCTCGGTTTCTGTTATGCAGGATCCCGGTTGGTACAAGTCAAGCCATGTGGAGCGCTACACTTTCAACGCCAACGCTCAGTATAACCTCACTGAGAACATCCGCGTCAAATTGTTGACCAGCGATAGCTACCGTAAGCAGAAAGCGCCCGGTACGCTCAGCCAGGACATCGACGTGGTGAACGGTACCGTGAGCCGCTCATTCGATATCAACCCCTTCAGCTACGCTATGAATACTTCGCGTACGCTTGACCCCAAAGCTTACTACAAGCGCAACTTCAGCGACTTCAATATCTTTGATGAGCTCAAGGAGAACTACATTGACATCGCTGTTGCCGACTTGAAGTTCCAAGGCGAAATCAACATCCGTCCCGTTAAGGGTCTTGAAATTAACCTGCTCGGCGCTTACCGCAGCAGCACCAGTGATCAAAACCACTATGTGCGCGACAACGCCAACCAGGCTCTCGCTTACCGCGCCGGTATTGACCCCGAGGATGCTCTCGTTCGCTCTTCGAACAGCTACCTCTACACCGACCCCGACGATGAGAACTCACTTCCTATCTCAGTTCTCCCCAAGGGCGGTATGCTCTTCTACCACAAGTACAAAATTGACCAGTACGACTTCCGTGGTACCGCACAATATAATAAGGTGTTCGCAAACGTACACTCTATTAACGTGCTCGGCGGTATGGAAGCCAGCAAGGTGAAACGTGAAGAGGAAGTCTTCCAGGGATGGGGCATCGTTTACAACAACGGTAACCTCCCCTTCACCGATTGGCATCTGTTCAAACAGCAGCAAGAAGAGAACACCAACTACTTCTCACTGCCCATCCGCAACACCCGCAACCTCGCTTACTTCGGAACAGCTACTTATAGCTACGCCGGCCGCTACATGCTCGTCGGTACCATCCGCTACGAGGGTTCTAACCGCATGGGTCACTCTAACCAGAGCCGCTGGCTTCCCACCTGGAACGTGTCAGCCGGTTGGAACATCTACGAGGAACCTTGGTTCAAGAACTGGAAAGGCAACCGCGCGCTCAGCTATGCTAAGCTCCGTCTGTCTTACTCACTTACCGCTGAGGCCGGCCCCACCGGCTATGCCAATGCTGAGGCCCTCTACTATCCCGACAAGCCCTGGCGTCAGGAAACCATCGCTCAGGAACTCGCTCTCGAGCTGAGCGGTCTTGCCAACAGCGAGCTCACCTATGAGAAGAAGCACGAGTTCGACGTCGGTGTTGACCTTGGTTTCATTGATAACCGCATCAACCTCGTCTTCGACTGGTACACCCGTAACAACTATGACCTGATCGGTCACATCTACACTGAGGGTGTCGGTGGCGAGACCGGTAAGTACGCTAACGTCGCTGAGATGAAGTCTCACGGTGTCGAGTTCACGCTGTCTACTCGCAACATCACCACCGAGACCTTCAACTGGACTACCGACTTTACCTTCTCTTATGCTACCACTAAGATTACCAAGCTCCTCTCGCGCTCTCGTATCATCGACTTGGTGCGCACCTCTGGTTTCCCCCTCGAGGGCTATCCTCAGCGCGCCATCTTCTCGATTCCATTCGTAGGGCTTGACGCTCACGGTGTTCCCGTAGTGCTCAATGAGAACGGACAGGAAACCAGCGACGAAGTCTATGTCAACTTCCAGGAATTCGATCAAGATAAGATCAAACAGTTCATGAAGTATGAAGGTCCCGTCGACGCTCCTTACACCGGTGGTTTCGGTAACAACTTCTCTTGGAAGGGCCTCCACCTCAACGTCTTCATGACCTATCAGTTTGGTAACAAGATTCGCTTGACTCCTACCTTCTCGGCTGCTTATAGCGACCTTACCGCTATGCCCAAGGAGTTCAAGAACCGCTGGGTAGTGCCCGGCGACGAGAACGTGACCGATATCCCCGTCATCGCTTCACGCCGTCAGTACTACGCTAACAACTACATCGGACGTGCCTACAACGCTTACAACTACAGTACCGCACGTGTGGCAAGCGGTAGCTTCATCCGCATGAAGGAAATCTCTCTTACTTACGATCTGCCCACCAGCTTCATCAAGCACCTGCGCCTCAACAGCGCTTCGCTCAAGGTCGCTGCTACCAACCTCTTCTTGCTCTACAGCGACAGCAAGCTCAATGGTCAAGATCCTGAATACGTGAACTCGGGTGGTGTGGCTTCGCCTAACCCCAAGCAGATTACCTTCACTGTTAGATTTGGACTTTAATAACAACAAGAAAAACTCAACAAATATATGAAAGTAAAATTTTTAGCTATATTAGCCGGACTGTCGCTGTTGAGCATGTCTTCTTGTAAAGACTTCCTCGACGCTGCACCCGATACACGAGTTGAACTCGTTACAGTTGAGCAGTTGCGTGAACTTCTTGTTACCGGTTACATGTCTTACAACTACGCCATCGTCGGCGAGCTGTCAAGCGACAATGTCATCGACAACAACTCGCCTAACGACGAGGGTATGCGCTACAACCTCAGCTCTTATGACCTTGGCGACGAAGAACTCTACGCTTGGAAGGACGTGAAATCTAACATCGACGGTAACTCTCCTTCAGGTGTTTGGTCAGGTTGCTACCACGCTATCGCTACTGCCAATGCCGTTCTGGAACGCGTGGCTGAACTTGAACAAGACCCCAGTGGTCTCACTGACTCGGAGTTGACTATGCTCTCGGCTGTCAAGGGCGAGGCTCTGCTCATCCGTGCTTATCACCACTTCATCCTGGTCAACGTCTTCTGTATGCCTTATCAGGGCGAGAACCCTGTGCCCGACTACACCGGCAAGCTCGCCGACTATCAGGGCATTCCTTACATGACCGCTCCTGAAACTGAGGTGAAGCCTCACTACGATCGCGGTACTGTTGCCGACGACTATCGCATGATTGAAGCCGACATCGAAGCCGGTCTGCCGCTGATCAACGACGCTATCTACGAAGTGCCCAAGTATCACTTCAACCGCGCCGCTGCCAACGCCTTCGCCGCTCGCTTCTATCTCTTCAAACGCGACTATGAGAAGGTTGTGAAGTATGCCGACGCTGCTTTCAATGGTGTTGATCCTTCTGAAATGATGAGCGACATCTGGGCTCATCGTGGCGAACTCTACTACATCCGCGACATCGGTCGTTACTACACCGAGATGTCACGCGCTAACGTCTTCCTCTGCTTCTCAAGCTACTCAACATGGGCTCGCCGTGCTCACGGCTATCGCTACCAGTGCCACCGCGAGGCTAAGCGCGCTACCATCGAAGGCCCCGGCCCGACTTGGGAAAACTGCAAGTGGCGTAACACCCGCACCAACGAGGTCTTCTCAATGCACCCCTGCTTCAACGGTCTGTGCGGCTCTGCTGGCGATGCTGAGTATGGCAAGTACTTCGCAGGTATCATGGCTGAGCAGTTCGAGTACACCGACAAGCTCGCAGGCATTGGCTACGCTCACATGGTGCGCGCCGAGTTTACCGCCGAGGAAACTCTGCTGTGCCGTGCCGAGGCTAAGCTCTTCCTGGGCGACATGGAAGGCTGCTTCGCCGACCTCAAGATTTGGGACGACGCTCGTCAGAAGATTGGTGAGGAGAACAGCGGTCTCGTTGAACTCACTCCCGCTCTCATCGAGAACTTCTATAGCTCTAAGGGCGAAGGACGCCGTTGGGGTATCATGAAGGACATCCACATCGACGAGGTTTGCCCCTCCGACAAGTATCACCTCACCGAGGCTATGATGCCCTACATGCAGTGCATCCAGCACTACCGCCGCATCGAGACCATTCACAGCGGTATGCGTTGGTTCGACATCAAGCGCTACGGTATCGGCTTCAGCCGCAAGATTGGTAAGAACGGAACCGACCGTCTCTACTTCATGGATCCTCGTTATGCTATCCAAATCCCCAGCGAGGTTATCTCTGCCGGCTTCACTGTGAACCCCCGTATCGCAGCTCCCGCTAACGACGATGCAGCTGTAATCAGCAGCAAAGAAATAGTTCCTGTTAACAATTAAATACCCAAGACGATATGAAATCTATTAAATATTATGTAATGTCTCTCTTGATGGGTACGCTGGTTACCATGAGCTTCTCCTCTTGCAGCGACGATGATTTCACTGAAACCATCTTCCCCGATACCGAGGACGTGCTCGACCCCTCCAGCGCTACTTATCAGCTCGACAAGTGGCTCAAAGAGAATTATCTCGACGTCTACAACTTGGACTTCCGTTACAAGATGCAGGACGTGGGTACTAACATGAACTATACCCTCGTGCCCGCTACTTATGAGAATTCACTCGACCTCGCTGTGCTTGCTAAGTACCTCTGGTTCGATGTCTATGCTAAAGTTGTCAGCCCCGACTTCCTCAAGCAATACGGTCCACGCATCATTCACCTCATTGGCTCTGCTGCCTACAACCCCTCTAACGGCTCTATGATTCTGGGTCTTGCCGAGGGCGGCATCAAGGTTTCGCTCTTCCGCGTGAATGAGATGGATGTCAACGACTTCTATTCAATGAACGAGTACTACTTCAAAACCATGCACCATGAGTTCTCGCACATCCTCCACCAAACCAAGTCTTACCCCGTCGAGTTCAACGCGCTCTCCGTGGGGCACTTGGATGGTACCAACTGGACCGCGCGCGGACCCGAGGTCCACTCTCTCGGTTTCGTCACCAACTACGCTTCCAGCGCTTATCGTGAAGACTTCGCCGAGACCATCGCTAACTACATCGTCCTCACCGACGCTCAGTGGGAGCGCATCTATGAGCTCGCTGCTCGTGGATGGACAACCGCCAATAGCGATGACCCCAATGCTAGCTACTACTGCTTCTTCTACTACACCAACAACGAGGTCGACGAGGAGAAGAAGAACTACATCGACGAGTCCGACGTCTTTACCGAGGTCGATGCCGATGGTGTTACTCAACTCTACTACCGCACACAGCGTGATTCCGACGGTAACCGCATCAAGGTTTATCCCGTGCCCGACACCGACGGCATCGACGGCGTCGCTTATCTACAAAAGAAAATCGAAATTGCGCGCACTTGGCTCCGCGACGACTGGGGTGTTGACCTCGATGCTCTGCGCCAGGAAGTTCAGTATCGCCAGACTCACTACAACATGGAAGAGCTGCGCAAGCAAGTCACCGATATTCAATAATGAACTGTATTAATCTTAAATGAACTGAACATTATGAAGAAATTATTAAATATTTCGCTTCTGCTCATCGTGGCGCTCTCCATGGGACTCGCTTCCTGTAACCACGAGGAGAAGGACCTCTTTGATGACTCGGCAGCTCAACGTCTTTCGCAAACTCAGGAGTATTTCAACGACCTGTTGTTGAGCGAGGGAGGCAAGTGGCAGCTCGAGTATTTCACTACACCCGACGAGCCCGGTTACATCTATCTCTTCACCTTTAAAAAAGATGGTACCGTTACCATCTCTGGTGAGAATGAGTACATCGGCAAGCTCACTAACATTGATAACAGCGACCCCGTCTACGGCAGCGAGACTTCTATGTGGGAGGTGATCAGCGACAACGGACCCGTCCTTTCGCTCAACACCTATAACAAGATTTTCCACCTCTTCGCCGATCCCTACGACATTCCTGATACCGACGGCAGCGAGCTCGGCTATGGTCACACCGGTGACTATGAGTTCGACCTCATGCGCTATTCTAACGACACCCTCTACATCGAGGGCAAGAAGCACGGCGTGAGCATGATCATGACCCGTCTGGCAACCGATGTCGACGACCACGCTTACCTCGACGAGGTTGTGGCCCTGCGCGACTCCTTCTTCAATTCTAAGATTCCCACCGTCTATATCAACCTCCCCAGCGGTTATCGCTATGTGGTGAACGGTGGTGCTTCGCTCATGCTTGCCATCTATCCCGAGACCGGTGACTGGATTAGCGAGACTGAAGGCTACAACGCAGTCGTGACTCACGACGGTCTCACCTTCATGTATCCCCTCCAGCTCATGGACTCTCTCACCATGACTCCCTACGAGGTGCGCACTTTCAAACTCGCTCCCGACGGCTCGCTCGTTTGCCGCGAGAATCCTGAAATCACCTTCACGGCCGATGCGCTCAACTCGCTCATTACCGACCCGCAGGTTAAGTGGAAACTAAACACTAACAAGAGCTCGGCTGTTGGTCTCATGGAGAAATATAATGAACTTGCCGACCAGCTCAAGGCTGCTAACCGTAACAATGGCATTAACGCCATTAACATGAACTACGATAAGACCCAAAACAAGTTTGTCGTCAACATCTTCATCAAGCTTAGGATTAACGGACGCCCCACAACCATGCCGTGTCTGTTCTATCTCGATGTGGACCGCGAAAACAAGGATCTTATCAAGTTCACATTCAACAATGAGATGGATGCGGCCGCTACGCGCTACATTCAGTCTTATTCTAAGCTCCTTGACATCGTCAACTACATCGCTTCTAACCAATTCAAGCTCTCGGCTACCTCGCTGTTGGCTCCCGTTTCCTTGAATGTGGCTGAAAGCGCTAACGAGAACAACTACTTCGTTCTCGACGTGGTTCGTTAACACATGTTGATTCACTTGCCTGGCGGCTCATACCGCCGGGCAAGTTTTCAACTTTCTTTTGATAAATCTTTTTATTCTTTATTTATTAAACTAATTTATTTTATTCATTATGAAAAAGTCTCTACTTTTCGCAGCTGCTGCACTGCTGGCTTTCTCTGCCGGTAATGCGCAGATGAAGCGCTCTGATGCTGCTAAGAACATCGACGTGAAGACTCCCGAGCTCATCAAGCAAAAACCCGCCGCTAAGGTTGAGTTTGCTCAGATGAACGAGAACAAGAAAACCGTTCGCGCTACCAAGGTGAATCCCAAGGCTAACGTGATTGCTTGGTACAACCGACCCGCAGGTGCCTTCTATCTTGCGGGACTTGTAAAGAATGGTGACTACGCTGCTAACTACACCGCTCCTGTGGTGTTCATGAAACCCTTTGCTAAGTACACTTGGAAGAATGCCAGCGAGGGTGCTGAATCCTATGAATGGACCTATAATTACTGGGGCGGTGAAGGGTATCTTGACGCTACCACAACTGATGTCGACTATGTGTCGGAACTTGGAATGGAGATGCCAAGTGCTCCAACACTTAAGGCTACTGCCGGTGATGAGTCTGACGAATTCACTCTCTACCGCAACACATTCGCCGACAAGGAATGGACCAAGAACGAAGGTTTTATTATCTCAAGCGTCAGCGCCGATAATTGGTCAAGTTTGGACGGCTATCGCTTCTTCTCTACCGCTCGCATGTCTGGCGACCGTCACCAGACCACACAGTATGGCTACTCTTATTATAGTGGTGCAACTCCTCACGGCAACAACCAAGAAGGCTGGTGGTTCGGTAAGTGCGACGATGGTCTCGATGCCATTTGCCAGGTTTATGAGCGCCCCGAGCATCCCTATGCCCTCAAGTCGGTGGCTGTCGACTACGGTACTTTCAAGGTCGACCCCGAAACCGGTGGTACGCTCACAGCTAATGTCTATCGCCTCAAACAAGACCCGCCCCAGTATGTAAACGGCGAGAACGTGGTTCTTATGCCCGAAGACATGGAACTCCTCACCTCCACTACCATCCAGGTCGACACTACCTCCGAGAAGGCTTCCTGGCTCATCTTCCCCATGATGGCAACCGATGAAGGCCTCACTTTCGAGTCTTCTTATCACATCGATTTCCCCATCTTGGTCGAAATCACCGGTTACAACGCTGAGCCTGTTATCGACGAGGAAGCCGGCGCCCTTACTTATGCCGACAATGGTATTCTTGACTTCTCGGGCCTTATCTGCAGCGACTATGTTACCGATGAAGGTTTCGGTGAAACCGCTTACATCAAACGCTATGTTTGGTACGGCCGCGATACCGATAACAATCCTTACCTGCTCGACAACCCTCACTACGAGTATGAGGGTCTTAACAACTTCTTCCAGAGCGGTGAAATGAAGGCTGGCTTTGCTATCAATCTCGAGGTTGAGTATCCCTTCATGGTCTACAACTACACAGCTGAGAATGGCGAATACACCTTCCCCGCCGAGGGTGGCTCATACACCAAGACTTTCGGTGAAGGTTCGCAAGCCGTTACTCTTGACGCTATCTCTATCTTCTCTTGGAACCCCAGCGACGACTGGACCATCCTCACTACCGATGGCGAAGATGTGCCTGAATGGCTCACTATCGAACCCGAGGATATGTACGACGAGAATGATGAGTTCACCGGTGAGGTTAACGTTACCGCTGTGGCTGAACCCCTTCCCGAGGGCGTTACTGGCCGTGAGTGCACCGTGAGCTTCTCTTACACCGGTGCTGAGCTCACTTATCACTTCATCCAGGGCGAGATCAGCGACATTATCAAGGGCGACGTGAATGGTGACGGTGCTGTCAACGTGAGCGATGTTACCGCGCTGGTTAACATGATTCTTGGCGTTCAGGAGAAAGACGAGGCTCGTGCCGATGTTGATGGCAATGGCGTGATCAACGTTTCTGACGTTACCGCTCTGGTTAACATCATCCTCGGTATTGCTTAATCTTGATTGACAATCTACAAAGATATATTTAGTTTCTTAACATATTGTTAATCCCGCTGTTTGGGGTGGCTGCGAAAGCCACCCCAAACTTTTTCCCCACAAACTGACTTATCCTGAAATGTGTTTACAAAGTAGTAAACAAAAATATTGTTGTCCGATAAAAGATTTTAGGCACACTGCAATCCACTATGCCTG
>CAMKGM010000014.1 GCA_946412245.1 uncultured Bacteroidales bacterium
CGGCCAATGCATACTACTTTGATTACGATGGCACGATTCTGGATGGCGACACGGGAGAATATGCCACCACAGTGGAGATTGCTCCCACTTCGACCGGACAGCCCGGTGATGTGAACGGTGACGGGCAGGTGAACGTGATGGACGTGACGGCCGTGATAAATCACATTTTGGGCATGACTCCTGATAACTTCAATATGCAGGCTGCCGATGTGAATAATGACGGCAACATTAATGTGATGGATGTGACCGGCTTGATCAATATAATACTGGGAGTCACGAGCAAGTAGTGAACTTGTGTGGTTGTTCTCGAGGAAAACCGAGAAATTTAATGACTCTCATTTATGATTTCGTTAATCAAAACTTTGTTAATTGCTAATTAATAATTAACTTTGTGTTTAAATAATAAATATTTATTCATCTATTTAAAAATAAAACGAATTATGAAAAAGATTTTTATGATGCTGACAGCTGTGGTGGCTGTGTTTGCCTTGGCTTCGTGCAACGGAGGCGGCAAAGGCGCTGAAGACATTGAAGCCTTGAAAGGCAATGTGATGGAGTGCGATAAATTCAGCATGAATGTGCCTAAGAGCATGAAAGAGACTTATAAGAGCGACATTGCTTTTAATGTGAGCAACGAAGACGAGGAAACGAAGATGGATGCTACCTTTAGCGACTATCCCTGCAAACCCGAAGACTTTGAGAAATATGCTCAAGGGCTGACCGGAATGGAGATGTTTAGCCTGTATAAGTTTGATAAGCCGGTTATTGACGGCAACATCATGACAATAAAAGGCGTTAACGGTGACCGCGTGATGAACCAGTTTGTGGTTTATCTGGGTGAGAAGGCAGGCGTTGCCGGCAAGGTGGAATATCCTGTAGCCAAGGCCGCGGAGATGGAGGAACTGCTTGTGCCGATGCTCAAGTCGATAAAGCAGAAACAGTGATTTGGCTCATGTATTGGATTTATAACTAAACTATGCAGACGAACATGAAAAAGACTTTATTATTATTCACCGCAATGGTGGCAATGCTGACGCTCTACTCGTGTGGTGGCGGCAACACCTATGAGAACAAGGAACTTAACTACTCGGTTCAAATGCCTGAGGGCTTCGCGCCTCAAAATTCTGATGCCGCTATGGAGAAAGAACGCGGCGGAAAGCTGTATGTGAACGAAGGCGGATGTATGATAGACGTAACCGGCAAGAAGATGGACTATAAGTACATTACAGCCGAGGAGTCGCTCAAGCAAGGTTTTGAGTTTGCCAAGATGGCAGAGGGAGTGCTGTCGAGCGATTTGCAAGCCGACCACTACTGGGTGAAGTTTCAGGACTCGTTTGGCTATCGTGCCGTGTATGAGATGCAAAAGAACGGCGTGAGCGTGAATGTGAGCTTGACATACCCGACTGAGAAGAAGGCTGAGTTTGAGAAAGACTGTGATGCCGTGTTGCAATCGGTGGATGTGAAGTAATAAAAAAAAAACACAGGCAATTAGCTGGCGCGTGAGGCTGAAAGGCATCGCGCGCCAGTGTGTTTTATTGTGTGTTGTGGTTGGCCAAACATGATAAAATGGTTAACTTTGGGGTCATGTAATGATAGCAGTATTGTAATGGCAAGAGAGAAGACATTCAGGTTTAAGCGTTTTGAGGTGCTGAATGACAAAACCGCAATGAAGGTGGGTACCGATGGCGTGTTGTTAGGGGCCTGGTGCGATGTGGCAGGTGCGCGAAGGGTGCTTGATGTGGGCACGGGGTGTGGTGTGATAGCCTTGATGGTGGCACAACGCAATGGCGAGGCTCAGATTGACGCTGTGGAAATCGACAAGGACTCGGCCGATGAGGCTGCCTTGAATTTCTCTCATTCTCCTTGGTCAGAGCGCCTTCATGTGGTTGCTTGCGATTTCAACTCGGTTGAAGCGTGGTGGAGCGGTGAAAAATATGATTTAATTGTGTCAAATCCGCCTTTCTTCACCAATGGCATATTGCCGCCTGACGCATCGCGGATGTCGGCTCGGCATACTCAACATTTGACTTATGGGCAGTTGCTGAAAAATGCCGAGAAGCTACTTGCTGATGGCGGAAAAATGGCACTGATAACGCCTTTTGACAACATTAAAGAAATTATCGAAGAAAGCGTATTTAACAACTTGAATATAAGCTCAAAAATAAATGTTATCTCTGTGAATGGAATGTCGCCTAAACGAGTACTGTGGGAACTGGTGAAATATCCTTGTTCGATGCATGAAAGTGAACTGGTGATTGAGATATCACCAGGTGTGTTCAGTGAAGAGTATGTCGCCCTGTGTAAGGATTTTTACTTGAAGATGTGAAGTCCTTTAGAGGGCGGCGAAAAGGGAGTCGACAGCAGCTTCATATTTTGCGATTGAAGTGGCTTTTTTGATGGCTTTTCGGCTCTTTCGATCGGCATGAAGCAGATAGAGTTCCCAGAACGATTGCATCTTTTTGAGCACCTGGTGTTCGCCGCCATCAAGTGTGTCGGTGAAGTGTCTGTAAATCTCGTCATGCATTGCACTGTAGTTTTGAGTAGTAGCCTTCTCGGGGCAAAGCAATGCAGGATTTGATGCGAGCGCCCTGCCAATCATGATGCCATGTAGTGAGGGCCAACGCTGTGTAATACTTTGAATATCGGCCTGGGATGTAATTTCGCCATTGTAGATGACGGGAAACTCGCAACACGCCATGAATTGGTCTAGTTCGTCAAGATTCAGATTACCTTTGTACTGGTCACGACCGATGCAGGGGTGGACAGTGATGTGAGCGGGGCTGATGATTGACATGAGGGGCAAAACTTCTTTCCATTGACCATCAGCATCCCAACCCAGTCTCATCTTGACTGAATAAGTGATATCGGAAATTTGTGCAAGCGCGTTAAAAAGCGATTCAACCTCGGCAGGATAGGGGAGCATTCCGGACCCTTTGTGCCGTAGGGCAATGGGTGGGAACGGGCAGCCCAAATTCACGTTGATGTGCTTGTAGCCAAGTTCTCTCAGATGGCACACCATCATAGTAGCATCGTCGGGCTTACAAGCAAGAATCTGCGGAATGAAAGGGATGCCGCTATTATTGTCGGGGTTCACATCATTGAGATCGCGCTTGAGCATTGAGCCATGCTCAATCCTCATGAACGGAGAAAGATAGCAGTCAATACCGCCAAAAATGCGTGCATGCGCATTGCGCCACACATGAGTGGTGAAGCCCTGTAATGGGGCGCTATAGATTTTATATGAAGATATCATGTCACAAAGGTAATAAATTAAAATATTCGTTGTATCTTTGCAACTGAATTAATGCGCAATGATTTCTATACAAAACCTAAAAGTCGAATTCAGCAGTAAGCCTCTGTTTGATAACATCAACTACGTTATCAATAAGAAAGACAAGATAGCTCTTGTGGGCAAGAACGGTGTGGGCAAGTCAACTATGCTCAAGATTATTGCCGGCTTGCAGCTGCCCACAAGCGGCACAGTATCAAAACCGGTTGAAACCACAATCGGCTACTTACCCCAACAGATGCGCTTGGCCGATGAAACCACCGTTCGTGCTGAGGTTGGCAAGGCATTTGACCATGTGAAAGAACTCGAACGCGAGTTGTCACGGCTCAACGACGAACTAAGTAATCGCACTGACTATGAAAGCGAGGCTTATCAGCGCTTGCTGGAGACCATTGCGCACAAAACCGATGTGCTCACCATGATGCGCAGCGACAATCACGAGGCCGAGATGGAGAAGACCCTGCTTGGACTGGGATTTGAACGAAGTGATTTTGATCGTCCTACCAGCGAGTTCAGCGGCGGTTGGCGCATGCGACTGGAGATTGCCAAGTTGCTACTTACACGTCCCGATGTGTTGCTACTTGATGAGCCCACCAATCACCTTGACATTGATTCCATTCAATGGTTAGAAGGTTTTTTAAAGGCCTATCACGGGGCTGTAGTGGTGGTTTCGCATGACCGTGCATTCATTGACAACGTGACGACGCGCACCATTGAGATTTCGTTGGGCAAGATATATGATTACAATGTGAACTATTCGCACTTTGTGGAATTGCGCAAGGAACGAATAGAGCAGCAGATGCGAGCCTACGAAAACCAGCAGAAACTGATTCATGACACTGAGGATTTCATTGAGAAATTTCGTTATAAAGCCACTAAGGCTGTTCAGGTGCAGAGCCGCATCAAGCAACTGGAGAAGATAGAGCGCATTGAGGTTGACCAGGTGGATACATCACGATTGAGGCTCAAATTCCCTCCGGCACCACGGTCGGGCGACTATCCGGTGATAGCCGAGGATGTTGCGAAGAATTATGGTAATCTGCAGGTTTTCAGTGGCGTCACATTTACTATTAAGCGTGGTGAAAAGGTGGCTTTTGTGGGCAAGAATGGCGCGGGTAAGTCGACGCTGGTCAAATGCATTATGAACGAAATCCCATTTGATGGCAATCTCAAAATAGGGCATAATGTGAAGATAGGCTACTTTGCTCAAAACCAGGCGCAGTTGCTTGACGAGAATTTGACTGTCCATGACACTATTGATTATGTGGCCGTGGGCGACATTCGCTCTCGCATCAACGACCTTTTGGGTGCTTTTATGTTTGGCGGCGAGGCCTCAGAAAAGAAGGTGAAAGTGCTGTCAGGAGGCGAGAAGAGCCGACTGGCGATGCTACGATTGCTGTTGCAACCGGTGAATCTGCTTATTATGGATGAGCCAACCAACCATCTTGATATGCGCACCAAGGACATCCTAAAGGATGCTATCAAGGACTTTGACGGTACAGTAATAGTTGTGTCGCATGACCGAGATTTTCTTGATGGGTTGGTTGATAAGGTCTACGAGTTTGGTGGTGGAAAAGTACGCGAGCACTTGTGTGGCATCTATGAGTTCTTGGAGCATAAACGCATTGACACCCTTGCTGAACTGGAACGAAAAGACAAACCTCAGCAGACCGTCGCTTCGTCGGTCGATGAGGTGAAGCAGTCAAAACTCGATTATCTGGAACAAAAAGAACTGAATCGCCGCATTCGTCAGGCGCAGAAACGCGTTGAGACACTCGAAACTCAAATCCACGAACTTGAAGTGGAAATCAAAGAGATTGAAGATAAACTGGCAACAGGAGCGAGCAATGATCCCGATATCTACACCCGACACGCACGCTGCAATGAGCAACTTGAAACTGCCATGCAACAGTGGGAGCAAGCAAGCGACGAACTGGAAACAATCACTCAACAACAATAATTACAATGAAAACCAAGAGATTATTAATGTTAACATTATCTGCAATTTCCATTATGACAATGAATGCAGGAAACCTTGAGAAGGGCGTTGACCGCAACAATTTAGATTTGAGCGTGAAGCCCGGAGATAACTTTTATCAGTATGCCTGTGGCGGATGGCAAAAAGCCAACCCACTTGACCCGCAATATGCCCGTTTTGGCACCTTTGACCAGTTGGGCGAGAACAGTCGTGAGCAGGTGAAGGATATCATTACTCACCTCGGTGACAATCAGCCAAAAGGTAGCATCGCCCAAAAGGTTAACGATATGTACAAACTGGGCATGGACAGTGTGCGACTGAATCAAGAAGGTGCTAATCCACTCAAAGCCGACCTTGCACGCATCGACAATGCAAAGCGTGCCGATTTCATGAGCATCATCAAGTGGCTGCACATGGGCATCGCTGCTCCGTTCTTTAACACTTCAGTGATGGCCGATCTCAAAAACTCAAACGAGAATATGTTCTACCTGATGCAAGGTGGACTGGGCATGGGCGACCGTGACTACTATCTTGAAAAAGACGTAAACACAGTGAAAGTGCGTAACGCCTATTCCAACTATATTGAACAACTTTTTGTTCTGGTCGGTTATAAAAAAGGAGCCGCAAAAACAGCTGCCAAGAATGTCATGAAGATTGAGACCGAATTGGCACGCGTGGCTATGACTCGCGAAGAGACCCGCGACTACAGTAAACTCTACAACGTGATGACCATTGAACAACTCAAGTCTTTATACAAGAATATTGACTGGGATGTGATTAATGTTAAGAATGTAGATAAGATTTGCGTGTTCCAGCCCAAGTCGATTGCGAAAGTCAATGAAATGATGCTAAGTCTTAAAGATCAAGAAATCAAAGACTACTTGAAATTCAAATACATTGATGCTGCCGCTAACTATTTGAGCGATGACTTTGTGCAAGCTAACTTTGACATGTATAGTCGTGCCATGTCGGGCAAGCAGGTGATGCAACCTCGCTGGAAACGCTCACTCAATGTGCCCAACACACTGCTTGGCGAGGCTGTGGGCCAACTCTATGTTGAGAAATACTTCCCCGCCGATTCTAAGAAGAAGATGCAGAAACTGGTAGACAACCTCAAAGTCGCTTTAGGAGAACGTATTTCCTCACTCACCTGGATGAGTCCTAAAACCAAGGTGAACGCGCTGGTGAAACTCAATAGTTTTACTGTGAAGATAGGCTATCCCGACAAATGGCGTGACTACAGTGGTGTGGAAATAGACCGCGCAAAGTCATACTGGGAGAATGTGAAGGCTGCGTTGCAGTTCAGCGCCGAGTATGAGATGTCGCAATTGGGCAAACCCGTTGACAAAGACCGCTGGTATATGACTCCGCAGACGGTGAACGCCTATTACGAACCTTCAACAAACGAAATTTGCTTCCCTGCCGCCATTCTTCAAGCGCCTTACTTTGATCCTAAGGCCGACGATGCCAGCAACTACGGTGCCATTGGTGTTGTCATCGGTCATGAAATGACACATGGATTTGATGATCAGGGCCGTAACTTTGACCATAATGGCAATATGGTAGACTGGTGGACTGCTGAGGATGCCGAGAAATTCAAGGCTCTCGCTGAGAAACTTGGCAATCAATATAGTGCCGAGATTGTGGCCGACGGTGTGCATGCTAACGGCAGCTTCACCATGGGCGAGAACATTGCAGACCATGGCGGACTTCGCGTGGCCTATAGTGCTTTTAAGAAAACCGACCAAGGCAAGGGCAATGAAATGATTGACGGATTCACTCCCGACCAGCGCTTCTGCTTGAGCTATGCCAATGTGTGGGCAGCCAATATCACCAAGGAAGAGATTCTGCGCCGCACCAAGGTAGACCCACACTCGCTTGGTGTAAATCGCGTGAATGTGGCACTGCGCAATATGGACTGGTTCTTCAAAGCCTTTGATATTAAAGCCGGCGATAAGATGTATCGCACACCCGAAGACCGTGTAGGAATTTGGTGAAAAAATTATAAATAACACAATATTTTGTGCCGCCGATAAAATTCGGCGGCATTTTTTTCGTTATTCAAGTAAAAAATTGTATTTTTGTAGGTTAATTGAAAAAACATAATTAGATTAATAATAAAAATAAATTATAATAATATGAAATTCAACATTCAAAGTAAATTGTTGCTCGCTCGTCTGTCGGCCGTGAGCAAAGTTGTGAACTCCAAGAACAAACTCACAATCCTCGACAATTTCTTGTTCAATCTCGAGGGTGACAAGTTAGTGATTACCGGTAGCGATCAGGAAAATACCCTGACCACCTATGTGCAAGTTGAGGATGCTGAAGGTTCCGGAAAATTCGCCGGCAACGTCAAGAATCTACTTGACATGCTTCGTACGCTTCCCGATCTGGCCTTGACCTTTGAAGTTAATGAAGAATCGCTTGAAATCAACATCCGTTATCACAATGGTCACTTCAACTTTGTTGGTATCAATGGCAACGAATTCCCCTCAAAGTCTGTAACTGACGAGGAACCTAAGAAATTCAAGTTGCCCGTTGCTAAAGTGGTAGAGGGTTTGCAACGCACCATCTTTGCTGTGGGTGTTGACGATATGCGTCCTGTTATGATGGGTATTTTCTGGGATATCAAACCCCAGGAAGTGGTGTTTGTGGCATCAGACACACACAAACTTGTTCGCTATCGCAAGCTGAACATTGAGACCGGTCTTGAGCACTCGTTTATCATGCCTACGAAGCCCGCATCAATTCTTGGCAGCATCCTTGAGAAGGCCGAAGGCGACATTGAGATTACCATGGACAGCAAAAGCGCAACCTTTGAGACTGCTGACTACTCACTGACTTGCCGCTTTGTCAATGGTCGCTATCCTAACTACAACTCTGTGATTCCGACTAACAATCCTTATAACCTTACAGTAGACCGTATGTCGCTTTTGAATGCCTTGCGTCGTGTGGCCGTATTCACAAGTTCAAGCGGTCTCGTGAGATTGGAACTCAAAGAGAATGAAATCAAGCTTTCGACACAAGACATCGACTACTCAACATCGGCCGAGGAGATTGTACAATGCGAGTACAATGGCGAAGAGATGGCAATAGGTTTCAACGATGAGCATATCATTGACGTGCTCAATAATATCAACGCTGAGACTATCGTGATGAAATTGATGGACGCATCTAAGGCAGGTGTGTTTGTTCCAGTTGAACAAAACGACGACGAGGAACTGCTCACACTGCTCATGCCCATGATGCTCTAAATTAAGAAAAACGTCTTGATATATGGAACTTAACCTAAAGAGTCCTATTATCTTCTTTGACTTGGAGACCACGGGGGTCAACATTATGACTGACCGAATCGTGGAGTTGTCTCTAATTAAGGTCTATCCTAATGGTGATGAAGAGGTGAAGTCACGACGTCTTAACCCCGAGATGCCCATTCCGCCACAAGCCACGGCCATCCATCACATTACAGATGAAGATGTGAAAGACGCTCCTACTTTCAAGCAAATCGCAAAAGATTTGGCTCGCATCTTTGAGGGGTGCGACGTAGCGGGGTTCAATAGCAACCGTTTTGACATTCCACTGCTCGAAGAGGAGTTCTTGCGCGCGGGAGTTGATTTTGACTTCAGCAAGCGTCGTTTCATTGATGTTCAGACCATCTTCCACAAGATGGAACAGAGAACGCTTGTTGCAGCCTATAAGTTCTATTGTCACAAAGACTTGAACGACGCCCATTCGGCCGAAGCCGACACTCGCGCCACCTATGAGGTACTGAAGGCTCAACTTGACCATTATCCTACATTACAGAATGATGTGGCATTCCTTTCAGAATTTTCCACTCAAAACAAGAATGTGGACTTGGCGGGACGCATGATTTATAATGAGAATAAGGTTGAAGTCTTCAACTTTGGTAAGCATAAAGGCAAACCCGTTGAAGAGGTGCTTCGAAACGAGCCCAGTTATTACGGCTGGATGATGCAGGGGGAGTTCCCCTTAAACACCAAGAAGGTGCTCACCCGCATCAAGTTGAGAATGAAATAACAACAGAATAATTGCATACTGATGATTGCCGGAAAAAACATCATTTTAGGAATCACGGGAGGCATTGCCGCCTACAAGTCGGCATCCCTTGTACGCTTGCTGGTTAAGGCCGGAGCTCAGGTACAAGTAATCATGACTCCTAATGCGCGAGAGTTCATTGCTCCGCTAACTCTCTCCACGCTGAGCGGCAAGCCCGTTATCACCGAGTTTTTCACAGCCAACACGGGTCAATGGAATAGCCATGTAGATTTGGGTCTATGGGCCGATGCTATGGTTGTGGCACCGGCTACCGCCTCAACAATAGCCAAGATGGCTCATGGTGTTGCCGACAATATGCTGGTAACTACATATCTGTCGGCAAAGGCGCCCGTTTTTGTCGCTCCCGCAATGGACTTGGACATGTTCAAGCATCCCACTACACAGCACAACCTTGATTTGTTACGTAGCTATGGCAATCACATCATTGAGCCTGCGGCAGGCGAACTTGCCAGCCATTTGATAGGTAAGGGCCGTATGGAGGAACCCGAGAATATTTTCAAAGTTCTTGAAGGTTTCTTCAGCGACACATTAGACCTGAAAGGCAAGAAAGTGCTCATCACAGCCGGTCCCACTTATGAGAAGATTGATCCGGTGCGTTTCATCGGCAATTTCTCGTCAGGCAAGCAAGGCTTTGCTTTGGCACAGGAATGCGCTGACCGGGGTGCAGAGGTGACTCTGATTACAGGTCCTGTGAGTCTCTCTATTGACAACAGTCATGTGAATAGGGTAGACGTGATGAGTGCCGATGAGATGTATGACGCAGTGATGGAGCATTTCCCCTTGCAAGATGCGGGCATCATGTGTGCGGCAGTTGCCGACTACAAAGTGGAACATCAGCTCAACAGTAAAATTAAACGCGAAAAAGGTGAAGCCCCCGTGCTCACTCTCGTCAAGAACCGCGACATAGCCCGTGCTGCCGGGGAGAAGAAACGCGAAGGACAAGTGCTTGTGGGATTTGCGCTCGAAACCGACAACGAAGACGCACATGCCCATGAGAAACTTCTCAAGAAGAATCTTGACTTCATCGTACTTAACTCGCTCAACGATCCCGGAGCCGGTTTTCAGTGTGCTACCAATAAGGTGAAAATCATTGAGCGCGATGGTTCAGAGACCGTTTATCCGTGCAAAGACAAACGAATGGTGGCCAAAGACATCGTTGATGTCCTGGTCAATAAATATTTGAAATCATGAAGACTAGTCGACTTATTATCGCAATAATTCTACTGCTTGTGACAGGCGGTTATGTATCGCTCCACGCCGAGGAACTGAATTGTGAGGTGGAGATTAATGCCGCCAAGGTTTCAAACGCCAATAAGGAGATATTCAAAACGCTGCAAGAAGCTATTGCAGAATATATGAATACCACCAAGTGGACTGATGCCCAGTTTGCCACAAACGAGAAGATTCAGTGTAAGCTCTTTTTCACGATTAGCGAATACAATGACGGAACCGGCCAAATGAAAGGCGACCTGCAAATTCAGTCGCAGCGTCCGGTATACAACAGTTCCTACACAACCACAATTATCAACTTCAAGGATACAAAAATAGACTTTACTTATCAAGAAAATGAGCCCCTTGTATTCTCTGAAGTTGATATGCAAAGTAATCTCACCGCTATTCTCAATTTCTACGCTTACCTGATTATTGCCCTTGACTTTGACACATTCTCTCTGAAAGGCGGTGACCCCTACTATGAAAAGGCTGCCAACGTGGTGCGACTGGCGCAGAGCTCCGGAGAAAGCGGCTGGAAAGCCTTTGAGGACACCAAAAACCGTAGCGCGGTGCTTAGCGCATATACCGATAAAGCGACCGATCCCATTAGGCAGATATACTATGACTACCATCGATTGGGTTTAGACCAGATGGTAACCAGTGTAGATAAAGGCCGGGCCGTGATAACACAGTCACTATCGTTGCTCAAGAAGATATACGACGACACCCCCATGTCGGTGTGCTTATCGATGTTCAAAGACGCTAAACTCGATGAGTTGGGTAACATTTATTCTAAAGCCAACATGACCGAGAAAGAGTCGGTCTATGAACTTTTGTACCCTATATATCCCACAGAGACACAACGCTTAGACAAGATTAAGAAAGAACAGACTGACCGTTCGTGAAACAATGATTAAGACCCTGAAAATATCGAATTATGCCCTTATCGATGAACTCAGCATTGAGTTTGGAGAAGGGTTGTCGATTATTACAGGAGAGACCGGAGCAGGAAAGTCAATCATTTTAGGTGCGTTGTCACTATTGCTCGGAGAGCGTGCCGACGTTAAATCAATCAGTCGCAAAGATGTGAAAACGGTGGTTGAGGCCACTATCGCAGTAGGGGATTATCAATTGAAGCCATTCTTTGAAGAGAATGATATTGACTATGACAATGAATGCATCGTGAGGCGTGAGATTACACCTGCCGGAAGATCACGAGCATTCATCAATGATACTCCTGTGAGTCTACAAACACTCAAACAATTGGCCACAAGGCTTGTTGACATTCACTCGCAGCATAGTAATATGCTGTTGTCGGAAAGCCGTTTTCAACTCTCTACACTCGATGAACTGGGTAAGAATGGCAAATTGCTGAGCGAGTATGCCGAGAGTTACAATAATTTCACTTCACTCGCAAAACAGCTTGAGATACAAACTCAAGAAATGCAACGAGCGCGTGCTGAAGAAGACTACCTGCGTTTTCAGTACACCCAACTTGAGGAATTGCGACTTCAGCCCGATGAGGATGTAGAACTGGAGCGGGAACAAAGTATGCTCAGCAACGTTGCCGAGCTGAAAGAGGGCGTATCGCAAGCCGAATCAGTGCTTACCAGTGCTGAAGATTCAGTGTGCGATCAGCTACGACTTGTTGTGCAGCGATTGTCGGGTAGCACTGACAAACTGCAAGAGTTGCAAGAATTATCTCAGCGCATTGAGTCTGCTGCCATAGAACTAAAGGACGTGTCACGCTCACTCTTCGATATTGAAGAGAAACTGGTTGATGATCCGCAACGATTGGAACAAGTAGAAAACCGGCTTAACGACATCTTTGCAATTGAGCGAAAGCATAATGTTACGTCGGTTAATCAACTACTTGAACTTCAGCACCGTTTTGAGACACAGCTTGAACTCATTGACAATAGTGATGAGTCTCTCAGCAAACTAACTCAACAAGTTGAGGAGAGCCGACAAGTGATGCTCAGCCACGCGCAAGCGTTATCAGTATCGCGCAAGCAAGCCGCATCGCACTTTGTCAAGGACCTCTTGCCGCTGGCAAAGACGCTGGGCATGAATCATCTGCAATTTGAGATTACTTTTACTGAGACACAGCCCGGCAACTCAGGCATAGACCATGTGGAATATTGCTTTGCCTTCAACAAGAATCAGCCATTGATGCCTATCAAGGATACGGCCTCGGGAGGTGAGATATCGCGTCTGATGCTATGTGTAAAGTGGTTGCTGGCGCAAAGTGTGAATTTGCCCACTATTATTTTTGACGAAATTGACACTGGCGTTTCAGGTGATATGGCAAGTCGCATAGGCACTATGATGCAAGAAATTTCAAATCACATTCAAGTGATTAGCATCACGCATTTACCTCAGGTAGCAGCCTGCGCTACTACGCATTACCTTGTATACAAGACTGATGATCAGCAGTCAACCGCAACCCACATGGAGCGTCTTGACTCGCAAGCGCACATTTATGAAGTGGCCCGTATGCTCAGTGGCAAGGATGTGGATCAAGCCGCCATTGAGAACGCTAAATCTTTAATTACAAAAGCATATGATAGATAAATCTCAATATATCTTTGGCACAAGAGCCGTCATGGAAGCCTTCGAAGCCGGCAAACAGATTGACAAGATTCTGGTCAAAAAGGATTTGAAGGGCGATCTTGTACATTCGCTACTTACAGAAGCCCGTCAACGTGCGGTGCCGGTGCAAAAGGTACCAATAGAGCGACTGAACCGCATTACGCGTGGTAATCATCAAGGTGTCATTGCCTTGCTTGCCGCTGTCAATTACTATAAGGTTGACGATGTGGTTCCCATGCTTTTTGACGAAGGCATCAATCCATTTCTGGTAGTGCTTGACGGTATTACTGACGTGCGCAACTTTGGTGCCATAGCACGAACCTGCGAGTGTGCTGGTGTTAACGCACTTGTTATACCTGAGCGCAATAGCGTCACTGTCAATGCCGACGCAGTTAAAACATCGGCGGGCGCATTGAACTATCTCACCGTGTGTCGAGAACCGAATCTTGTCAAGGCAGTCCGATATTTGCGTGATAGCGGTTTCAAGGTGGTGGGCGCCTCTGAGAAAAGTGATGTTGTTTTTACTCAAGCCGACTTTACCTCGCCGGTGGCACTTGTGCTGGGTGCTGAAGATCACGGCATTTCAACTGACGTGCTCAACTTGTGTGACACTCTTGTGGCCATTCCCGAGTTCGGTAACATTCATTCGCTCAATGTGTCAGTAGCCGGTGGCATCATGATGTATGAAGTGGTGCGTCAGCGACTCAACGACGGACAAGCGTTTAACTCATGACTTTAACAATTTGAAATATGATAAATCGCGTTTTAATTAGAATTAAGGTGGTTCAACTGGTTTACTCATTCTTGATGAACCGTGAAACCAAAACACAAGCAGCGGCTAAGAAGGAACTCAAGAAAAGTTTTGACAAGTCGCACGAGTTGTATTACTTATTATTTAAATTGATTATAGACCTCACAGAATTGCAGGCATCCCGTCTTGATGAGGCCAAACACAAGTTTTTGCCAACAGATGCCGACCTGCATCCAAATACACGCTTTATTGACAACCGCTTGGTTGATCAACTGCGTCAATCAGAACCATTGCAAGAATTCATCAACGAACACAATCTCACTTGGCGCGATGATGATATTTTCTTGCGCTTAATGCTTGACAAAGTTCTCAATAGCAAACTTTATCGCGATTACATGGAAATGGAGCAGAACGATTTTGCTATTGATTGCGAGTTGTGGTATCAAATGCTCAAGCGCGTGATTCTGTGTGACGATGATATGCTCGAAACTATTGAAAACAAGTCAATTTACTGGAGCATTGACGACATGAACATTGTGGGGCAGTTTGTGATGAAAACCATACGTCGTTTTGAAGACAAACTCGAAGATCCCATTCTGCCACAGTTCAAATCAGAGGACGATGCTGAATTTGGCGAGGAGTTGTTCCTTACTTCGTTGAAGCAGTACGATGAAAACAGTGAGCTTATTGACTCGCTGGTCAATGACGAGAGTTGGGATGCCGATAGGCTCGCAATGATGGACCGCATCATTATGTGTGTGGCACTCACTGAGATAAAGACTTTCCCAAACATACCTGTCAATGTGTCACTCAATGAGTATATTGAGATGGCCAAGAACTTCAGCACCGCCCGAAGCGGTCAGTTCGTTAATGGCATACTTCACGCATCGGTGCGAAAACTGAAGAGTGAAGGACAAATTTTGAAATAATTTATTCATAACTAATAAACTAATTTATTATGCTTAATTTAATTTTACTTGAAGCCGCCAAGACGGCTCCCGCATCGGCCGAAGCCGCTCCCCAAGGAATGGGCGGCATGAGTTCACTCATTATGATTGTTGCACTCATCGCCATTTTCTACTTTTTCATGATTCGTCCGCAAAACAAGAAGCAGAAAGAGATTCGTAAATTCCGTGACGCAATGCAGAAAGGTGACAATGTCACAACTGCCGGAGGTATTCATGGAAAAATCAAAGAGGTGAAGGACAACGGAACCATCATTCTTGAGATTGCCGATGGAGTGAAAATCACCATTGACAAGGCCATGGTTTATCCATCGGCTCAAGATGTGGTTGCCACAGGAGCCGACGTGAAGCGTTAATCCAATACTTTATTTATATTGAGTACTACTTGCGACAAGCAAATAGTATCTCATTACCAGCCGATTGATTGTTCATGCAAATCAAGTCACAAACAACCAGATCAATACTGCTGTACCTGCTATTCGTTGTGATAGCGGCACTATTTTGGTGCTTTATCACGTTGAATAAAAGCATACAGCAGGATTTGACGTTCAATGTGGAATATACCGGTATCCCATCAGATGTAACTATGATAGACAAGTTGCCGACGACGGTTACTGTAACTGTCAAGGACCGCGGTTCATCGTTTGTCAAGTATTATTTGGCGTCGGATATGAAAATAGTAATTCCATTTGAGACTTATGCCGATAATGGTTTGGGAGTGTTTAAGATGACATCAATACAGCTCAAGAATATTCTCAAAAAGTCAATTGGTCGTGATGCCAGTATTGTGAGTATCTATCCTGAGTCACTCAATTTGAAATTCACCACATTACCCGGCAAGAAAGTCCCGATTCGTTATGATCTGGACATTGAGCCCGATTTGAAATATGTGATTAACGGCACCACTGTCACCAGTCACGACTCGGTTGTCATCTTCTCTGACCGCCGCACGTTATCGTCAATTGACGAAGTCTTTACCTATCATGTGCAGGAGAAAGGATTGACCGACACACTGCACCGCAAGGTGAAGATTGCGCCCATCAATGGAGTGAAGATTGTACCGGCTATTGTAAACATTACTGTACCCATTGAGCAGGTGATAATGAAACGCAAGATGGTTCCGGTATCGGTTCGCAATTTGCCTCCGGGCATCAATGTGGTTGTGTTGCCCTCAACTGTTGAAGTCTCTTTTCTTGTGCCAAAAAGTCTGTACAAGGATGACGAACGCGACAACGATATTACAGTTGTGGTTGACTATAACACACTTGACATCAAGTCACGGAACAATAAGGCAAGCATCGCTATAGGCGAATCACCTGCAGTGTACAAGAATGTTGAAGTGAGCATGGACAGTGTTGAATACATCATCGAGAAGCGTTGACGTGAGTGTGAAGCTGGTAGCAATAACAGGCGGAATCGGGACAGGTAAGAGCGTGGTCTCGCACTTACTTTCAATCATGGACTATCCCGTCTATGATACCGATGCCGGAGCGAAACGTCTCATGGCAAGCGACAGCGACTTGCAAAGACAGTTGCGCGACACATTTGGAAACGAAATATTCATGCCCTGCGGAGAACTGGACCGCAAAGGCCTGGCTAATCTTGTGTTTAATGACCAACAGGCTCTGCAGCGTCTTAATGCTATTGTGCATCCTGCGGTAATCAACGATGTGTTGCACTGGCGCAGTCAACTTGCATCGCCTGTGACATTTGTTGAAACGGCCATTCTGTATCAGAGCCACCTTGACCAGGTGGTTGATGCCGTGTGGGAGGTCAGCGCACCGTTGCAGGTGCGAATCAATAGGGTGATGGCTCGCAATGGGTCTACTGCCGAGGAAGTGTTGCGACGTATTGAGGCTCAAGCATCGGAGGAGTTGCGCCATTCTAAGCATGACTTCATTATTAATGACGGACTTAAGCCCCTGTTACCACAAGTGACTCAGCTACTCCAAGTGTTAAAGTAACTTTTCATTTGTTACATTGCAATTCATCAATCAGGTTCAAGTCAAAAATAATCCTTAACTTTGTAGCACTAACAATTAAAACAAAACACTATGTTGAAGAAAATTCTGAACATTTCCGGAAAACCCGGTTTGTATAAGTTGCTTTCTTATGGCAAAAACAGCATCATTGTTGAAAGTCTCGTTGACAAAAAACGCATGCCGGCCAATGCCCGCGATAAAATCATCTCGCTGGGCGATATAGCTATCTACACCACTGGCGACGACATTCCTTTGAACAAGGTGCTAGAGGCCGTTTATGAAAAATATGAAGGCAAGCCATTAGATCCTAAACAATATAACACACCTGAAGAGTTGCATGATTTCATGTCGGGCGTGTTGCCCGAGTATGATGAGGATCGCGTCTATAAAACCGATATCAAGAAAATGATTTCATGGTATAACGTCCTCGTCAATGCCGGGTTCACTTCATTTGCCGACGAAGAGGGCGAAGAAGAAAACAAAGAGGCCGAAGAAAAGAAAGAAGACTAAATTCATAACCCAAAAGAAGTGTGCCAGGAGGAGTTGTGCTATTTTGCACTCCGTGGCACACTTTTTAATTACACAAAAACCGCCGTTTTTAAAATCAAAGCCCTCTTGTCATGAATGTTGCGCGAGTCAACAGTTTGCTAATCAAGTTACTATTCTTGGCCTTAATAACTGGAGTGTCAGCTTGCCACTCTAAAAAGAAAGCCACGGCAGAGACTTCGCACACCACTCACACAACTCATCATGTGAGTGATGACTGGCTAACGCTTGATATTAAACTTGACCGACATGACAACAAACGACTCTATCGTGAAATCAAATCATGGCTGGGCACTCCCTACAAGTATGCGGGCCATTCACGAAACGGAACTGACTGCTCGGGATTTGTGATGGAAGTCTATCAAGCGGTGTATCACTTGTCCTTGCAGCGCAATTCACAAAAGATTTTCGAGAAGAATTGTGATGAAATTGACAAGGATAAACTGCATGAGGGTGATCTGGTTTTTTTCAACACCGGCAATAAGAACCGACGCATTAATCATGTGGGTATCTATTTAAAGGAAGGTAAATTTGCTCACGCATCATCATCGAGAGGTGTCACTGTGAGCGATATTCGGGAAAAATATTATGTGAAACACTTTGTCGTTGCGGGTCGTGTAAGACGTGATTGATAAATGCCCGTTTATGACTATTTTGTAGGCTAAACTCCATTAAGCGAGACGATTGTGGTTGTGCACAGCTTGTGCTCACCATTGCTGAACCCAGGCGCCGCTATTAACCACGGAATAATAAGAGGTATGGGCTGATTCACACTCGTGCACCAGTATGTCATGATCGGGACGATAAATACCGCCTGAGAGGATAAGTGTCGCGGTAGGGTAGCGCTCATGCAACTGACCGACTGTGGCATGGCATCGCTTGGTAACAATAGCTAAATCAACTTTGGGCAATGAATCAGAGGCATAAGCCGGACTATGCTTGTTGCCAATGGCTGCGATACGCTGATTGCCTATCATAGCGAAAGGTGGTTTGACATAGGCCCAAGGCAACTCAATGCCATCATCGTTCACAACGCGAACAGAGTCAATGCGCTGGTGAGCCAGCATACCCGCATATCGCCGCTTGAATTTGACGAGATTGACCGTGTCGGCATCAGGCACCCACAGATAACCTTGACGATTTTCGAAAAAGAAAATCGGCGTGTTACTGAAGTCATTGAGCAATGTCACTCCTTGCTGTGGCAATCTAAGCACCTGATAAGCCTGCAAGAGAATGCCTATAGCCAGCACACTGCCACCCGCAATTGCAAGTTTTTTTGACCTCATTTTCCATGCCATTCCGAGTAGCGATATCATGATATAATATACCAATACGTCAGTGAGCGACACATAGACATTGTCAATGTAACTAATGCCCAGGCTGTTTATCGAATCTACAATACGGTTAATGATATGGAACAGCCCATTGATGGTCCAGTCAATTATGAATAAGTCTATGCCTGCCAGCGACAAAAGGAAGAATACTGCTCCACAAGCCATTACCACTGTGAGCACTGGCAACACAAGCAAGTTTGAAAAGACCGCTGCCAATGAGATTGTATGAAAATAGTAGGCCGACAGCATCAAGGTTGACAGCATGGCAATGAGTGAGACTATGACCGTTGAAGAGACGTAAGAAAGTACTGGATTCTTCTTGTTGCTATTGTTTCGTTTTTGAGGGAAGAAAAAGATGATAGCCGCAACGGTAATGAAACTGAGTTGGAATCCAACGTTAAACAAGGAACTTGGCGTAATCACAAGTATCACGAGTGCCGCTGCCGCAAGTGCACTGAGCGGAGATGATTTGGTAAACAGCACATAACCGATGAATACAAATGCTGTCATCACCGTGGCCCTGATAACCGATGCCGACAAGCCCGTCAGTATGGCAAAGGCGATGAGCATCAACAAAGTGACACCTAACCTCAATTTCTTGAGCCGCAAGTAGTCAAGAGGGTAGAGCAGAAACCAGATGAGCAGGGTAACAATACCCACATGCAAGCCGCTCAATGCCAAGATGTGTGCAATGCCGGCGCATGAATAAGCATAGCGAGTGTCGCGATCAATGAAGGCGGCATCTCCCAGTAGCAATGCAATCATGAATGATTGTGTGTCGGCATCTAATCGCGAGTTGATGATTCGTTGTTCAAGGTTGCCGCGAAGCCGGGTAATCTTGTTTCGGAACGATTCCTTATGCCCAATTTTCTCAATTTGGTCTAACTTGAGATGTTGCGTGTAGAGTATGCCTTTATTGTATTGTAACCGGGCATAGTCGGTTTCATAAGGATTTCCTTGATTCTTGATTCTTAACAAATGCGCATCAAATGCAATCAAGTCGCCCACATCAAGGGTATAATCACAGCCGCGGGTTGATATATGGACTTTTACGTTTTGCGTGGTGCTGTCATCTACTTGAAGTAGCGTTGCGGTTATGTTACTTGAGAAATCGGTGAATTTCAACTCATCTACACGAGCAATGGCCGTTTTGCCTTCAATTGCCGCCACGTCAAGAGTGGGAGGCGCGCTGATTAGCGCATGGAAATTGCCCAGCCCGACAAGCATCAATGCAATGGGCACAATGGCATGATGACGTAGTTTCTCTTTTTGTTTAAATCCATGACGCCATGCCACGTTCATCGTGAGATACGCACCGATTCCAATAATGATCAATAGAATGGAAATGACGGTGTTATGCTGAATTTCGGTAAAAGCGATGCCCACCGCAAACGGGATGAGAATGCGTAGCAATGGAATCTTAGATAAGGGGGTGGCTTGTGCCATTGAGGAGCAGTAAGATTGACAAACTTTATCGAGTCCAAATTGAATAGGATTCAAATGCTTGCAACAACAGCATTTCAAGACCGTTCTTCACCTGAGCTCCGGCTTGCAGCGATTTCTTCATGAACAAGGTCTCATCGGGATTGTAGACCAAGTCATAACATAAATGCTCCTTAGTCAAGAATTTATAAGGGAAATCGGGACATTTATCCACATCAGGGAACTTGCCAAGCGGTGTGGCATTGATGATGAGTTTATTGGCGTGAACCATATTTTTGGTAATTTCCTCATAGACTACAGTGTGCGCCGTTTTTTGTCGTGACACAAATGATACCTCTACACCCAGCTGACGCAAGGCGTGTGCTACAGCCTTTGCTGCACCTCCGGTTCCAAGAATCATTGCCTGCTTGCGTTCTTCGTTGATGAGGGGCTGTACTGAACGAAGGAATCCCATTACATCAGAGTTATAGCCATGCAGTTCCAAGCCTTTATCTTGACGCACAAATTTGATGACATTCACAGCACCCACCACCTCAGCACTTTCATCAAGATGATTCATGTAAGGCAGAACTTGTTCCTTATAAGGTGAGGTTACATTCAAACCATTCAATCTAGGTTCTTCGGCAATGATTTCCATCAAGTCTCCAATATCTTCAATCTCAAAGTTGACATACTCAGCGTTAATGTCCTCGGCATGAAACTTGTGATTAAAGTAGTCGATTGAAAAAGAATGCCTTAACGGATATCCAATGAGTCCGTAGATCGTCTTGGGTTCAGTGTAGATGGCCATAATGATGCAATTTAAGAGTCTTTGAATAATACAAAAATACAATAAAAATCTTAACGAGGCGAAAAAATCATTGCAGTTTTTATTCAAATCAAGCAGATTTTTTCTATTTTTGCATAATCTTTGATTGTACTAAAACGTATTCTCTGAATGAAAAAGAATTTCTTAATAGGCTTGACCGTTCTTATTGGCATTGTCTTGCTATATTGGGGCATCACTTACCTCAAAGGCGTTAATCTCTTCAAACCAGCTAATTACTTCTATGCTAACTTTGATCGTGTAGACGGTATAAATGTTGCCACACCTGTTACGGTTAACGGATTTCAAGTGGGTCAGGTTCGTAACATAGAATATGACTATGCCTCTAATAAAATAGAGGTAGAACTTAATCTTGAGAAGGAATTCAAGGTGCCACAGGGAACTACAATCACCAGTTCTGCCGAACTGCTTGGCGGTGCAAAACTGGAACTGTCGCTTGGTGACTCTCAAGCATTTATGAAACCCGGTGACAAGATACCCACAAAACGCATCTCAGGTTTAATGGACAAGGTGGGCTCAGATGTGATACCTCAAGTCACCGCTATGCTCCCCAAACTTGACTCCATTCTAACCAGTGTAAACACATTGGTGGCAAACCCTGCGCTCAATCGTTCAGTGTCAAGACTTGACGGCATTACCATTCAGCTTGAAACTAGTGCTCATCAACTGTCAACGCTCATGTCGAACCTTAACAAATCAGTGCCTAACCTCATGAGCAATGTGAATGGTGTGACAGGAGAACTCAAGACCACTGTTTCCAATTTCTCAGATATGTCGGCTTCACTCAAGCAGCTTCCGCTTGACGCAACCGTTGCAAACCTGAACCAGACCATCAACAATCTCAAGCAGCTTTCAAACAAACTTAATGACAACAACTCCTCGCTTGGACTCTTGTTGAGCGACAAGCAACTCTATAATAATGCCACTCAAGCCATTGCTAACCTTGAGGCACTGTTGGCCGACATTAAGCAGAATCCAAAGAAGTATATCACAATCAAGGTATTCTAAGCTGAAATGTTTCACTTAAAATCGTTATTTAGAATGGTTCTAAATAACGATTTTCTTTAAAAAAAACATCATTTTTTCAAAACGCACATAAAAAGGGCGTTTTAGAGGAATGACTCCCGATAGAAATGTTTGCCAAAATTCAGTAGGGTGCACACATAATTAACTGACAGAGAAAAAACTACACATTGCAAGTATGCTCTCGTGACAAAATTGGTAGCCTAAGGCTCTAAGTTATTGTTTTTCAAATATGATAGAATTAATTTAAAAAAAACAAATTTTTCCCACACTTTTTTTTATAAAAAAATACTTGCAATTTTGTAATGCTAAAACTAGCCTCTAATTGAAAATTAATGTCAGCGAAACAACACATATCGCAATGGGATAAGTGCCTTGAAATTTTCAAGGATAATCTTTCGGCCGAGCAATATAATGCTTGGTTCGCTCCCATTGTGGCTGTTGACTACACTGACGATAAACTCACACTCAACGTCCCGTCAGAGTTCTTTGTGGAGCAAATAGAGGAGCGCTTCTACAAGTTGCTTAAGTTTACGCTTAAACGTGTCTTTGGGAACGACGTCAAACTCTTCTACAATTATAACATTGTTAAAGATGACCAAACGTCGGGCATTACGGTGAAAGAAGATGCCGGTAGCCTCCTTATTAATAATAAGGTGAAACAGCAGCAGTCATCTAACACCTCAAATCCGTTTGACACGGGTGAGTATACCGATATTGACCCACAACTGAATCCTCGCTACACATTCGAGAACTATTGCGGAAGCATGAGCAACAAGCTCGCGGTGAGCATAGGTCAAGCAATAGCAACCGATCCAAACTGCAAGACATTCAATCCTTTGTTTGTATTCGGTTCAACAGGCGTTGGCAAGACTCATTTGATTCAGGCCATAGGCATTCGCATCAAGGAGCAGAATCCTAGAACACGTGTACTCTATGTTACTGCACGACTGTTCGAGAATCAGTACACGACCGCTGTGCGCACTAACAAAGTGCCCGATTTCATCAACTTCTACCAGAGTATTGATGTTCTCTTGATTGATGACATTCAAGAATTAGCAGGAAAACCCGACACACAGAATACTTTCTACCACATCTTCAACCAGCTTCATAATCAGGGTAAGCAACTTGTTTTGTCAAGCGACTGTCGTCCTGTAGACATGGATGGCATGGTTCCTCGTCTCATTTCCCGTTTCAAGTGGGGCATGACCGTGGAACTGGAGAAACCCGACTATGAGCTGCGCCGTGAAGTTCTGGCCATGAAAGCGGCTCAAGATGGTCTTGACATTGCCGATGACGTGCTTGACTTTATTGCACAAAACGTGACCGAAAGCATTCGTGATCTTGAAGGCATTATCGTGTCGCTGCTGGCTCATGCAACAATGCTCAATCAGGATATTACCGTTGACCTTGCTAAAGCGGTAATTTCTAATTCGGTGCGCATTAACAAGCCGCAAATCACATTTGAACTTATCGCAGAGCGTGTTGCTTCGTTCTACAATATTGACACAACCGACTTGTATGGCAAATCACGCAAGCGCGAGATTTCTGATGCACGACAGTTGCTCATGTACTTTGCTAAAAACCAAACGCAACTTTCTTCGACCAACATCGGCTCACGTTTGTCGCGCACCCATGCCACTGTGCTTCATGCTTGCAAGCAGATTGAGCAGCGGCTCTCGGTCGAGAAAAAGTTCCAGGAAGAGGTTCATGCTATCGAGGAAACGCTAAAATAGGGACCTTAAAGCCCTCTTTTATCCACCCAAATCTCCATGAAATGCGCAGTTTGTGCATTTTTTTTGAAAAAATATCGCAGAAATTTTGCAGAATGAAATATTTGCACTAATTTTGCACTCGCTAAACGGTGGTATCGGCTAACGGTTAGGCCACAAGATTCTCAATCTTGCAATCCGGGTTCGATTCCCGGTACCACTACAAAAAAGGCTTCCGAATTTCCAGAAGCCTTTTCTATATTGTGTCACCACGAAACTTATTCTAAGGGTAGGGGATTCTTTACTTTTTCAGGCAATAGGGCAAAATCAATGACGTCCTTAATCGTGTTCACATAGTGGAAGGAGAGTCCTGTCAAGTAACGTTCGTTGATTTCTTCCACATCCTTTTGGTTCTCCTTACATAGAACAATGTGAGTGATTCCGGCGCGCTTTGCTGCCAGAATTTTTTCTTTGATTCCACCCACCGGCAGCACTTTGCCCCTCAGCGTAATTTCACCGGTCATGGCTATGTGGTCACGGACCTTGCGTTGAGTGAATGAAGATACCAAAGAAGTGGCCATAGTGACACCTGCCGACGGGCCATCTTTGGGAATAGCGCCTTCAGGTACATGGATGTGTACATTATACTTGTCAAATATCTCGTGATTGATGCCGAAAGAATCAGCATGTGACTTGATATACTGGAGGGCTATAACCGCCGACTCCTTCATTACGTCGCCCAGATTACCAGTCAGTGTCAGTTTCTCGCCTGATTTTCCTGCCTTAGCAAGCGATGATTCAATAAATAAAATCTCACCGCCCACGGCTGTCCATGCGAGTCCGGTCACCACACCCGCAAACTCGTTGCCTTCATAGTTGTCACGATTTATTTCCTCTTTTCCGAGATATTGCGACAAGTCGTCGGGTGTAATGCTTGTCTGATAGTCGGCTCCTGACGCTTTCAGGCGTGCAATCTTGCGAAGCACTTTGCCTATTTTCTTCTCCAATTCACGCACGCCGCTCTCACGTGTATAGCTCTCCACAATTTTCACAATGGCTTTTTTGGTAAAAGAGATTTCACGCGGGTTGAATCCATTTTCCTCAAGTTGTTTTGGCACGAGATGTCTACGGGCTATTTCCACCTTTTCTTCCATAATGTAGCCATTAATTTCAATGACTTCCATACGGTCAAGCAAAGGTTGAGAAATGGTTGACAGGTTGTTGGCAGTGGCTATGAAGAGGACTTTTGACAAGTCATAATCCACGTCAATATAGTTGTCGTGGAAACGATTGTTCTGCTCAGGATCAAGTACTTCGAGAAGCGCTGATGATGGATCGCCCTTAAAATCCTGGCCCACCTTGTCAATCTCGTCAAGCAGTATCACGGGATTACTGCTTCCGCACTTGGCAATTGCTTGCATGATGCGTCCAGGCAGTGCTCCAATGTAGGTGCGTCGGTGTCCACGTATTTCAGCCTCGTCGTGCAAGCCGCCCAGTGAAATGCGAGCATACTTTCGGTTCAATGCTTCGGCAACTGACTTGCCTAACGAAGTCTTGCCCACGCCCGGAGGGCCATAAAGACACAAAATTGGGGCTTTCAAATCACCACGTAATTTCAGCACCGAGAGATGTTCCAAGATGCGGTCTTTCACCTTCTCCAAGCCATAATGGTCGTGGTTAAGCTTTGCCTCAACTTTCTTAAGGTTGAAATTGTCTTTAGTATATTCTTTCCACGGCAATGACAGCAGGTTGTCAAGATAGGCATACTGAACCGAGTAGTCGGGTGATTGGGGATTTAAACGCTCAAGCTTTTTCAGTTCTTTAGTAAAGTGAGCTGCTTCGGCCTCATCCCATTTCATCTTACTCATGCGTTCCTGCAATTCAGTAATGTCATCATCGCCATTGCCCAGCTCTTCCTGGATGGTCTTGATTTGCTGTTGCAAGAAGTGCTCACGCTGTTGCTGTGACAAGTCTTCACGAGTTCGTGATTGAATAGCTGCTTTCAGTTCAACAAGTTGAGCCTCTTTCGAAAGATAACCATAGAGCAAGTAAGCGCGTTTCTTGATGTTGCGTTCTTCAAGCAACGCCTGCTTTTGCCTTGACTCAAACGGAATATTGGTTGCCAAGAAGTTGATCAAGTAAACGGGGCTGTCAATGTTCTTGATGGCAAACATCATTTCCTTTGCCCCATCGCCAACATTATTCAGCATTTCAAATGTTAAATCCCTAATAGATGACAACAACACCTTAAACTCGCGGTCACTCTTGGCGGGCATCGGATCTTCGAGTAGCGTCACTTTGCCCTTCATGTAGGGTGAATAAGTTGTTATTTCGTTTAACTCAAAACTCGTCCTTCCTTGCAGGATTACATTGGTTGAGTTGTCGGGCAATTGCAACACCTTAATTATATCAGCTACGGTTCCCACTCCATACAAATCGTTGCGAGTGGGGTTGTCCACTGAACTGTTTACCTGACAAATCACGCCAATGGGTCTGTTGCTTTTTTGCATATCGTTAATGAGAGCCAGCGATTTATCACGTCCCACGGCCACAGGCATGGTCATACCGGGAAACAGCACCATGTTGCGCAATGGCAAGATTGCCATATCGTCAAGTTCGGTTGCTTGCAGTTGAGCGTCATCGGGTTCTATGTGATGAACCTCAGTGAAGATGGGCACCAAATGGGGTGTACCTTCGCTCATATCTTTGTCTTGATTAAAAAAGTCAGTCATATCAAGTTTAAATTTAGTCAACATTATTATATAATCGTGCGATATACCTTTTACAAATAAAATGCCAAAAAACAACATGACACCTTTTCACTGCCATTAACTAAATAGCTATTGCGTCATTTGGTTAATATGACATACATTTGCTGACAAAATGTCGCACAATAGTCGTTGGCACGAATTATGCAATACGTATAGCGGAATTTTAAAAAACAACAACTAACATAAAAATAAACTCATTATGAACATTAAACCATTAGGAGACCGTGTTCTCGTAGAACCGGCTCAAGCTGAAGAAAGAACTGCTGCCGGAATCATTATTCCCGATAGCGCAAAAGAAAAACCGCTTCAAGGCAAAGTTAAAGCCGTTGGCAATGGCACAAAAGACGAAGAAATGATTGTTAAGGCAGGCGACACCGTGCTCTATGGCAAGTATGCAGGTACCGAGATTGAACTCGAAGGTTGCAAATACCTGATCATGCGTCAGAGTGACATTTTAGGCATTATTGAATAATTACTTTAAAAATAAAACTACAACAAACTATGGCAAAGTTAATTAAATTTGATATAAAAGCTCGCGAAGAACTTAAAAAAGGCGTTGATCAACTCAGCAATGCCGTGAAAGTTACACTTGGTCCTAAAGGCCGCAACGTGATTCTTGACAAGAAATTTGGTGCCCCCCACATTACTAAAGACGGTGTGAGCGTGGCTCGTGAAGTGGAACTTGAAGACGAATTCCAGAACATCGGTGCTCAACTCGTGAAAGAGGTAGCATCTAAGACCAACGACGATGCCGGTGATGGAACTACCACCGCTACCATTTTGGCTCAAGCCATTATTCAAGAAGGATTGAAGAATGTGGCTGCAGGTGCCAACCCCATGGACCTGAAGCGCGGTATTGATAAGGCCGTTGAGAAAGTGGTTGAGTGCATTAAGGCTCAGTCACAGGAAGTGGGCGATGACTTTAGCAAGATTGAAAATGTGGCTCGTGTTTCAGCCAACAACGATGCCAAGATTGGTGAACTCATTGCTGAGGCTATGAAGAAGGTGAAGAAAGACGGCGTTATCACTGTTGAGGAAGCCAAGGGTACCGATACACACGTTGACGTTGTTGAGGGTATGCAGTTTGACCGCGGTTACATTTCGCCTTACTTTGTGACCAATGCTGAGAAGATGGAATGCGAGATGGATCATCCCTTCATCCTCATTTTCGACAAGAAAATCTCAGTCCTCAAGGATATGCTCCCCATTTTGGAGCAGACCGCCCAAAGTGGACGTCCTTTGCTCATCATTGCCGAGGATGTTGATAGCGAAGCACTTGCAACTCTGGTTGTAAACCGCCTGCGTGGCTCGCTCAAGGTTTGCGCAGTCAAGGCTCCGGGCTTTGGCGATCGTCGCAAAGAGATGCTTGAGGATATCGCAGTGCTCACCGGTGGTACCGTGATTAGCGAAGAAAAAGGCATTAAGCTCGATGGCGCTACCATTGACATGCTCGGAACCGCTGAGAAGGTGACTGTTAACAAGGAGAATACCACCATCGTAAATGGTGCCGGTGACAAGCAGAATATTGCTGACCGTGTGGCACAAATCAAGACCCAGATTGAGAACACCAAGTCGACCTATGACAAAGAGAAACTGCAAGAACGCCTTGCCAAGATGGCAGGTGGTGTGGCAGTGCTCTACATCGGTGCTCCCAGCGAGGTGGAAATGAAGGAGAAGAAAGACCGCGTTGATGATGCTCTGAGCGCAACTCGTGCAGCAGTTGCCGAGGGTATCGTTCCCGGTGGCGGTGTGGCTTACATCCGTTGCCTCAAGACCCTTGAGAGCCTTCAGGGCGACAATGCCGACGAAACTACCGGTATCAACATCATTCGTCGTGCTATCGAAGAGCCGCTGCGTCAAATCGTTGAAAATGCAGGCATCGAAGGCGCTGTTGTGGTGCAAAAGGTACTTGAAGGCAAGGGCGACTTTGGCTACAATGCCCGCACCGATCGTTACGAGAACCTGCTTGAGACAGGCGTTATCGATCCTGCTAAGGTTGCACGCGTTGCTCTTGAGAATGCGGCTTCAATCGCTGGCATGTTCCTCACCACCGAGTGTGTCATTGCCGAGAAGAAAGAAGAAGCTCCAATGCCCGCAGGCAATCCCGGTATGGGAGGCATGGGCGGCATGATGTAAATTTGAATCAGTGGTAATAGTTATTCATAATTTATTTGATGTTTTAGTGGCGGCGTGCATTGGCATCCGCCACTTTTTTGTTAGTGGGTATTCTGATGACTGAGATTGTCATTTTAACACTGCGGTGTGATTACTTTTGAAGATAAATGAAAATGTTGAGGTAATAGGTGGTGTAATTCAGGTATTTTGAGTAAATTTGCAGCTCAAAATTAAAGACATTATATTTTAATAATAAAGCAATGGGAAATAAAGCACTGTTAATGATTTTAGACGGGTGGGGCATAGGTCCTACCGAGAAAAGTAATGCAATCTATAGCACACCTACTCCTTATTGGGACAGTCTTCTTGAGAAATATCCTCATAGCCAACTCATGGCTTGCGGTGAAGACGTGGGTCTACCCAACGGTCAGATGGGCAATAGCGAAGTAGGGCACCTGAACATAGGCGGAGGCCGTGTGGTGTATCAGGACCTCGTGAAAATCAACAAGGCAATTGCCGACGGCTCAATTCGCAAGAACCCCGAAATCGTGAAAGCCTACACCTATGCCAAAGAAACCGGTAAGGGCTTGCACATCATGGGTTTGACCTCGACCGGTGGTGTACACAGTTCGCTCGAGCATTTGTTTGCATTGTGCGACATTGCCAAGGAATATGGTCTCGAGAAAGTCTTTATTCACTGCTTTATGGATGGTCGTGACACCGACCCCGAGAGCGGCAAAGGCTTTGTGGCCGATGTTGAGCGCCATTGTGCCGAGAGTGCCGGCGTGGTATCAACCATCATTGGCCGTTACTATGCCATGGATCGCGACAAACGCTGGGAGCGCATCAAGGTGGCCTATGACCAGCTGGTGAACGGCGAGGGCAAGCAGAGCGACAACATGACGCAGGCCATTCAGGAATCGTACGACGAAGGCGTGACCGACGAGTTTATCAAACCCATTGTGAACAGCACAGTAGATGGTCGCATTAAGGAAGGCGATGTGGTGATCTTCTTCAACTACCGCAACGATCGCGCTAAGGAAATCACCATTGCTCTTACTCAACAGGATATGCCCGAGCAGGGAATGACTACCATATCGGGGTTGCAGTACTTCTGCATGACCCCATACGATGCCTCGTTCACAGGTGTGAACATCCTCTTCCCCAAGGAGAATGTGACCAATACACTCGCCGAGTATCTCTCAAGCAAGGGCAAGAAGCAGTTGCACATAGCCGAGACCGAGAAATATGCTCATGTCACCTTCTTCTTCAATGGTGGTCGAGAGGAACCCTTTGAGGGCGAAGACCGCATCTTGGTGCCGTCACCCAAAGTGGCCACTTATGACTTGAAGCCCGAGATGAGCGCCTACGAGGTGAAAGACAAATTGGTTGCTGCCATCGGTGAGCAGAAGTATGACTTCATCGTAGTGAACTATGCCAACGGCGACATGGTGGGGCACACCGGTGTGTACGATGCCATTCAAAAAGCGGTCGTGGCTATTGACCAGTGCGTGAACGAGACCGTTGAGGCAGCCAAGAAGGCCGGCTATGAGGTGATTATCATTGCAGACCATGGTAATGCCGACCATGCCGTGAATGCCGACGGCACTCCCAATACCGCACACTCGCTCAATCCCGTTCCGTGCATCTATGTGAGCGAGAACAAGCAGGCTCATGTGAAGAATGGTCGCCTTGCCGATGTGGCACCGTCGATATTGCAGATTATGGGCCTTGAGCAACCTGCCGACATGACAGGCGAGAAGCTGATTGTGAAATGACAGATTAAAATACAACAAAGATTATATCTAACCGGAAAAGCATTTAAACAATTATGTCAATTATCGACCGACAGTCAAAACTGACTCAAGAAATCATTGCCTATGCGCTGCTCGTGATAGGTAGCGCATTGTTCGCCATTGGCGATGTGATGTTTGTCAACCCCTACCTGATGGCGCCTGGTGGCACCTATGGTCTGAGTAACGTGTTCAACACCCTTTGGCCTTGGAAGATTTCTCTCTACGCCATCTGCATGGACGTTCCTTTGCTCATTATCGGCACTTGGATTTTGGGACCGAAATTCGGTATCAAGACCATCATTTCTACCGCTTTGATATTCTTATTCACCCTCATCCTTGAGAGTTGGTGGGGTTATAACCCCGTGATTCACGATGGCGCTATTGTGTCATCGGCAACCGACTCATCAATGGTGCCAATTCCGCATGACGGCGGTTTCTTCCAGCCCGACTATTTCCTAAACACTGTGGTTGCCGGTATCATCTATGGTTTGGCAATCGGTCTCATCTTCCGTTCGGGTGCAACCAGCGGCGGCTCCGACATCATTTCGATGATTCTGCACAAGTACACCAAGATTTCGCTTGGCACGCTGGTCATGATTGTTGATGGCCTGATTACACTTGTCACACTGGTGGCATTCGGCGACATTCGCCTGCCCATCTACTCAGTGATTGTAATCTTCATTGAGGGCAAGGTGATTGATATGGTTGTGGATGGTATGAAGAGCTATCGAACCATGTTCATCATTACCGATAAGCCTGAGGCGATTCGTGACTTTATCATCAATGACATCAAGCGAGGCGGCACTTGCATCACCGGAACCGGTTTGTATCGTGGCACGGAGCACAAGATGATTTATGTTACGCTCGACCGCACAGGCATGGTCAAGTTGCGCCTTGCGCTGCACGACATTGATCCCAAAGCATTCGTCAACATCATGGAGAGCTCGGAGATATTGGGCGAGGGCTTCAGAATGTTGCCTAAAGAATAACAAGAGATTTACACATCTCTTTCATTCACATGACCATCCGGCTTGCTACTTGGCAGGCCGGATGGTTGCTACTATATACTCCGATTGTGTTCCGATGCGGTATTTGCCGCCCCAGATTCCTATACCGGAACTCACGTAGAAACGCGTCTTTCCTTTTTTGTAGGACCCGAATGACACTTCATACATCGCATCGGTCACCCAACTGATGGGCCATATCTGCCCACGATGTGTGTGGCCGCTCAACTGAAAGTCCACGTTCTCATTGGCGACTTCATCAAGGTGATAGGGCTGATGGTCGAGAGTGATGACGAATTTGCCACGGTCAGCGTCTTTAAGTAGGGTAGCAAGCGATTTGCGATGTCGGTTGGTTCGGTCGTCACGGCCCGCAAGCTCTATCTCGCCAATAGTGGCAACTGAGTCACGTAGCAGATGAATGCCGGCATCGGCATAGAATTTCTGTGCCTTCTTGTCGCCGCTGATGTATTCATGATTACCCAAGCAGGCATAGACCGGTGCCTTCAAGCGATGAAACTCTTCGGCCACATTTTCCACAACCAGAGGATGTGCGCTCATGTCAATTATGTCACCCGCTATCAAAATCAGGTCGGGTTTCTCCTTATTAATCAGATCTACCCATCGGCTGAACTCGGCCCGACGGTTGTGGAACCCTAAATGCAAGTCACTCATCATCACCACCTTCATGGGTGTGGTAATCTTGGTTGAAGGCAAGTCTAACTCCACACGCACCTTGTTGTTGTATTGTATGTTGCCGTACACAAACAAGCCTATCAACAATAGCGTTAAGCCACCGGCAGTCCACCAATTGTTGCGCAACACCGAGGTCGGGATCACATGGCACAAACGCAAAATGTCAAGCAGCAAGAAAGCGAGCACAAGATACAGCATCACCTCTAACCAGGTAGTGCCGGTTTCATATAGCGCTTCAGTCGCTCCAAGGGACCATCTCTCTGACACCATAAAACTCACGAACAACGATGCCATTGCCATGAACATCAGTACGACGACGCACACACGCGCCCACACCGGCAACGGCAACAACTGCCACACACGCCACGACACGTAGGCATGTCCCAAAACGGGGATGAGCATAAACAAGAGGAAACCTAACTTCATTTTAGCAGCATTTGTAGATTGTGTGGCACAAAATTACTATAATTCAGCGATACCCACAAATCAAGACCAGTTGTCAGTTTGCAAGGGTAAGATAGTGATTGTTGGGAAATTTTATGGTACTCTCGTGGGGTTATGAGGGGCTGTCAGTGTTAGTAACTCGCTAATAACCATACGATACGGTGAAGAAATCATCGGGATTGGGGTTGTGTACTTCCGTTGGTTTTATTGTGTACTTTCGAGGAATTTCTGTGTACTTTCGAGCGATTTTTGGGGTTTCATTGTGTACTTTCGTAGCGTTTTTGTGTACTTTCGTTGGCCTTGATTTGAGCCGAACGCGGTTGAATTGTTGCGCTAATTGAGGCGGTATTCCCATGCGTTGGTTGAGTTGTGCCTGACTGAGGGGTATCACTTGCCAGTACCCATTTCGTTTGGTGCCGATATGGCGAATGACTCTCATGGCTTCAAGAACACGAATGTGTTTAGCGATGGCCTCGCGAGAACGGAACATGAGTTTAGCGATACCGGCAATGGAAATGCGTCCGTTGTGTGCGAGAATGAGATTGATGATGTAAGCGCGCACATTGTTGCCGTGAACGAGTTGTGCGATGGTGGCATAGAGTGTTTTAGAAATAGTTTTCATGGTGATAAAGATTTAATAATGTTTGCGTATGTGAGTGCGAAGATAATACCCGGGGCGATGCGGATGCTATGGTAATCGCACAGTTTAGCTGACGAGTAGACAATGGAACTAGAGGCTGTTTTTAAGACATAAGGACAGAAGTTCATAAGATTTTGTAGCTGTTTTTTAAATGCGTATTTTGCTAATTTGGCTAAAATTTGGCAAATTTATATTTTAGCGTAATTCGTAAAATTCGTGTCATTCGCTTGAATATTAGTGTGTGGTAAACGAGGGGGTCGCCGCCGGCGACGAGAGAGAAGGGGCATCAATACCCCCCTTGATGCTTGTGCCGCTCGCTAACGCTCGCTCCACAACCATCAAAGGGGGTTATCAAATGGTCAGCCTCCGGCTGATGCTCAGGCTGAGAGGAGAGATGCTCTGGCGGAAAGGGAAGTGAGGGTGGGAAGGTTGTTGCAAAAGTTACAAGTACATTTCAGCAGGAGTGAAAATCGCTATACTGTCGCTGTTGAAGTTCCTCAATGTTGAGAAAAGCTTCAATGCTCTTCGAGCACCGCACACCGGCCTGGCGGCCGACTCATGCTTTGAAGTTTTCTCGAGCACTTCGTGGTTCGAGGCACGGCCATAAGTCGCTGTCTGTCACCAAACTGCGAGGACCTTCGGCCCTCAATGTTGGGTCGAGTGGTGCTGCCTGACGGCACCGCACGCCACTTCGTGACTCGTGCTGCACCATCTCCCCGAGCACTTCGTGGTTGCATGGTGTTAATCATGATTGCGACTCTCCGAGCCGCTTGGCCTCTTCGAGGTCATTTCTGCTTTTGAAACAGTTTCACAAACGCTGCGACATCATCACGAACCCAGCATTGTGGGTAGTGGAGCTGGAGGGGTTTGTGATGAGTGTCGCTTGCTTTGCAAACGCGCACCGCACTTCGTGCGACAAACGCTGCGACATCATCACGAACCCAGCATTGTGGGTAGTGGAGCTGGAGGGGTTTGAACCCTCGTCCAAACGCGGAACTAATGAGCTTTCTACATGCTTAGTCTCGACTTGATTTTCGACGACAGGCAGGCTCAAGACAACCAACCGGTCGCTTATCCTCTAAATTTCGAGCCAAGCGCGAGGAGAGCGAGGCTCTATTTCCGATATTCCTGCACCACCTGTTCGAAACGCCTCGGAACAACGGCAATCGGGTGATGTCTCGTCTCCAAGCCTTGCTCAGAGATCAAGCCAACCTACTATTCTTCGGTTAGGCAGCGAGAGCGTAGTTGTTTTCGCCATTTAAAATTTAGTGATGACTGAGATTCGAGAGCATTGCCATCATCGCTCTGCATGCTTACTCACCACCTCATCACGCTGTCAAAGCCAAATCAGCCCCATGATTTTGCGATAAGCGGGTGCAAATTTACACTCATTTTTTCAAATTGCAAAAAATGTGCCAGAAAAAAAGTTGTCATGTCACGGTTTATTAGTAATTTTGCACTATATGAAATGCGCATTACATCTTTTGGCGGCTCTGCTATTGTCGGTTATGGCAGCGTGCAACCACACGCAGAATACTGAGTTCGCTGTCGATTGCATCTTTGACGGGATAGTGACTGACAGTGTGACATTGCAAGTGGTTGAGGAGGACTACGGCATGAAACGTGTGGTGGCTACATCGACTGTCAAGACGGGGAAAGCCCATCTGCAAGGGCAGTTAGATGCTCCTGTTATTGCCTTACTGACTATCAATCGCGTTGACCGCCCATTCTATTTTATATTGGAATCGGGTGCCACTCAGTTACATTTCACGCGCTCGCACACGTTAGCTCTTGGGGGTGAGCAAAATCATGTTTATGCCCGGTATGAGCATACGCTTTCACAAATCAATGACAAAAGAACTGCCAATCGCAAGCAGTACTTGAAACATGTGGCCGATAGTTCGCTTACCAAAATCATGGAGCGACGTTTTGTGAAAACCGATAGTCTGTTGTGCGACAGTGTGCAGCGCATGACAGTGCGGCTCATTAATGCCGGTGGACCGGTTGGGCGGCTCATCAAGGAACAGCACATAGGCCTGCTCGACTCTCTTTACCGTAATAAAATATTAATTAAGAAAAATTACTAAATTACACTTTAAAACATCAAAATTTTTATTTTTTTGATGTTTTTTCTTATATTTGCATTTAATTAAACAATAATAATGATGAAAAAGATTTTTTTCTTATTTATATCCACGCTATTGATGTCGACATTGTCTTTGGCTGAAGACATCATTGTTGGGGAGCTCAAGTATATGCACGAGGGCAACAATACTGTGCGTTGCATCGGGTTTGCCAACGAGAGCTCAACGGCTACTTCAGTTTATATCCCTGGCTATATCGTTTATAACGGGACGACTTACCAGGTGGAGTGTGTAGGCAATTATGCCTTCAGGCACAATCAGTATCTGAAATCGGTGCGCATTGGTTATGGCGTGCAATCGCTACTTCCACAGGTGTTTTATGATACTCCCAATCTTAAGGAGGTGTATCTGCCCAGTTCGCTGAATGCGCTGCATAGAGGGTGTTTCGGCATGCCTTATTCGTCGAAGTACTTCACAACGGTTGCATGGGCCATTCAGGAGTATCCTGGCGATGGGGTGAACAACAACAAGGGTGTGGATCCGTCGGCATTTGAAAATGCGCTTGGCAATACCACGCTCTATGTGTCGACTTACAATGCCCGAAACAAATCGTTTTTAAAATCATCGTGGATAACCAGCAATTTCTATAATGTGTTGCAGGATGGCTCCAAGGCCTATGACTTTGCCGACAGTTCTTGGGGCGTGACCTATATAGTGAGCGAGCCCAAGACCGGCGATGTGCAGTCAAGTACCAGTGATTATACCGGAAAGGTGACCATTGTGGGATTGCAACCGGGCAAGACTGTGGTGTTGCTGCAGAACAATGTGCAAGATGATTTCAATTACCAGTATGGTTCGACAATATTGCGTTATGCGGTGGCCGATGTGGCTGACTATGCTTTTAATGCCAACTCTCTTGTTACGAAAGTGGATGTGACCAATGTTGCCACCTGCATTGAGCGCATTGGCAAAAGTGCCTTCGACGGCTGCATCAATCTTGCTTCACTCTCGGTTGGTGCCTCGACTATTGATGAGCGCGCCTTCTATAACACGGGAATCACTTTGGCTTCGATGAACGAGGGGACCGTTACGGTTGGCAAGAATGCATTTGGGTCGTGCACGAAATTGTATCAAATTAATATTCCGTCGACGGTGACCGAATTGAATCAAGACTACTTCTGGACTCTGCCCAGCATGAAGTACTATAGTGTTGAGACAGAAAATGCCAAGTACAGCAGTGACACCAACGGTATTTTGTATGATGGGGACAAGTTGAACCTCTATCATTGTCCGCCCAAAGCCGTGTCGTCGACATCGCTGCTAAGCAACTTGCCATCATCGCTTATTCGCATCGAGAAGCACTCGTTCCATCAGTTTGGTGGGGCAGGGGTCGTTATCCCATACGGTACTCAAGTCCTGGGCGACTCGGCCTTTTACGGTTCTTCGCTGAAATATGTGAAGGTGCCCAGCACCGTGCGGATTGAAGGTGCCCGTCAGTTCTCGGAGTGCAAGCAACTTATAGAGATGAATATGGCCATGCTTGAACCATATCGTCAGACCCTTGGTAACTTCATAACATTCCCCTTCCCGTCAGGCTTCCATGCCCGTGTCGCGACTCCGGCTCTTGAAGATTATGAGAATACAATTCCCTGGATGCAGATGGACGAGGGTATGCTGACCGATGGTGGCTATGATGTGGTATGGAACTTTGGCGGCAATAACGGGCTGACCGTAGGCACCATACTTGACTTTAAGACCAAGAAAGCCCATATTGTGCACGTCAACGAGGATTATCGCAACCGTCACACCGAGACTCTGGTGAAAGGCGATATTGTGATACCTGAAACCCTCTCGTATTGGAATCAAACTTACACTGTGAAGGAGATATGCGACAAGGCCTTTATGGATGCAACCGGACTCACGGGCATTACCATACCCAATTCAGTTAACTATATTGGTTCGCTGGCTTTCTATAATTGCACAGGTCTCGCAGAGATTCACTCGCAAATCACCAATCCCACCAGCGCACCACTGGGTAACAATGTGTTCTATGGCGTTAACAAGTCTACTTGCAAGTTATATGTGCCCCGTGGCACACTGCAACTTTACAAGAATGCCGCTCAATGGAAGGATTTCCTGAACATCGAGGAAGAAGGCGGTCTTATTGGTGATGTGAATGGCGACGGCACGGTGAATGTGAGCGATGTGACAGCTCTAGTCAATATGATTCTGGGTGTCATTCCCAAGGATGAGCAGCGTGCCGATGTTGACGGCAACGGCACCGTGAACGTGAGCGATGTGACTGCTCTGGTCAATCTCATCTTGGGCATTGGCTGACTTTCACCCGACATAGTACAAACCCTAATATTGATAACAAACTTAAAACATAACAACTATGAAAAAATTTATTTTTGCTATCATCACTTTCACAGCCCTATTGCCTCAAGTGGCTCTGGGATATGATTTTCAGCAGGACAACATTTGTTATCGTATAACAGAGTCGAACACGGTAAAAGTAACTTATCAATACACTACGACACCCCGCTACCGCTACAGTTCGGCTACTGCAATCACCATCCCCAAAACGGTAACCTATGGCGGCACCACCTACATTGTGGCAGGTATTGACGACAATGCCTTTGAAGGGACCACCAACCTGACCAAGGTGACCATGGCTGTTAATGGTAACATGGTAAAAATGGGTGATAATGCCTTCAAGAACTGCACCGGACTGCAGGAGGTGAAACTCTATGTAGATTTCATTGGAGCAAGCGCATTCAGTGGCTGCACAAAACTTGCAAAGGTTGACATGGAGGAATACGGACGCCAAATAGGCGAAAAAGCATTCGAAAATTGCACAGCGCTCACACATGTCATCTGTCCTCGAAACAACAACCTCTCAATTGATAAAAGCGCCTTCAGCGGCTGTAATAACCTGAGCCGTGTCGATGTGTCCAGCATATACCGATGGCTCTATGGCACCTATGGCAATATTGCCAGCAACCCGCTTTACACAGGTGCCCACCTTTATATTAACAACCAGGAAGTGACCTCCATAACAATTCCCAACGATATCACCGTCATTAACGCCTATACATTCGCCGACTTCGAGCACCTAAAGAGCGTGACGATGCACAATGCAATGACACGAATCGAGTCGTACGCATTCTATGGGTGCTCTGGGCTGACAAGTGTCAACTTGGGAACTTCGATTAAAACCATTGGTGAATATGCCTTTAAGAATTGCACAAGCCTCACCAGCGTCACCATCCCTAACTCGGTTACCGAAATAGGGTCTTATGCCTTTAACGAATGCAATGCCTTGCAGACGATAACTATAGGAACTTCGCTCAAAAAAATCGGTGATAATGCTTTTGAGCGCTGCACAAGTCTCACCAACGCCACCATCCCTAACTCGGTTACCGAAATAGGGTCTTATGCCTTTAACGAATGCAATGCCTTGAAGACGATAAACCTGGGAAACGGTCTCAAAACTATCCAGGGGTATGCCTTTTGGAAATGCAGCAATCTTCAGAGCATAACAATCCCCAATTCAGTCACTGAAATTGGCGCGCAGGCCTTCGCTTACTGCTACGCCATGAAATCGGTGAGTATGGGCAGCTCGGTGGCAAAAATCGGTAGTGGCGCATTCGTTGCCGATACCTTACTAACACAGGTTAAAATCACCGATGTTGCCGCATGGTGCAATATTGAGTATGGAGGTTATAACAACACCGGCAACCCGCTTTATTATGCCAAACGCCTTTATGTGAACAATGTTTCGGCCGACAACCTTGTGATACCTGAAGGTGTGGTAACAATCAGAGAAGAAACCTTTGTGAACTGCACTAACCTGCGCAACATCACTTTCCCCAGCACCCTTACCGAGATTGGCATAGAAGCGTTCAAGGGATGCGTCAATCTCAATGATTTTACCTTGCCTCAATCTTTGAAAGCAATCCACATTGATGCCTTCAGTGACTGCACAAGCCTCACTTGCGTGAGCATTCCCGCGGCCGTGAATCATGTGGGCGATCGCGCTTTCATTAATTGCACCGGGCTGAAACGGCTGGGAATAGGAGGCGCAGTCACCCTCATTGGTGCCACTGCTTTCAAGAATTGCAGTGCGCTCGAATACATCTGTTCCGACATTCAGACCATTGCCAACACCACCTTGCGCAATTCCGTGTTCAGTGGAGTCAACACATCAACATGCAAACTCAAAGTGCCACGTGGCAAGGTTGAAACCTACAAGCAAGCCGATCAGTGGAAAGCCTTTATTAACATTGTGGAGAACCTGACGAAAATCAACGGACTATACTACAGTGTGAATGGAAGCAATCTGAACACCGCCTCGCTTGAGCCCGAGAACACGTCAGGCAATGGCTACACCTCGGTCAGCGGAAACATTATCGTGCCCGAGATGGTGAGCATCGACAATCGTCAGCTGGCAGTGAACAGCATCAGTTCCAGAGCATTCTACACATGCCCCAATATCACCTCGGTCACATTGCCCGCAACGCTCACACGCATCAACACCTATGCGTTCTATAAATGTCAGGCATTGAAGACCGTAAACATTCCTGCCAATGTCACTCACATGGGAGCTTATAGCTTTGCCGACTGCACCGCCCTGGGAGCCATCTACAGCCAGATTGCCGACCCCACTGCTACCACACTCGGAACCAAGGTATTCAGGAACTTGCCCACCGCTACCACCGTGCTTCATGTACCCGCCGGCACGCTCAGTGCCTATAACGCTGCCAACCAGTGGAAAGATGTGCAAAACAAGGTGGAAGGCTACACCTTTGTTGAGGGCAAACTATATTATAATGTGAATCTTGATAACATCTCTACGCTCGAGGTAACCCACCAGAACGAGTACGGTGCCAGTTATGACAACCTGAGCGGCGACCTCAATATTCCCGAAAAGGTGAATCACTATGGTTTGGAACATACGCTCACAATAATAGATCGCGCCTTTTCACAATGCACTGGCATCACATCGGTTACCATTCCCCGCACTGTCAAACTCTTCAAGCGCTCAGCATTCGATGGCTGCACAGGACTCCGTGCCATTCACACAAGGATTCAGGATCCCACCGCCGTTGAGTATAAATCGCCATCTCTCACCTTCTCGGATGTGCCTAAAGACCTGTGCACGCTCTATGTGCCTAAAGGTACTAAAAACGTCTATCAAGTGACTGCCCCATGGAAGGATTTCCAGAACATTGTGGAAGAGAACGTCGGAGTCGTGGGTGACGTGAACGGAGACGGCACGGTGAATGTGAGTGATGTCACTGCACTTGTGAACATGATTCTGGGAGTTATTCCCAAGGATGAGCAATGTGCCGATGTTGACGGCAACGGCACAGTGAACGTGAGTGATGTTACCGCTCTTGTCAACATTATCTTACAACATTGATTTAGAATTTTCAAAAATTACAAATATGAAGAAAAGTATCTTATTAGTTTTATCAGTGATGTTTTGCTGCAGCGTGATGACTGCTCAAAACGTGAAGGAGATAGATGTAAAAAAACTTCCTGACATGGCACAACGCACCCTTTCGGCCTATTTTCAAGGACGGACTGTGACACAGGCTATGTATATTAATGAGAAGATGGACCGTCACTACGAAGTCTCGCTAGATGATGCAACTATCATTCACTTCGACAAGCATGGTGTGTGGAAATTTGTGAAAGCGGGTGGCGATGCTATCCCCGATTGCATGATTCCTGGCATGGTGCTCATGCATCTGCAGAAAAACAAGATTGAAGCCAAGGTAGTGGGGATGATGAGAGACAAAGACAAGAACTACATCATTGACCTGAGCGATGGCACAACGCTCACATTTACCGAGACATTCAAATTGGTTGAATAACTGCATCAGAAACATTATTATTGTCAAGGGCCAAGAAAATTTGGCCCTTTTTTTGTTATAAGAAATAAAAAAATGGTGAAATTGCTGTGCTATTCGGTCATTTTACTTAACTTTGTAAGTTAAATATATAGATTCATTATTATGGCAACACAAGAAACAAAGAGTAAACCCGATTACGGCATGATGCGTGTGGCATCGGCAGTTCCGTCAGTGAATGTGGCCGATGTGGATTTCAATGTGGAGAAAATAGGCCAATGCATTGAGGCCGCCCGTAAAGCGGGGGCGCAGCTGCTGGTATTGCCCGAACTGTGCATAACCGCCTACACCTGTGCCGACCTCTTCGGTAACGAGCTGCTGCTCGATGCTGCCGAAAAGGGGATACAGACTCTTTGCGAAATGACCCGTGACCACGGCATGATGGTGATAGTGGGCGCTCCCCTGTGCAAGGGTGCAAGTCTGTTTAACTGCGCTGTGGTGATGCAGAACGGGCATGTGCTGGGTGTGGTTCCCAAGACCTATATACCCAACTACAAGGAATTCTATGAGAAGCGCTGGTTTGCCGGAGCACATCAGGCCTTCAATCACCCCGTGATAACGATTGCTGGCGAGGATGTGCCATTTGGTAGCGATCTCATCTTTGATGCCGGTAAGGCCAAGATTGCCATTGATGTGTGCGAAGACCTGTGGACTCCCATCCCGCCTAGCACTCTGGCTGCCCTTCGAGGTGCCAATGTGCTGGTGAATCTCTCGGCATCGGACGAGCTGGTGGGCAAGCACGAGAATCTTATTGACCTTGTCAAGCACCAGTCGCGTCAGTGCATAGCAGCCTATGTGTATTCATCGGCCGGTTATGGCGAATCGTCGACCGACCTTGTCTTTGCCGGCAATGCAGTGATAGCCGAGAAAGGCGAGATGCTGAAAGAAGGGGAGCGCTTCAACCTGAAGGCTCAACTTCAGGTGGCCGACATCGACCTTGATGCCCTCAACAACGAGCGTCGCGTGAACGGCAGTTTTGCCGATAACGCCATGCGCAGCATGCGGCCATTCAGAATGGTGCCTGTTGCTCTGTGCGAGGCACCCGACTACGAGACTGTAGATTTGTTGCGCCCTGTGCGTCGCCTGCCGTTTGTGCCTCAGGAGAAATCGCGCCTGATGAGTCGTTGTCACGAAATAGTGAATATCCAGACTCAAGGTCTCATGCGTCGCATGGAGCACACGCACATCGACAAGCTTGTGATAGGCGTGTCGGGTGGCATCGACTCCACACTTGCGCTCATGGTGGCAACGCGTGCCTATGACCGACTGGGCTATGACCGCAAGAACATTTACGGCATTACTATGCCAGGCTTTGGCACCACCGACCGCACCTATAACAATGCCCTTGAACTGATGAAGGCGCTGGGTATCACTGTGAAAGAGATCTCGATTGCCGCTGCTGTGACCCAACACTTCAAGGACATTGAACACGACATGACCACACATGATGTTACCTATGAGAATGGCCAGGCTCGTGAGCGAACTCAGATACTCATGGATTTCTCTAATAAAATCAATGCGTTGGTGCTGGGTACAGGCGACCTCTCGGAACTGGCACTGGGGTGGGCTACCTATAACGGCGACCACATGTCGATGTATAATGTGAACGGCAGCATACCCAAGACCCTTGCACGCCACTTGGTGATGTGGTTCGCGACTGAAAATGATGCGTCAAATCCCAATAGTCTCGTGATTCACGAAACACTGCTTGATGTCCTTGACACCCCCATTAGCCCCGAATTAACACCCGCCAATGAGAAAGGCGAGATTCAGCAGAAGACCGAAGACCTTGTGGGTCCCTACGAGCTCCACGATTTCTTCCTCTACAACATGCTGCGCCATGGGTATTCGCCCCGCAAGATTTTCTTGCTGGCAACAAAAGTATTTGAGGGCGCCTATGACCGAGCTACCATCAAGAAATGGCTCACTAAGTTTGTGTGGCGATTCTTCTCGCAGCAATTCAAGCGTTCGTGTCTGCCCGACGGCCCCAAGGTGGGTTGCGTGAGTCTGTCGCCGCGTGGCGATTGGCGAATGCCCAGCGATGCCGCCGCCGCACTTTGGGCAAAAGAGTGCGAAACGCTGTAACCACTTAATCATCATTCACATTTGGTTGTAAATCAATGAAACCCGCAGTAAAAAAGACATATAAGGTGATACGCACCATTCTTGTGACAACAATTGTTACGGTTGTGGTGTTGTACGGCCTGGCGTACATCCTATTGTCAATTCCTGCTATTCAAAACAAGATTAAGGCTTACGGTGAACGTGAGTTGAGCGAGTATCTGAAAACCGATGTCACCATTGGCGATATCTCTATCAAGCCTTTTAATCAATTGCTGCTTTATGACGTCAAAATACCTGACCAGCAGGGCGGCAAATTGATTGATGTAGAGAAAATAGGTGCCGGAATTAGTATCTACAACCTCATATTAAAGCAAAAACTGGTCTTCACTTATGCCGAAGTGATAGGACTCAAGGGCCATGTGACACGACCTGACCCCAATTCTCCTACCAATTTGCAGTTTCTTATTGATGCCGTAAAGCCCAAAGACAAGAAGCCCAAGAAACCAACACATGTCACTATACACAATATCGTGATTCGCAAGAGCGAGTTGACCTATGATGTTCTCTCTGAACCGAGACTTTCAGATCGACTTGATGTGAACCATCTTAAAGTGACCGACTTGCGTGCCGATGTTGATTTTGAGAAGCTCAAGAACCACCCGTTAGACTTGGCCCTTGATGTGAAACGCCTCTCGCTGAAGGAGAAAAGCGGCTTTAACTTGAAAAACATCTCATGTCGATATGAGATGGACGAGAAGCAGATACGTGTCAAGAACTTGAAACTGGAGTTGCCGGGTACGCTCATCGCACCCTCGCATGACATAATTTTGTCATATAATTCCCCCAAGACCATTGCTGCTGATCTCAAGAATCAGCGCCATCACCTGGAGTTAAAAGACAATTACATCACGCTCAACGACTTCAAGTGCATTGCGCCACAACTCAAAGATTACACACAACCCTTGAGGTTATCAACAAAAGTCAGCGGCACAACCGACGAAGTCAGTGTCAGTAATTTTAGTCTCAAGACCGATGACAATAGCACTGTTATCAACCTGCGAGGTAACGTCTACAACATGAACAGCCTGCAGTTGCTCACATTTGATGTTCCGTCGTTTGACATCAAAGCTGAGCCCAGAAAGTTAATGAATTTGCTTGGACAAAACACATTGAATATCTCTCCCGTCGTCCGCTCCATTATCAATAACTGCAACACCCTTCAGGTTAAAGGAAAGATTAAAGGCAATATTGATAATATTCAGTGCAACAGTACTATTACGACACCGCTTGGTGGCGTCACTATAGACGGCGCATTCAAGAAGAACGCCGCCGGCGAGATGAAATTTGACGGACACATCGAGACACCACGACTCAACATTGGAGGCTTGCTTGACAAGCTTGACCTTTTTGGCGAAGTGGGTCTTAATACCGATGTGTCGATTGCCTTACTGAAGAACCAACTGCAATCGGCACAACTCAACGGAACCATTGCATTCGTAGATTTCAAAGGCAATCGCTATGAGAATATCCATGCCGACTTCACAGGGAAAAAAAATGAGTTTCATGGCTTGCTCACCATGAATGATCCTGACGGCAATATTGAACTCAATGGCGATGCGGTGCTCAATGGTGCCAACACCAAAGTTGATCTTGATTTGCTTGCCGATAGGGTAGACCTCTCTAAATTGCGCTTCATCAGTGCCGACATGCCTAACAATGTTGTGTCATTTAAAATGAATGCCTCTTTCACCGGCGATGACATCAACCGAGCTAACGGTGCCGTCAATATTAATAACCTCACTATTGCCAAGCCTAATGCCAATGCCGCGCCCATTCACTTCAATCACATAGAGCTCATGGCGCAAAGCACCGGTACTCCACAACTCATCAGCATCACTTCTGACTTCGTCAATGGTGAAATTGAAGGAAAATATGACTTCAAGACGCTGGTACCCGCTGTGAAAGGAATGCTCGCTCAGACGTTTCCCGATATGTTTGGCAAGTTTGCGAAATATGCCGGCCATCAATCTGACAACGACTTCGCCTTTCATTTCGTGATTGACCCGAACGACGAGTTTAATGCTCTAGTAAAAACACCTGTCAAGTTGGTTTATAAAGCTACTGTCAATGGTAATCTCAATGCGCGCGACAAAGATTTCAATCTCAATGTTGACCTGCCATATTTATTGCAAGGAAACAAACTGATAGAGGGCTCCTCGCTCACCGCTTCTCTCAACAAGGGTGAGGATGCGCAAGTAGCCGTGCGAACTATGCTCCCTTCTAAAAACGGCAAGATTGACATAGCCCTTGATGCGCAAGGCGTGAACGATCGCATTGATTCAGACTTGCGCTGGAAATATGACCGTGAACATGATTATCACGGCAACATCAAACTCACTACACTGTTGCGTCAAGGCATTAACAACTCACTGCTGGCAAACGTTGAGTTGCTCCCTTCTGAAATTGTAGCCAACGATACAGTATGGACTGTTGAGAGTGGCAATGTCTACATGATGAACAATGAAATTCTCGTTGATAGCATCATGGCTCATCGCGACAACCAGTTCATAGGCATCGACGGAAAAATTTCAAAGAATCCTGACGATGTGCTCACACTCACACTTCAGGACATTGATCTTGATTATGTGTTCGACGCTTTACACATCAATCATGTGAACTTCGGGGGTAGGGCAACCGGAGTCTTTTATGCGAGTAATCTTTTCTCGAAAACACCTCAACTAGCCACTCCCGGTCTCAACGTGTCAAAACTCAAGTATAATGGCGCCATCATGGGCGATGCCTTGATTAAGAGCCATTGGGATGCCGAAAATCAAGCCGTTGCCCTCAATGCCGACATCAGTCAATATAATGGAAATCACTCTATTATCAATGGTGAGATATTTCCGGGTCAAGATTCGCTCTACTTTGATTTCAATGCCAATGCCGCTAACATTGCATTTATGAAGCCCTTTGTATCAGCCTTTTCAAGCGACATTCAAGGTGAGGCCACCGGACGGGCGATTCTGCTCGGAAATTTCCACAATATCGACCTCTATGGCGACATCAAGGCCGACGATTTATCTTTCAAAATTGATTACACCAATGTGGTCTACACCTGTCGAGGCGATTCAGTACACATGACTCCGGGCTCTATAGCGTTCAACGATGTTACCATCTACGACCGTGACAATCACAAGGCAAAACTCAATGGCTGGATTACGCATCGCTATTTCCATGACCCCGTCTTCAATTTTTCAATTACAGACGCACACGATTTGCTTGCCTACGATATCTCTGAACGCGACAACCCTGACTGGTACGGAACCATCTATGGCGACGGATCGGCCTTCGTCAGTGGTGAGCCGGGAATTGTCGACATTAGAGTGGCAATGGAGTCGGCACCACGCAGCAAGTTTACATTCGTGATGTCGGATGCCGAGGTGGCAAGCGAGTATAACTTCATCACTTATCGCGACCGAGACATACTCAACGCGCCACCTGTTGTTCGAGTTGTGCCTGAAGACACATTGCCTGAAATCGTGCGACAACTCAAGCAACAAATTAACAAGACCAACACTTCGTTGCCCACCAAGTACAAGATTGACTTGCAAGGCGCCATTACCCCCGATTTGCAGATGATTCTTGTCATGGATCCCATCGGGGGTGATAAAATCAAAGCCACCGGACGAGGCAACCTCAAACTCACTTATGACAACAACGACGAGCAACTGGGCATGTTCGGCAAGTATGTGCTCGAAAAAGGTTCTTACAACTTCACCCTTCAGGATATCATAATCAAGGACTTTACCATTCGCGATGGTAGCTCCATTTCATTCCAGGGCGACCCCTACAAGGCTCAGCTCGATTTGGAAGCTATCTACTCACTTAATGCCAACATTCGCGACCTTGATCAGTCTTTTGCCTCTGACCGAGACTTGAACAGGACTAATGTCCCCGTCCATGCCTTGCTGCGTGCTCAAGGCGAAATCAGTGCGCCTGAAATCAGTTTTGACCTGGAATTCCCCACGCTCACCTCCGAAGCACATCGCAAGGTGATGAGTGTGATCAGCACCGAGGATATGATGAACCGCCAAATCATCTATCTACTCGCGCTCAACCGATTCTATACTCCTGAATACATGAATAACTCAACCAACAACAACGAGCTGGCTTCTGTGGCTTCTTCAACCATCTCGTCGCAGTTGGGCAGTATGTTGGGACAACTTAGTGAGAACTGGAGCATTTCGCCTAATTTCAGGAGCAATAAGGGCGACTTCTCAGACATGGAAGTAGACCTTGCTTTGTCAAGCCAGTTGCTCAACAACCGATTACTTTTCAACGGCAACTTCGGTTATCGCGACAACACTTACAACACTAAGAACTCCAACTTTATTGGCGACTTTGACATAGAGTACCTGATTAATCCTAAGGGTAGTATACGTCTCAAGGCCTACAACCATTTCAATGACCAGAACTACTATGTGCGCAATGCAATGACTACACAAGGTGTGGGCATTGTGTTCAAACATGATTTCGATCGTTGGTTTGATTTTATACACAAGAAAAAAAGTAAGGAACCGGTTGACACGTTGCCCAAACCGCAAGATGCCGTTATCATCAATACAAACGATTCAACACACAAACCATGACGTTAAAATATGCCATATTGACCTTGCTTTTCTTTGCTTCTCTGTGCATTCATGTCACTGCAGACGACACGGCTTCTACATTTGACATGTCAGACACTATCACCACAATAAAATCTGCATCTGACACACTCACCGGTAAGAAGCAAAATGACATCAAAACATTTCTCAAGAATTGGCAGGAACCCTACGACACCACTCGAGACGAAGGCTATTGGAAACGAGCCTTGGTTCATCGTAAATTCGACATCAACGATAAGTCGGTCAAATATCCCTCTTTCATTGACTTTTGTATTCGCGTCTATCGTTGGGGCGATTACACTTTCAATCACTACGATTCAACCTATGTTGTAGGTACGGGCAAAAACTGGAAATTCATGCTCAAGAACGATAACAGAATGGACACCTACTATGGTCACCTCAACGACCGAAAGATGCCCATCGGCATGAATTCGCCCATGCGTTGCAGTTTTGGCGTTCAAGTCGCATTCATGGCTGTGAGCCTCGGTTATATGCTAAATCTCAATGATCTGCTTACCGGCGAAAAAGTCAAAACCAAGACCTGGGAGTACTCTTTCACATGCTCTCGCATCTTGATGGATACCTACTATAGCAAATCGACAAACGATGTCACGCTTAATAGATTGGGCGAATACCGAAGCACCAGTAAATATTCACACATATTTAAGGGGCTCAAACAAGAGAACTTTGGCCTCTACGGCTATTACATATTCAATCACACCCATTACTCGCAGGCTGCAGCCTATTGTTTTTCAAAGTATCAGCGGCGCAGTTCAGGATCTCTCATTGCGGGCCTCAATTTTTCCTATCAGGATATTGACATGGATTTCAATGAGTTGAACAAGGATATGCAAGGGTACTTAATTGACGATAAGACCGATTATCGTTTCCGTTATACTGACTACAACTTCCTGTTCGGTTATGGCTACAGTTGGGTTTTCAAACCCCGCTGGTTGTTCAATGTTACTGTAACACCCGGTATTGGATATCGCCATTCCTATTCTAACTCCATTGAGGGTTCGCAAAGTATGCTTTCAACCAATTATCGAATTCGTTTAGCCCTTGTCCACAACCGCGGCAACTATTTTTATGGTTTGCATGCCATTTCGGCAGGGAGTTGGTATAGGAGCAATGAGCATTCATTTTTCCACTCCCAGCACAATGTATCAGTAACAGCAGGTTACCGTTTTTAATAGATTATTTAGAAACCCTTTAATTGCTTATCATGAGTATCACAATATTAGGTATTGAATCTTCGTGCGACGACACTTCAGCAGCCGTGGTGCGTGATTGTGTTTTGATGTCGAATGTAATTGCAAGTCAACGTGTGCACGAAGCTTATGGGGGTGTCGTGCCCGAATTGGCTTCTCGAGCTCATCAGCAGAATATTGTTCCGGTCGTGAGCGAAGCCATCAAGCAAGCCGGCATCAAGAAAGAGGAAATTGATGCAATTGCTTTTACGCGCGGCCCGGGTCTTCCCGGCTCGCTCCATGTGGGTACTTCATTTGCCAAAGGACTGGCTTTGGCTCTCAACATTCCTCTCGTCGATGTCAATCACCTGCATGGCCATGTGTTGGCCCACTTCATCAAGGAAACGCCTGAAACTGAAGTTCCGCAATTCCCATTTCTGTGCTTGCTCATATCAGGTGGCAATTCTCAGATTGTCAAGGTTAATGCTCCTAACGACATGGAAATTCTTGGTCAGACTATTGACGATGCAGCCGGTGAAGCCTTCGACAAGTGCGCCAAGGTTATGGGACTCCCATACCCCGGAGGCCCGATTATCGACGCTCTGGCCGCCGAGGGCGACCCTGACCGTTTTAAATTCTCAAAACCGCACATCCCGGGCTACAATTATAGTTTCAGCGGACTCAAGACATCGTTCCTCTACACCTTGCGCGACGCTCTCAAGGTCAATCCCAACTTCATTGAAGAGAACAAGGCCGACCTGGCGGCCTCGCTACAAAAGACCATCATCGACACGCTAATGAACAAGTTCACCAAGGCCATTAAAGATACGGGCATCAAGACTGTGGCAATCGGTGGGGGAGTGTCGGCCAATTCCGGTGTGCGTGCCGCGGTCGAAGACTATTGCCGTCGTCGACGCATCAAGGCTTTCATTCCCAAACGTTCTTTCACGACCGACAACGCTGCCATGATTGCTGTCGCCGGACATTTCAAATTTCTTGACAAGCAGTTCTGTGATATTGCTGCTCCACCTTACTCGCGTGTCATTATCTAATCTCATATTAACACAAGTTTTAACCTATGAAATATACCATTATTGCCATTGGCGATGAATTGCTCATTGGGCAGGTGACCGATACTAACTCGGGCTGGATAGCTCGCCATCTTACCCCATATGGATGGGAGGCGCAAAGTTTTAAGGTTATATCAGATGATTCTCACTCCATAACCCAAGCCATTGAAGAAGCCTTTGAACACACTGATGTGGTTCTGATGACCGGTGGCCTGGGACCTACTAAAGACGACATTACCAAACCTGCATTGTGCGACTATTTTGGTGGCGAACTCGTATATAACGAAACCACTGCTGCTAATGTACGCTCCGTCATGGCCAAGCGTAATCTGCAAGTTAACGAGTACACCCGCCTTCAAGCAATGGTGCCCACATCGTGCCGTGTGATTCAGAACCAGGTGGGCACTGCTCCTATCATGTGGTTTGAACGTGACGGCAAGGTACTGGTGTCAATGCCTGGTGTCCCTTTTGAGACCGAAGCAATGATGGAGCGTGAAGTGATTCCGCAACTGCTCAAACGTTTTCATCGCGATGAGGTGATTATGTTCCGCACTTTTATGATCATGGGAATCATTGAGTCCGATTTGGCCATGATGCTTGATGAATTTGAGCGTAATCTGCCACAGTGTCTTCATCTTGCCTATTTGCCTCAGCCGGGACTGATGCGACTGAGGTTGACAGGAATTAGTGCTGATGCTGAGACCTTGAAATCGCAAATGACGCATCAAGAAAAGGAATTGCATCGTCTGCTGGGTAAAGCCATCATTGCCGACGAGGATATTCCACTTGCCGACATTTTAGGACGCAAACTGCGTGAATCGAAGCTGACGCTGAGCACAGCCGAAAGCTGCACCGGTGGGAATATTGCTCATGTGATAACCGAGATTGCAGGCAGTAGCGATTATTTCAAGGGTGCGGTTGTTTCCTATGCTAATGAGGTGAAGACTTGTGTACTGGGTGTTTCACCTGACGTGCTTGAAACTGAAGGTGCTGTGAGTCAACCCGTAGTGGAGCAGATGGTGCGTGGCGTGAGCGAATTGTTACATACTGATTGTGCCGTAGCAACTTCGGGCGTGGCGGGCCCGGGGGGAGGCACTCCTGATAAACCCGTTGGCATGGTCTGGATGGCTGCCAAGTGCGGCGATAGGGTGGTTAGCCAGGTCAAGCGGCTTCCCGGTGATCGTCATCGAGTCATTGACCGTGCCACTACCGAGGCGCTACTCTTGCTCTTGCGTCTCATCCAGCAGTAATAAACACTTTGATTTTGAACCTTTTGCTCACTCCAGCACTTTCGAGAAGCGAATTTGTGACTGATAGACAGGGAAATTGATAGTCAGTATTACCCCAGACTCAAAGGCGGCATATACATCCTGCTCAAAAGGCTTGAATGTCGCGTCAATCCACATAGCTTGATAGTTGTCGGTGAATATGGTGTTCTTGAGTCGTCCCTTGAGCATGCCTGTCAGCCATTGGCTCTTCTTCACTTGAGCACCGTCCACATAGATGATGTCATAACCCGTCGGTGTCTCTACCAGTGCCACAGTATATCTGCCACCCAACTTCAGCCACTTGTCTTCCAAATCTCGGTCTAAATAGTTCCAATAGCCTTCGTAGGGGTTCTTGCTTTGGGCAAAATGCTCGTCAAGGCGCTCGCGCGTCCATTGAGTCATCACTTGCGTGGGAGCCTCGTCTTGATAAGCGACTACCGCACGTTCAATGCCCACATCGGCACCGGGTCCCACAAATACTCCCACGGAGCAATCGCCGTTACTCCTCTCAAGCGATGCATGGAGTAGGGGAGTGAGTCGCTTTTCACCCGCCAAAACAGTGATTTCGTTAGGAGTAACATCCAAGCCTATCACGTTAAAGTCGCCGGTCATGTTCATGCCTTGTGTGAGCGTGGTGTCATGCTTGAGCACCGTTTGCCCGTTTATCTGATGTCTCAAGGTTACCGTCATCACACGTTGGTCGGTCACATCATTAAAGCGATCGGTATTATGACTGTTGAATGTGGCGCTCCAGTAGTCATTCTCGCTCATGGTGAGCACAACACCTGCTTCAGTACTTGTCAGCTTGTGGCGTGAGCCGTCGGCGCGAGTCACGGAGTAGGAATGCCCCTCCTTGCTGTGCGCATTTTGGAGTCTTGCGTAGTAGCGGAATGTCTGAGCTGCAACGCTCAGAGTGTCAATCAGCAGCATGGGCCGGTCAGTATCATTGCCCGCGCACAGTAAATCACCTTCAATCCGGCTCTTGTTTACATCATAGAGCGATCCGAAATGGTTATAGGTTGTGGCATATCTTGTGACACCTTGAGCGCTTGTTCCTAACAGCGTGAGCGCAATCACTACTGAGATTATGAATGTTGATTTCATGATGTAAACTTTATTGAAACTTCCACATTCACAAAGTTACAAGTTTATTTTTTAATAGCAGTCATTTTTGGCCTCAAATGTAAGTAAATGCAAAAAAATGCTATTTACTATCAATATTTTTATTACCTTTGCACACTGCTTTATGCAGTTTTACGCATGGAAACGGTTTTATCAATCATATTTGGCTGTTTTGCGATTGGAGTGATTCTGTCGGCCCCCATGGGACCGATAGGTATTCTATGCATTCAGCGCACCCTCAACAAGGGGCGTGAATCCGGTTTCCAAACGGGCATCGGTGCTGCTATCTCCGACCTTTTCTACTGCCTGCTCACAGGCTTGGGTATGTCCATTGTCCTTGACTTTATTGAGGCAAACCAGAGCCTGCTGCAAATCATTGGCAGCCTTATCTTGCTTATCTTCGGCATTTATCTCATTAAGCGTAATCCTGCTACCGACATTCGCAAACCTGTAGAGCAAGAACTTGCTGAACCGGAGGGAAAGTTCGAAAAAATTCTATTTAAACTCAAGAAGTTTTTTAGCAATCTTGCTAAAAACGACATTTTTTCAGGCTTTGCACTCACACTGTCGAACCCGCTCATCATCTTCCTCATCATTCCGCTATTTGCGCAGTTCAAGTTCCCGTCACCTGAATACACTTGGCCACTCATTATCTTGGGCTACGCTTTCATTGTGGTGGGTGCCATCTCTTGGTGGGCTCTTATTACCTATGGCGTGAATGCGGTGCGGTCACACTTCAACATTCGCAGTATGTGGATTATCAATCTCGTGATTGGTATCATTATCTTGCTCCTATCGGCGTTCGGACTCTTCACCGGTATCAAGGATTACTTCTTTACCTAACATTTCTTTCAACCCTAATTTGACCTTATGACCGATTTGGGGTCAAGCTGCATGCATAAAAAACACCCACTCGTCATTACGAATGGGTGTCCTTTATTTTCAGAGTCTGTTATTCATCGGCCGTGAGCCGCTCGATGACCGTAGCAATCAGGTCGTTCACCGCCGTCTTGTAGTTGGGATTGACCGAGGTAGCCACTCGATTGGCAATAATTGAGCATACCGTCATTGCGCGATGACCCATCAGCTTGGCAAGTCCTTGCAGAGCGGCACTTTCCATCTCATAGTTTGTAATGTGTCCGCCTTCGTATTCAAATTGTTCAATGCGGCTGTTCAGCTCAGGCTCAGCCAGGGGCAGTCTCACCTCGCGGCCCTGAGGACCATAGAAACCTACAGCCGAGATAGTGTAACCGCGCACCATGTCGTCACGGCCCACTTTCTCCACCAAACTTGGGTCGGCCTCCACTACATAGGGGCTGCAGAATTGCTTATTCCACTTTACGAATTTGCAGAACTGTTTCTCAAATTCCAAGTCGCACACATCATTGCGACCCTTATAGTAGTTGAGCACGCCGTCAAAGCCTAGTGCTCGAGCGGCAATCACAGGGGTTCCTACGGGAACGTATGGTTGCAGACCGCCCGAAGTTCCTACTCGCACTATGTTCAGCGTTCGGTGTTTATCGTTCACAGTGCGTGTTTTGAAGTCAATATTTGCAAGGGCATCCAGCTCGTTCATCACAATGTCGATGTTATCACCGCCAATGCCGTGCGACAACGCCATGATGGGCTTGCCGTTCTTCGTGCCACCTATTGTGTGGAACTCACGGCTTTGAACCTCAAAATCTTTTGAGTCAAAGTAAGAGGCAATCATTGTTACACGGCCGGGATCGCCACACACTATAATATTGTCGGTCAGTTGTTCAGGTAACAAGTGCAGATGGAAGATGCTGCCATCTGAATTAATGATCATCTCTGAATCAGGTATAACTCTTTTGCTCATAGCCTTATCGTTTTAATGTTTTAAACTACAAATATAAAACTTTTTTTTCACAATCGCTGTTTCACCGAAATATTTTTTTGAAAATCGGCAGGTTTAAGTGCTTTATTCAAACTTCATGGTCGATGCCGGCTTGATTGTAGATATGATGTGGCTTGGCGCCAATAAGGTCAAGTATGCCACGACAACGATACCCACATTCAGCAGCAACAACGCGGGGATGCTGATTTCTATAGGCACGTACGGCATATTATACGCATCGGGATTCAGCTTCACAATATGTAAGTGCTGCTGTAACAATGCCAAACCTATACCTATGATATTGCCAAGCACAATAGCGCGCACAATGAGTTTCAATGTTAAGTAAATGAAAATGCGGCGCACATAACCATTGCCGGCACCCAGGGCCTTGAGCAACCCGATGGTGCGAATGCGCTCCAATACAATCATGAGCATGGCCGAAATCAGCGTAAAGCCTGACACAATCACCATCAGCACAATGATAATAACCACATTCATGTCGAGCATATCAAGCCAGGTGAAATAGGCCTGATTGCTCTGCTTCACCTCAGTCACGCGATGCAGGGTGTTGTAACCTCGGCTGTAAGTGGCCGCTGCTAAGGTGCCATATACTGCGTATGATGCCTTGCCTAACTCATCAGTGCTCGTCATGTTCACACCCACATAGTTGCCCATGTTGTCGCTCCAGCCGTTCACACTCTGCAAAGCGGCTATGTTGCCCACTATATTGTATTTGTCAAAGTTGTCAAAATCAGATGAATAGACACCAACAATCACCGAGCGACGCACTTTCACTTTGTTGTCAATAAAATAGGTGAATACACGGTCGCCCACGTGCAACTGCAACTTGTCGGCGACAATGCGCGACATCAAAATCTCGTTCACATTTGCCGTGTCGGAATACGACGGAACTCGGCCATCAACCAGGCAAGATTGCAGATAAGACCAGTCAAAGCCGTCATCAACACCTTGATATATTACTGCGTTAAAGTCACTTTCTGTTTTTAAGATTGCAGGTTTCTCTGCCATCAGGCTCATGCTATGAATCTGAGGCATTAGTGTTGAGTCGGCTAACAGTGAACTGAACACTTCTCTTCCGTCAACGGTTGAAATATTGTCGTCTATGCCCAGTGCCGCATTGGTTACCTTCAGATGCGGGTTCAGCGAATAGAGCTTATGCGTGATTTCTTTCTTGAATCCCATCACAATCACAATCGATAATATCATGATCACGATGGCTAGCACAATGCCCACTAAGGCTATAGTGATGCTGGGAGATCCTTTCTTGTGCGAATCACCCAGTTTCAGACGCTGTGCTATGAAAATTTCGTTTCTCATTTTCGCTACAAAATTAGCAAAAATTGCCTTAGGATTTCGCTATTTCAAGCAATAATATTAATTTTGCGAAAATTTTTCATGAATGAGTATCGCTAAAAACATATTTATGGTCATCACTTCGCCCAAATTGGGGTGGGAGGGTGTAAACGAGTCGGTAACCGCAACTGCCAGGGTCTTGTCTTCAGGGTTCTATCCGGTCTTGGCGATTCTTGCTATTGCCTCGTTTGTGCCTTACATTTACACACCCACCGACTGGCCATTGTCTAAACTGCTCATCCATGCCATTATTGAGTTCACCAGCTTCTTTGCCAGCTATTTTCTGATTAGCTATTTGCTTGGTGGTTTTTATCCGCGGTTGGTCAAGACACCGTCGGCGACCACACGACTCAATAATTTCATTATCTACAACCTCATTTATCTCGCGCTGCTGGAGATTTGCAACAATCTGCTCGATAACGCTTTCTCACCGCTCTATTTCATGCTCCTCTATGTGTGCGTCCTTGTCAATAAAGGTGCCATTCATTATCTGGGCATGAGCAATGATAAGAAACTCACCAAGTTTGTTCTCGTGGCATCGGCCTTACTGATTTTGCTACCCATCATCATTCGCTATCTGCTTGGTTTCATGATGTCATGACACCCAATAACCAAACAATTGTAACACAATGGCTTCCAATAAGAATACAAACAACATAAATATCAAAAACCGCCGCGCTACCTTCGACTACCTCATTGAGGAGAAGTTCACGGCCGGCATGGTGCTAACTGGCACTGAAATCAAGTCTATCAGGCAAGGAAAAGCTGGATTGACCGATTGTTATTGCATGATCGAAAACCGCGAGATTTGGCTTAAAAATATGTACATTGCCGAGTATTCGCTGGGTTCTTACAACAACCACGCAACACACCGTGACCGCAAACTGCTCCTCAACCGAAAAGAAATCAATAAATTGGCCAAAGCGCAGCAACAACCGGGTTACTCAATCATTCCCATTAGAGTGTTTCTGAACGAACGTGGATTGGCTAAGATTGAGATTGCAATTGCGCGAGGTAAGCGTCAGTTCGACAAGCGTCAAGCCATCAAGGAACGTGAGGACAAACGCTCCATGTCACGCATGTTTAAACAGTAGGGGAGTGCTACTCGCTCACCACTTGTCTACCCCAATTGCATGGATTAGAATTGTGCCACAAATGACACTCCAACCGACTTATATTCAGGATTATACGAAGGCATTGCCGCAACTGTGGCCGACGCCTTTTTGTTGTTGATTTTCAGTAACTTACGCTCAAAGGGGAGTAGCCAATAGCCTATGCGTGCGCTCAAGATGCCTATGCCGGCTCCCATCACCACATCGTGCAACCAGTGTTTATTATTATACAAGCGTAGAAATGCGACAGCTGTAGCTGCGGCATAACCACCTAATCCATAACCATTTCCGTACTCAATTCGCATCAGTTCGGCGCCGGTAAATGCCAGCGACACATGTCCCGATGGGAACGATTTGCGGTCGCTCATGTCGGGCCGACGTTCTTTAAAAACCAACTTAAAACCATAGCCCAAGGCAAGCATCGATGCATGCGAGGTTGCTGCCACCAGTAAGCGTTCGCGGGTATTATGTTTAGCCTTCACGCCCGGAATGAAACCGAGTCCTAAATAGGCTGCAGACGGCAAGAATCGGAGATAATTGTCAATTTTACACGAGTGCGTTCCGCGCCAGTCATCCATGCAGTCTTTGACGGCTTTGTTCACACCGTTTTTTTCATTGATGGTTCCTAACAGTCCCAATCCTAAAAGTACACCGGGTGCTATGAGTTGCTTAAAACTGAAGCGCTCACATGGCATCGTGTCATTCATGGCCGGTGTGTCGCCAACTGTTGGCATTGACTCTGATTGTAGAGCCGCATCCGACAAATCAATCGGCTCAACTGCCTGAGAATTCAAAATTCCGGCTTCGTCTTGATATTGATAAGAAAATTCAGAAAAATTTGATTCTCGCAAGGTTGAGTCAATAGTCGTATTCGATTGTTGCCCATGTAATGAAATGGGGACAATGCTCATTGCGATAATAATTGCGAGACTTATGAGATGACGATAATATGCGATTTTCTTGAGGTTCATTCGGTGCATACGAAACTATTTATTGAGGAACAAAATTAAACAATTAATTCTAAACGTCAAAATTTAACTCTTCAATCCCACATTCAATACTGTAACTCAAATAAGTTGCCGTTCATTTCCGATTTTAATATAGAAAAAATCATAATTTATATTATGTTAAATACAAATAATGCAACAACACAAGTTGCTGAAGCATGCATCCCCAACTCGCGAGTTATAATCACAAATCCTCACTCCTTATTCTTCCCGTTTCAATTGAAATACTACTTTTGTGATTCACATTTCACATCCCTCCATTTTGATTTATATTTGCCAATCAAACGCGCACATTGACATCCTTTCCATTTTACTTATCGCTTTATTTGCCCAATTAGACCCATCACCGAAAGTACACAAATATCATTCGAAAGTACACAATTTTTAATCGAAAGTACACAATCAAATTCTCGAAAGTACACAATTTAACTTTCAACGACACACCAACTTTAAGGCCTGAAAATTAGAAAGATATGCTCATTGTTGCAGGCCACTATACGACGAGAGTACCATAAAATTTCCCAATATCTGCTTTCCTGCTTTTCCCAATCTTTCCAATAAATTCAATTTAGAATTGTTTATGACTAAAATTATGATTAACTTTGCCTATTGACAAAATTCTTTTGATTATGGAACAGCAAGTACAAATACAATGTCCTAACTGCCACACTACACTGATGGTGAAGAATCTCAATAACACGAGTGAGCGAGTAATAAACTGCCCCAAGTGTCAAACCCCGATTCAAGTGGTCTTCGGTGCTACTCAAGCTCCGATTCCTCCTTACAATCCGCAAGGCAATATGCCTGTTGGTACACCACCGCCGCCTGCACCTATAACAGAACCTGCGGCACCCGCTAAGGGTAATGGCAATAAAACCCTGGTGATTGTTCTGCTTTCATTACTTGTTGCTGCGCTGGCCGGTGTGCTCATTTGGCTTCTTTTAATTAAGGATAAGGACAAAACAAGTTCAGATTCTGAAACATCCTCATCGTCAGTTAAACAGTACGAAATGGCATCGGCATCAGTTGCGCCTGAAGCATCGGCCTCGGTTGTTGCACTTGACGACGAGATACCCGAAATCTCTGCTAATGCCTCAGCCTCAGTGGCACCTGAAACTTACTCTAGAGATTATTCCCTCCCCTACCTCGGTAATTCCTCCTATGGCGTAGGGGAAAAACTATATAATCAGTTAAGAACGAGTAGCTTCGTAAATGTGTACAACGGCATTTCAGGCAGCGAATTCTCGTCAATTCGACACATGGACACTTCTAATTCAAGCAACCAACTCAAGGTCGAGAACAGCGATGGCTATCGCTATCAGTTCTTCTTCATGGGTTCAAATAAAAACAATGGTCGCCTCACCGGCGTTGCCGTGAGCCGTGCATGTGCTAACCCCTCAAGTGAATGTCTTGATTTTGAGAACTATGTTGCCGGTAGTGGAAACTTTACCTGGGTGAGAGATGGCCTGTATCGTTCGTCAACCGGATGCTACGTATCGCCGGGCTACTCTAAAGGACGCTTCTACGTTTACTATTACTTGCCAAACGCTCCCGAAAAAGATCCGGCTCCGAGAAACTAACACATGATTGACAGCAACACATTCTCACAATTACAACCCCTACCCTGCCCTCGTCCCAATAATCGACGACAGTGGGTGATTGCCGGACCATGCAGTGCCGAGAGCCGTGAGCAGGTCCTTGACACTGCACGGGCACTGAGCAGGATGGGTGTTGGCCTATTTCGTGCCGGTGTCTGGAAACCGCGCACCAGTCCCGACTCGTTTGCCGGTCATGGACGAATTGCACTCGCCTGGCTAATGGAAGCTGAACGGACCACGGGCTTAACGGCTTCAACCGAAGTTGCCACACCTGAGCACGTCGTTGACGCACTCAATGCCGGTCTGCGTTGGTTCTGGATTGGAGCAAGAACCACCGCCAACCCATTCGCAGTTCAAGCAATTGCCGATGCTCTTGCGCAGCATGGCACAAGCAACATAACGATTCTTGTAAAGAATCCCATAAACCCCGATTTGGAGTTATGGATTGGCGCGCTGCAGCGATTGTATAATGCCGGCATCAAACGTTTAGGTGCTATTCATCGCGGATTCAGCACCTTTGCCAGCAACCAATACCGTAATGACCCGCAGTGGCAAATTCCCATTGAGCTCAAACGGCGCATCCCGCCCTTGACTGTCTTCTGCGATCCCTCACACATGGGCGGACGCACCGAACTCATCGCTCCCCTATCCCAGCAAGCACTCGATATGGGCTTTGATGGACTCATGATTGAATGTCACTGCAATCCTGCTACTGCCCTGAGCGATAAAGAGCAACAAATTACTCCAACGGAGCTTCAGCGCATCCTCGAGTCGCTTGTCGTCCGCAATCATAACTTGGCAAGCGACAACCTGAGCGAGTTGCGACAGCAAATTGACCTGTGCGATGACCAACTCCTTGACATCATGAAGCGTCGTCTTGACTTGTGTTGCGCCATTGGCCGAATCAAGAAAGACAATAACATTTCAATCGTGCAAGCCAAGCGTTATGATGAGATTCTTAAGCAGCGCATTGAACAGGCTACGCAGCTGCATCTTGACCCGCAGTTTGTCCAGTCGCTCATGCAATTGGTTCATCATGAGGCTGTCAGACTTCAACTCGATATCCTCAACAATTCTCATCACGACGACAATCCGAAAATGAACTGATAATTTGACCTTTGGAACACATTTTCTTCTTTCCTCTTCGTTTTTCACTGTCTAAACACCATTTTGCTCCTTAAAAACTTGCCTAAATCGCACATTTTTCGCAACTTTGCACACTAATTTGTAAATTTCTATCGTAACAAACATGAAAATAACTGCTCAACAGCTTGCTGCTCTGGTGCATGGCACCGTGGAGGGCGACAACGAAGCTGTGATTGTTAACTACGCAAAAATCGAAGAAGCACAAGAAGGATGCCTAACCTTCCTTGCTAACCCCAAATACACTCACTACATTTACACAACTAAGGCAACTGCCGTGTTGGTGCGCAATGATTTTCAACCCGAGAAACCGGTCAACACCACCCTGATTCGTGTTGATGATCCCTATGCCACGCTTGCGCAACTGCTCAACTTTGTCAATGCCCAACGTCAAAGCAAAACCGGCATCGAATCACCTTCGTTCATTGCGCAAGGCGTTGAGATTCCTGATGATTGCTATGTGGGTGCCTTTGCCTACATTGGTAGTAATGTGAAATTAGGCAAGAATGTAAAGATTTATCCGCAAGTCTATGTAGGCGACAATGTGCAACTGGGCGATGATGTTATCCTATACCCGGGAGTCAAGGTCTATCATGGATGCCAAATTGGCAACCGGTGCATAGTTCAAGCCGGTGCGGTGATTGGTGGCGATGGTTTCGGCTTCGCTCCCAAGCCCGACGGAACCTACGAGAAGATTGCCCAAGTGGGTATCGTCATTCTGGAAGATGATGTAGAGATTGGAGCTAATACAACCATCGACCGTGCCACTATGGGAGCTACCGTGGTCAAGCGTGGTGTGAAGCTCGACAACCTCATTCAAGTTGCACATAATGTAGTGATTGGAGAAAATACCGTCATGGCTGCTCAAGTAGGCATTGCCGGTTCAACCAAGATTGGCAAGAATAACATGATTGGCGGTCAAGTGGGATTTGCCGGACACATTACCGTAGGCGATAACAACGGCATCGGAGCCCAAACGGGTGTACCTAATAGCATAGGTGACAACCAACGTCTGCTTGGAGCACCGGCAATCAGCGCACTTGAGTTTGCACGTCAGCAGGTCTATCTCAAGCGACTTCCTGAAATTGCCGGCGATGTCAAGAAACTCAAGAAGATGTTGCAAGACATTGATAAATAACAATTTGAATACTACTACTTAAACATAAAATGAAACAATCTACTCTTAACGAAGCGTTTACCGTAAGTGGCAAAGGACTGCACACCGGTCTTGATATCACTGCCACATTCAAACCTGCACCTGTCAATACTGGTTATGTGTTTAAACGCATTGATTTAGAAGGAGAACCCACTGTTGAAGCTCTGGCCGAAAATGTCATTGAAACTCAACGAGGCACCGTCATTGCAAGCCGAACCAACAAGGAAGTGCGTGTCAGCACCATTGAGCACGCGTTGGCTGCACTGTATGCCATGGGCGTAGATAACTGCCTGATTGAGGTCAATGCCCCCGAGTTACCCATTTTGGACGGTAGTGCCATTGTCTATTGCAATCACATCACTGAGTGCGGACTCCAACAACAGGACGCCGACAAGGAATACTACGTGGTGAAGCAGCGCATCAAGGTGGTTGACGAAAACTCCGGTTCTTCGCTCATCGTGTTGCCTGACGATGACTTCTCAATTGACACCATGATTGAGTTTGACTCGCCCGTTCTCTCTAATCAATTCGCCTCGCTCACTGATATTTCACGCTTCAAAGATGAGATTGCCGCGAGTCGCACATTCGTCTTCGTGCGTGAAGTCATGCCCCTGCTGCAAATGGACCTTATCAAGGGCGGTGACCTTGACAATGCCATTGTCATCTACGACACCCACATGGAACAGGCCGACCTCGATCGTCTTGCCGATGCCATGGGAGTTGCACACAAACCCGCC
>CAMKGM010000015.1 GCA_946412245.1 uncultured Bacteroidales bacterium
ACACCTGGTTCAGTTCGTGGCTGTGGCCCATCTCGCTGTTTGACGGCATCAACAATCCCGGCAACGAGGAAATGAAATACTACTACCCCACCAGCGACCTGGTGACCGCCCCCGACATCATCTTCTTCTGGGTGGCACGCATGATTATGGCAGGATATGAATTTGTGGGCGAAATGCCGTTCCGCAACGTCTATTTCACTGGTCTTGTGCGCGACAAGTTGGGCCGCAAGATGTCGAAGTCGCTGGGCAACAGCCCCGATCCGCTGATGCTCATCGACAAGTTCGGTGCCGACGGCGTGCGCATGGGCATGATGCTCAGCGCTCCCGCAGGTAACGACATCCTCTTCGACGAAGCACTGTGCGAGCAAGGCCGCAACTTCAACAACAAGATTTGGAACGCTTTCCGTCTGGTGAAAGGCTGGGAAGTGGCCGACATCGAACAACCCGAGCACAGCCGTCTGGCCGTAGAGTGGTTCCACAGTGTGCTCGACGCCACGCTGGCCGAGGTGAAGGACCTCTTCACCAAGTTCCGTCTCAACGAGGCGCTCATGGCCATCTACCGTCTGTTCTGGGAAGAGTTCTCGGCCTGGTATCTCGAAATCGTGAAACCAGCTTACCAGAAGCCCATCGACGCCAAGACGATGGATGCCACGCTCTACTTCTTCGACACCCTGTTGCGTCTGCTGCACCCCTTCATGCCCTTCATCACCGAAGAGCTGTGGCAGCACATCAGCGAGCGCAAGGACGGCGAGAGCATCATGTATGCCCGCATTCCCGAGCCTGGCACGCCCGACGAGGCACTGCTCAAGGCTATGGCCGAGGCCAAGGAGATTGTGGCCGGTGTGCGTAGCGTGCGCTTGAGCAAAAATATCCCCAACAAGACCGCTATGCAGCTCAGCATCGTGGGCAAGTGGACCAATCCGCTGAAGTCTATCATTATGAAGGTAGCCGCCCTTGACAACGTTGCCGAAGTTGAGACAAAAGATCCCACGGCAGCCTCGTTCATGGTAGGCACCACCGAGTTTGCTGTGCCACTGGCAGGCAGCATCGATGTGGAGGAGGAGCTCAAGAAACTCGAGGCCGAACTGCAATATGCCCGCGGCTTCCTCGCCACTGTCGAGAAGAAACTGAGCAACGAACGCTTTGTGGCCAATGCTCCCGAGGCCGTTGTTGCCGGCGAGCGCAAGAAACAGAGCGACGCCCTCAAGAAGATTCAAACCCTCGAAGAGAGCATCAAGGCCCTCAAGCAGTAACCGACAGACTTTTGATAGAACCTCATGAATCAACCTTTTGCCTATCGCTAGAACCTCATGAAGCAACCTTTGCTTATAGCAAGGGCCTCATGAAGTGAGCGACGCTCTGCAATGTCACACAAAGAGGGGTGTATCCTAACTTGGACACACCCCTCTCTTATACCATCTCACACTCGCGCAATAGCCGATTGCTTCACCAGCGCAATAGCGGCCGCGCTCACTTGACTTTGCGCACCGTCACCTTGGCTGACCTGAACCACGAGGCATTGGAGCGATGAATGAGGAAATCAATCTTGCGATGGCCACCCATCTTGTCCTTGACCACCCACTTGCCGTTAAGTTGGGGCATGGTTTCGCTGGTCACCTCAATGGTGTCGTTTAAACTGAATCCGGCACGATACATGTCACGCGAGAGCGCCACCCAGCGAATCTCCTGATTCTTGAGCTTTGTGCGATCGATGTAGTCGCCACTTGCGGTGCGACTTCCGGCACCCGACGCTCCGGGATAATAATAGGTGGCAAATAGTGTGTAGTCATCGCCTGCAACTGCGGTTAGCGCTACGATTGATATGAGTAAAAACAGTATCTTTTTCATAGAATTTGTTTTGATTATGCACGTTAAATTTTGTAATAATTGACTGTTTCACATCGCAAAGATAACATATCTATTTGTAAATGAACACATTTATCCATTCTTTAACGCGCTTGTTAAAGAATGTTGAATTGCAAGCACCTTATTCATAAACATAAAAAAGGTGCTGAACCACACGACTCAGCACCCTCACATCTGTCGGGTTGCGCCACCACGAGGTGGCACAGAGATTATTATTTCTTCTTACGCTTGAACACCTTGAGCAACGACTTAATCTTGTTGTCTTTCTCGTCTTCGTCAGAGGCATATCCGTAGCCGTAACCGTAGCCATAGCCGTAACCGTAGCCATAGCCATAGTTGTAACCGTAGTGCTTGTTGTTGGCCTTCATGTCGTTGAGCAGAATTGACAGGTTCTTGATTTTGCCTTCCTCAGACATGCGCTCCAGGTCGGGCAGGAATCGGCTGTCAATCTTGCCGTCGCGCATCACATAAATGGTGAGGTCAACATGGCGGTTAATGATGGAAGCGTCGGCGATAAGGCCATAGGGCACAGTGTCGAGCACGATGTAGTCATAGCGCTTGCGCAGCTCGTCAATCAGTTGACCAAATCGCTTGGACATGAGCAGATTGGTAGGATTAGGAGGAATTGCACCCACGCAGAGCACGTCCAAATTCTCGTTGATATAACCCTTGACGAGCAAGTTGTCAATATTGTCTTCTTTCTCTGACAGATAGGTACTCACACCACGACCGCTGTTCTCCAGTTGCATATACTCGGTGAAACGGCCTTTGCGCAAGTCAAGGTCTATAGCAATCACACGCTTCTGGGCATAGGCAAAGGTGAGCGCCAAGTTAATAGCCACGAAACTCTTACCCTCGCCTGCCATGGTCGATGTCATCTGCAGCACAATGCCCTCACCGTCGCGCTCATGAACCACATAGTCCAAGTTGTTGCGTACAATGCGCAATGCTTCAGTAATGCGATCGTGGCCGTTCTCAGTGACGACGACCTCCTTATCTTTCTGGTCGCCGCGTTTCTCGGGCAAGTCGCCAATGATGGGCAAACTACAGTTCTGCTCCACATCGCCGCGGGTGTGCACCATCGTGTCAAGTGATTTAATCCAGTGAATGACGAATAGAATCAGCGCAGGCAGCAACAGGCCCAGCAACAGACCGGTGGTCATAATCTTACTCGGAACGGGAGCAATCTGGCCGTTTGAGACAGCCTTCTCAATCACCTTGGCATTAGGCTCGGTAATGGCCAGCTGCAGGGCATTCTCCTCGCGCTTGTTGAGCAGGTAGAGGTAGAGTTGCTCCTTGATTTGCTGTTGGCGAGTGACCTGAGTGAGCGCTTTTTCGTGCGACGGCACGGCCGTCATGCTGCTGGTGGCGCGGCCCTCTTGCGAGCGAGCGTTCGAAACCTGCATGCGCAGCGAGTTCAGGTAGTTGCTCAGCGAATTCACAATAGTGCTCTTCATAGACGCAAGCGAGTTGGTGAGCTCAATCATCACGGGGTTCTCCGAACTTGACGTGGCCGCAATCTTCTGGTATTTGAGCATAGCCTCGTTATACTGAGCAATCTGGCTCTCGATACCGGTGTTGGCAATACCGGTGTTGCTCGGAATGAGTTCGTTGCCGTTCATGCGGCTCACATATTGCAGAATCTCGTTGGCCAGGCTGTACTGCATGCTGGCATTGTTGGCATTCTCGGCCATACGCACGCCAGTGCTCGGATCGCTGAACATGGTGGCATTCACCGAACCCACCTTGAGTTGAGCTACCTGACTGTCAACACCGCTCAGGTCCTCGGCAATGGTCACGATACGGTCAGAGATAAAGGCCTCGGTGCTACGTGCCACACGGTTCTTATCGTTGATGGCGTCTTGAATATAAACTGCAATCAGCGCGTTCAGAATGTCGGTAGCGAGCTTGGGATTGTCGCACGTCATGGTGAGCCTCAGCACATCGCTGTATTTCTCAGGCGACTCGGCTGTGAGGCGCGACTTGTAACCCACAGCAGCATCGTGGATAGTCTTCACGCGGACAATTACCTGGAAGTCCTTGTACTGCTCGGTATATTTTTGGGTCTTGGTGATGGCAATGGGGCCAAACGCCGTGTTCACCTTGTTGCCAAACTTCGCCTTTGCCCAGGGACCATCGTTGATTTTGTATTCCAGATCGTTGCCACCCTTGGGCACCACGGTCATAGTGAACGGTTCGGTGATTTCGCGCAGCGGAGTGATTTGCAGCGGAGCAGTCTTGTAACTGTTCACGTCGCGCAGATACACATGACCATAGTACTGAATATTCAAGCCTAGTTGGTTCACCACCTCCTCCATAAGTTCAGTTGAGGTAATCTTATAGATTTCATTAGGAATGAAACTGGAGGCCGGCGTAATGCCCAGGTCAGAGAACACCTGCGACTGGCTACCGGTCGACTGGCTGGTATTCGTTGTGAGAAGTATCAGCGCCTGTGAGCGATATTGCTGAATTTGCGATTTGCTATACAGATAAGCCAATGAGCCACAAATTATAATTGAAATCACAAACCAGTACCAATTGCGCAGACACGCCATCAGGAACTCTTTGATTTGGATTCCGGTGTTTGTGCTTTTGCGTGAGCTTTTATTCACGCTCTCTTCAATAATTTCTTGCATATTGTGAGTAGTTTTTGTGTTCGTTTACAAGACAGGCTTTTCACCTTAATAAATAATCGTGCAAAGATAGTGATAAATTTTGTGTTAAGTACCAAAAAAGTAGCAAAATTTACATCACCGGTTTTCGACGAACGTTGGCAAATGTGAAAAACACACAATCAACCGATTTGTAAAAAAGTGTTTCACAAGTGCCAAAAAAGCAAAAAATCGCATTTTTAACCCCAAAAAAGGGTTTAAAGAACCGAGGTGCGTTTTTATTTATTTAACATCTAAACAACGAAATAAGTCGAATTTACCACGATTTAACGTTTGGCCGAAAATTTAAATGAAATTAACTTGATATTCACATTATTAATGTTTTGTAGTCCAAAAAAAGGTGGTAATTTTGGCGCTGTATTTTCACCTCATAGCGGTGAAACTCATTTATTAAATTGAAATATCAACCTATTAAAGTTTTATAGTAAGTAAGTTATGACAAATTCAAACACAAAACCCGCTACCGGCAAATTAGGTATCATGGTAGTAGGATTAGGTGCCGTGAGCACAACCTTTATGACTGGTGTTATGATGACTCGCAAAGGGCTGACCAAGCCTGTGGGTTCAATGACCCAATACGACAAGATTCGCGTTGGCCGCGGTGCCGATAAGAAGTATCTGCACTATAAAGACATTGTACCTATCGCCGACCTGAACGACATTGAGTTCGCTGCTTGGGATGTATTCCCCGTGAACGCCTACGAATCGGCTATGAATGCAAACGTTCTTAAAGAGAAAGATATTGAACCCGTGAAGGACGAACTGCTCAAGATTAAGCCCATGAAGGCCGCCTTCGACAAGAACTATGCCAAGCGTCTTGACGGTGACAACATCATGCACGGTGCAACCCGCTGGGAAATGGTGGAGAACCTGCGTGCCGACATCCGCAACTTCAAGCAGGAGCGTGGCGTGGACCGCGTGGTTGTGCTCTGGGCAGCATCTACTGAAATCTATGTAGCTCCCGACATGAAGTATCATGGCACCATCGAGGCTCTCGAGGCAGCTATGAAGGCCGACAACAAAGAGCAAATCGCTCCCTCAATGTGCTACGCCTACGCAGCCCTCAAGGAGAATGCCCCCTTCATCATGGGTGCTCCTAACACCACCGTCGACATTCCCGCCATGTGGGATCTCGCTGAGGAGACTAAGGTGCCCATCGCAGGCAAGGACTTCAAGACTGGCCAAACGCTGGTTAAATCCGGTTTCGCTCCCATCATCGGCACTCGTTGCCTGGGTCTGAGCGGCTGGTTCTCAACCAACATTCTGGGTAACCGCGACGGCCTCGTGCTCGACGAGCCCGCTAATTTCCGCACTAAAGAGGTGAGCAAGCTGTCGACCCTCGAGTCAATCCTCGTTGAGGAAAATCAGCCCGACCTCTACACCAACTACTTCCACAAAGTGCGCATCAACTACTACCCGCCTCGCGACGACAACAAGGAAGGTTGGGACAACATCGACATCTTCGGATGGATGGGCTATCCTATGCAAATCAAGATCAACTTCCTGTGCCGCGACTCTATCCTGGCAGCTCCCTTGTGCCTCGACCTGTGTCTGCTCATCGACCTGGCTCACCGCGCCGGCCGCTATGGCACACAGCGCTTCTTGAGCTTCTTCCTCAAGAGCCCGATGCACGACTACACCAAGGGCGAAGTCCCCGTAAACCACCTGTTCCAGCAGTATGTGATGCTGAAGAACGCCATTCGCGAAATGGGTGGCTACGAAGCCGACGAAGAAATCGACTAATCAACGATTTGTTTTCATAATCATCAAGAAAGAATCCTGCGGTCACTGCCGCAGGATTCTTTTGTGTATATACCCAAAACGGAATCGGACTATATGATTAAGACGGAGGATGAAGTGCGGTCGTTGACGCACATTCTCGAGGAACCTCGTGTGCCAAGTTATGGGGTTGGCAGGAGACTGTTTACAGCGATTTGAGGGCCTCGGTGTGGAGGGCGAAGGCTTCGGCAGCGCCGCAGCGACATTCCAAGCCACGGAATTTCTCCATGGGAATGTGCCAGTCGTCGAGCAACGGCTGCATGCCTTGACTCACATGGCACAGGCATGCCTTGTGCTTGAGATCGACCACAGGGTCGATGTTCACCCAGTGCGTGGGCGTGAACATCTGTGACTGTGTGCCCGACATCGCCTCCATATAATAGAGTCGGAATGTGCGCCCCACGCGTCGCCAAGCGTCAAGCACCAGCAAGCCACAGGCGGCGTGATCGCGGTGGCTATCGATGGGCCAATGGGTGATGACCACATCGGGTCTTTCCTGTTCAAGCAGTTCACGCATCTCCTTGTAGCGGGCCACATTCACCTCGGTATTGCCATCGACCTGGTTCATAAAAATGTGGCGAATGCCCATTACGCGACAAGCATTCTCCGACTCCGCCACACGCACGGCAGCCGCCTGATCGTGACTCATGCCCTCAATACCGGCCTCACCGCGTGTGAGATACACGCTCACAACTTCATTACCTGCTTGCTTGAGCAGGCACATGGTGCCACCGGCACAGGTCTCGGGGTCGTCGGGATGAGCACCGACAACCAATATTTTCCTCTTACCACCATAGGCCACCGCATTGTCGTTGGCTGCCGCTGTCAGCGGTATTCCTCCCAAAATGGTTGCTGCCGCAGCGGCGCCAGCACCTTTCAGCATGTCGCGTCGAGTAATCATAAGTTTCTATATTTTGTAGTCTACAAAATCAATAACAGGCTCTTACTAAAGCAACTGAGTGAGCGAGGTAATGCGGCAGGTATCGGCAGGAACATCGATGGCATCGTTCTCGTCCTCGGTCCATCCGGGGCCCTGCATCCACGCGGTAGCACAGCCCAGCGAGTGAGCCGGCAAGATATCCTTCTTGAGACTGTCGCCCACCACCAGCACCTGTTCAGCCTCCAGCTCGAGGGCATCAACCCCCAAGCGGAACAGCGTGGGATTAGGTTTGCGAATGCCCACCACGGCACTCTCAATAATACCCTTGAAAAAATGACGAATGCCCAAGTCGCGCACCACCTCATCGATGTTGCCATAGAAATTGCTCACCAGCATGAGAGGGAATCGGCTTGAGAGCGTCTCGAGCACCGGCAACGCCTCAGCAATGCTCTGCTTAGCCTCGGCATAGCAATGTTGCGCGATAATTTCGCCCCACTCCACCAGTTGTTCTTGTGAGGCATCGGTCCAATTTTGTTGCTCAACATACTGCAATTCAATGGTCATCTTCTTGCGCAACAACTGCAGAAAATTGTCGCTGGGCAGAATGTGGCGCACCTTGGCGAGTTCGCGCTCGGCAAAGACATAAGCCTCGCGAAACTGCTCGAGCGAGATGGGCACCTGTGCCTTGCGATAGCCGTCCCAAATGACCCAACTCCAGTGCACCCCGCGGCTGTCGATGGTGCCGCCATAATCAAAGATAATACCCTTGATGTTATTGCTGATAGCCGCCATTTTTCAGTTGTTTTACGAATTGCTTACAGAATCGTTCGTGGGTAATAATCATATAAGCCATCATAGCATTGAGCACCACAATCTCAAAGACGAAGTAGAGCCACGGAGCCTTGATAATGACCGAGATAAACATAGCAATAATGCGGGTGTTGAACGAGAGCATATTGGTGTACTTCATGAGCGGCAAGCTCTTCATGCGGAAGTCGTCGCGGAACCGTTGCGGAATGGCATTGCCGAAGCGTGCCTTGAATTCACGCCGCAGGCCTTGCATGGCCGGTGTGAATGCCTCTTGCTGACGGGTGTAGTTGCGATAGAAGAAGAGTGTGAGTTTCTTCATGAAGTTCTTGCCCCACGACAGTTGCTCATATTGTTCAGTGAGCATTTCAGAGCTATCAAGCTCGCTTCCCTCCTCGCCCTTGAGGAAGAAGAGATGGAACTGGCGGTAATAGTCGGCACTGGCGGCCTGCTTGGCATGACACAGGCCCGCAAACACTGCTATAGACCAAATAATCCAGTTATGCCCGTTACCGTAGCAAAAGTAGTCGCCCAGCAGGCTGTCGCCAAACTGCAATTCGCGGAACACGAGCGAGAAATAGATGGCGAAGAACCAGAGGTCGCCGCTCACGCCGTCCAGAATGCGGCCCAGGCGCGAATACTGGTGTGTGAGGCGCGCGAGCTGACCATCGGCGCTGTCGTAGGTATTAGCCCAAATAATCAGGAAGATCCCGAGATAATTGAGCCAAATGTAAGGTTGCGCTCCAAAGTAGAGCAGAATGCCACCGGCCACGCCCAAAAAGATAGACGCGATGGTGACCACATTGGGCGTGATGCCCAGTTTCGAAAACAGTTTAGCCCAAGCAAAGCCCAGCGGGCGATAGAACCACAGGTCAATAGTCTCCTCAGTGTCAAGCGACTTGAGTGACTGCTTATATTCCTTTCTTAAATCGTTTAAAGCCATGAGTGGTGATGAAATAAGGGTCCGAGAGAGTGTGTGTCCGGACAATGATTTGTATGATAACGAGGTCAAGAACCGGCTTGACGTTCCTTGATGAGAGTGAGAATGCGCTTAGCGATGTGGGGCGCGGCCTCAACGCGACATGGGGCGAAGCTGGGCCAGTCGTTGAAGTCAATGATTTGTATGCCGCCCTCGGGCGAGATGATGCAGTCGCCGCCATAAATCTCGACATTCAGTTCGTTGGCAGCCTTGTTGCACAGCATCTTGAGTTCCTTAACATCAAAGGTTATGCCCTGCGACTTGCCATTGACCTCTTCCCAGCCATACTTGCTGTGTCCCTGGTCAAAGGGATAGAACCAATAGAAGAAGTTGGAGCCTTTCACACCGTAGAACTTGACGAGGTCGCCCTCAAGATGCACATTGATCACGGCACGCTTTATGCCACGCAAGAAGTACTCCTGCAGCACCTCTTGTGCCTCCTCAGGATGACGCACATAGGACACATCTTCCTTGTGCATGGCATGGAAGTCGCCGCGCTTAATCCAGCAACTCTTGAACCCGCTCTTCTTGAGCATCGACTTGATGTTCTCGTCGGTGTTGACAATGAGGCTCTCTGGGTAGGGAATGCCGTTGCCCAGCAAGATGCGTGTCATGCGCTCGCGGGTGCAGTTCTCGATACCGTAGCCCGAGTTAATGACCAGTCGACCGTTATCCTCAAGTCGCTGCAAGTTTTCAATGGACTCTTGCTGCCGGCACATGGTCATGACAAACTCCTCTTCAACCCCATTGCGGTTAAACTGCTCCTCGCTATAGATATTCACCAAACAACCGCGCTTGCGTAGCTGCTCGGCTGTAGCGTTGAAGATAGCGGTGTCGTTGCCAATGTGGTTGGGCGAGTAGACTCCCGCTCTCATAATTCCGGCTATATTGATAACTGCCATAGTGTGTGTGATGTATTAATGTTCAGTATGTTGATGAAAAGATGATATAAATTGTTCAGCCACAGGAATATCGGCGGCATGATCCACATCGATGATTTTGTCGATGGAATAGGCCTGAAGCGAGAATCCGTTGTCGACCAGAGCGCGTTGAAAGTTACGCATGCGCGAAATGCCCTGTTCAATGCAGCGGTCAAGCACCTCAAATGCCTTGTGACTCATCGCATAGATGCCGCCAGAAACATATTTCGCACCGTCAAAAGGCTTGTCGCGGAAAGCCGTAATGTTCATGTCGGCATCGTTGTCAACCTCCACGTAGAGAGGTTTCTCGTCGTCAATGAATGGCGTGACCGCCCACATACCATCGTGGGTGTCATCATTCTCAAAAGCCGCCACATAGCCCGCAAAGTCTTGCTCTCGGAAGATGGTGTCGACCGTAGTGAGGCAGAATTTTCCCTCGGGTATGACGCGACTCAGTTCCCAAAAACTGTGCATCGAACTGGGAGTGGTCTTCACCACAAGGTGGAGCGGCACCGGCAACTCTAACTGTTCGAGAAAACGGCGCACCTCGGTCATGTGCTCGTTGACAATGATGCTGATACTCTCAGCACCGCAGCGCAGAAAGATGTTAATAAGCCGCAGAATCATAGGCTCGCCGCAAAGCGTGACGAGCGGTTTGGGCCGGCTCACTCCTTCCTGGGCCAGTCTCGACCCTTCGCCTGCTGCTATTATGGCATAGTTCATATCGCTCAGTTATTAGTGTTAAGTGAGAATGGGATCGGTGGGGTCATCGTCATCCTTGGTGAGGTCAAGCACCACATTGTCCTTGCCGCGCTCAAAGTACTGCTTGCGCAAGGGATTGGCATGGTTCTCGTCGTAGGTTTTGCGATGGCGATAAATATCAATAGCGGTGAAGATGGCCTGTCGCAAGGAATCTTCGTGAGCAATGCCCTGCCCCACTATGTCGTAGCCCGTTCCGTGGTCGGGGCTGGTGCGCACATAGGGCAGTCCGGCGGTGAAATTCACGCCGCTATCCATTGAGAGTGCCTTGAACGGGGCAAGACCTTGATCGTGATACATGGCCACAACGCCATCAAAGTGGGTGTAGAGTTTGCTACCGAAGAAGCCGTCGGCGGCATAGGGCCCGAAGCAAAGCACCTTGTTCTCGGTCGCTTCCTGAATGGCGGGAATAATTTGCTCCTGCTCCTCCTTGCCCAGCAAGCCATGCTCTCCGGCATGCGGATTAAGTGACAGCACGGCGATGCGAGGTCCCTGGCAGGCGAAGTCGCGTTTGAGCGACTTGTTGAACTGCATGATGGTTGACAAAACCGTTTCGCGCGTCACTGCTTGGGGCACATCGGCAATGGGTTTGTGAATGGATACCAGCGCCACACGCAGTTGCTCAGCGCATAGAATCATGAGCGCTTTCTCGCCGGTACCCAAACTCGCTTCGAGATACTCGGTGTGACCCGGGAACTGAAATTCGTTGCTCTGAATGTTCTCCTTGCTGATGGGGGCGGTGACCAAAACATCAATTTTGCCTTGTTTCAGGTGTTGAACCGCTGCCTCAAGGGCATCAAAGGCGGCCTTGCCGGCTTGCTTGTCGGGCTGTCCAAGTTCCACCTTTACCTCATCGCGACAAACCTCAAAGAGGTTAGGCACGTTGTCCTTCAGGTTGTTGATGTCGCGAGTATAATGTATTTGGAACGCGGGCATCTCCAGTGCCTTGCGGTGATAGGTAAGGATTCTACTGGACCCGTAGATGATGGGCTGGCACAGCTCAAGCATCGCATTGTTGCTCAATGTTTTGAGAATAATCTCATAACCTATGCCGTTAGTGTCACCCTGTGTGATGCCCACACGAATTTTTCGGTTATTATCTTGATTGTTACTCATTATCTTAAAATAGTTGTTTCTAATTTTGTAGTCAATAGACCTTGTGAAGGGTCAAAATTACAACAAATTCAGCAAACGGGCAAACTTATTGCAGTATTTGGCGCTCGACATTATATCGTGGCCTGTCCTTGACCTCAATATAGATTTTACCGATGTACTCGCCAACAATGCCCAGCCCTATGAGAACACAGCCGCCAATGAACCAGAGCGAAAGGATGAGCGAAGCCCAACCGCTCACGGCACGACCGCTGAAGTAGGCAATGAGCACATACACAAGAATGCCAAGTGCAACCAGTGTAAAAATGACACCCAAGGAGAGTACCATGCGCACGGGCTTGATGCTGAACGAGGTGATGCCGTTCACGGCAAAGCTCAACATCTTGCTCAGCGGATACTTACTCTCGCCGGCAGCCCGCTCGGTGCGATCGTAGTAGACAGAGTCGGTGCGATAACCCACAAGCGGCACGATGCCGCGCAAGAACAAGTTGCGCTCGCGGTACTTCATAAGCTGGTTCACAGCTCGGCGGCTCATCAGGCGATAATCGGCATGATTATAGATGCTCTTCACACCCAAGCGGCGCATGAGTTTATAGAAAGCCTTGGCCGAGTTGCGCTTGAACCAAGTGTCGGTCTTCCGCTGGCGGCGCACGCCATACACGATGTCGCAGCCCTGGTGATACTTATTGACCATCTCGGTCATCACGCTCACATCGTCTTGCAAGTCGGCATCGATGCTTATGATGATGTCGGCCCGTTCGGCTGCCACCTCAAGGCCGGCCATGAGTGCATTTTGATGACCCACATTGCCGGCCAACTTCACGGCGCACACCTCTTGGTGCTGACCGGTAAAGCCTTCGATGAGTTGCCAGGTTGAGTCAGTGGACCCGTCATTGACGTAGAGTATCCGGCTCTCCTCGCCCACCAAGCCGGCATCGACCATAGTCTTGAGTTGGTCACGCAATCGCTCGGTGGTGAGGGGTAGCACTTCCTGCTCGTTGTAGCAGGGAACCACGATATACAAAACGTCTTTTTTCATCTCTCGACTAATTATTGAGACCTAAAATGATGTTAATCAAGGCAGTTACATCACTCACGTTCACGGCGTTGTCACTATTGATATCGGCAGCTTCCTTGTCCATGGGAACGATGTTCAGTATCATGTTGATTAAGTATGTAACATCGCTCACATTCACCAGACCATCACGATTCACGTCGCCCAGTTGCCACTGCTGCGCATCGGCCAAGGTCACCTCAATGAGGTTTGACCAGTCGCTTTGAGCATTGGCACCGATGGCCTTCACCTTGTACTCGTAGGTGCCGTCTTGAGTGAGGTTCTGCACATTATAGCTTGTAGCGGTGATTCCGGTGATGGTGCGGGTGTTCTCGTCGCCCGACTCGCTCACGGCCTTGAGCGTTGCGGCCGACGCGTCGCCGGCATAAACCTTGACGCCCTTGAGCTGCACACGCTTCTTGTTGATTGTATTTTCAATCTTAATGCGGTTGGTGGGGCTTGCCGCGCCTGTGAGTACTGCGGTATAGACAGCATCGGTGGCGGTCAGCGTAAAGGTCTCGCTGTCGAGTTCGTTCTCGTTGCCGTCAATCACACTCACCTTCATTTGCGTGCCGCTGTCGCTACCAAAATACCTGCCGGTCACTTTCACGGTGGTGACACCATTGCTTGAGGTGAGATTGACCGACGGACTAATCACATAGCCTGTGCCGCTTGAAGTACCCAAACGGAAGTAGCCTTCGTCTTGATAAGTCTTGCCATAAGCGGTCCATGTGGTGCCCGAGCTCATATCCTCATCGAGCAGCAGGGTGTATTCGGCGGGGGGCACATAGCCTTTTTTGTTGACATAGAGGGTATACGTTTGCGCTCCGGTTACCGCGCCCCAGTTGGCGGTAAACGAGGTTCCGGTAACATTGGTAGCGTCGGTAGCTACGGGTGCGGTAATGGTGGAACCGTTCACGGTGGCTTTGAGGGTAACAGTAGCACTCACCTCGCTGCTCGACACGGTGAGTGTGCCGGTGTAGGTGCCGATAGTGCCGGAGTTAAATGTTACATAGATGTTGGTGCCGGTAATGGCATCGGCAGCGCTGATGGTCTGCGGATAGGCCGAGAAACCCGTGCCGGAGATGGTCACGGTGAGAGGTTGCAACAGGCCAACGCCCTCAACATCTACAGTGGCTGTCAGGCGGTTGCCGGGCGTGGTACTGCCCATGTTAATGATTGAACCATCCTCGGGCAGATTGAGTACCGGATTGTTGGGGTTGACGGAGCCGCCCGGAGTCCAGTTGGTTCCCACCATATTGCCCCACACATATTCCACCAACTCGGGATAGTCGATGTAAGGGTTGCGGTTGCCCTGATATTCACTGCTATAGATGGCTTCATTACGGGCTATTTCCTTTTGGCTCACGGGGTCCTTGCGGTGCCACTCGAGCAGCATTTGTAGGGCCCAGTTGGTGAACACGGGGTAACTGTTGCCGTTGAGCATGGTCGATGCTTGGTTATAGTTCTTCCAAGAAGAGATTTCATCATTGTAGCAAGTGGCGAGATAGAAATAAGAGCGCGCAAAGTCGCCCTTGTACTCATCGTCAGGCTCAAACACGGTGCCGGTGTAACCACTGTAGGTGCTGGTGCCGAGTTTGCCCTTCGCCACAATGTTGCCATTCGTCAGGCGCGTGCCGTTGGCGCACTCGCCGAAGGGAAAACTGCTTCGCTGGCCATTCACGCGAATATCGGTGGGATAGAGGTGGAACAAGTCGGTATAAGCCTTATGACTTGATGAACCGCCGAACCAGCTGTTGGGCATGGAGTGCTCTCGGTTCCAGCCTTCACCCACATCAGTTGCGCTTGAGCCGTTGTCGTCAGGCCCGTACACGGCTGTGGAGTACATATCAATAATGTGATTGTTCGCGTCCAAATCTTTCGTTTGCATAAACGAGAGTACTTTACTATAGCTGAGCTTGGTGTGATTCTTGATAATGTTATAAAGCGCTGTGAGCAGTGCTTCGCCCGTCTTGTTCTGAGCTGCGTTGTAGTAGCCGGTGGGCACTGACGCCAAGAGCATTGCCGGGAAAGCAATGAGGGCTACCATGGTGCTGATGAAATACTTTTTCATAGTTGTAAAAGTTTATGTGTGTGTTTTTACTTGTTAGTCGGGGTTTTGCGGGTTGGCTGAGGCTTGGTGGCCGGTTGCGCGGCCTTTACCTTGCCGGCGAGCATACCGCAGGCGGCGCTGATGTCCTCGCCACGACTGCGGCGAATGGTGCACGTGATGCCGCGGCTGTTCAGATAGTCGCGGAACTGTGCCATGCGCTCGTCGCTGCTGGTGCGCAGCTTGGGTATGTCTGGAATCATGTGATAGCGAATGAGATTGACGCGCACATGCTCGTCGGGAATGATTTCGCGCAAGGCCTCGGCGTGCTTGATGTCGTCGTTGAACCATTGCCACATGATGTACTCAATCGAGAGGCGGCGCTGGTGAGCGAAGTCGTAGTCGCCAAGCATCTGCATCACTTCCTTGATGGGATAAATCTTCTCGAGTGGCATCATGGAGAGTCGCTCCTCGGCAATGGCATTGTGGACGCTCACAGCGATATGCACCTGTGTTTCCTCAACCAGTTGTCGCAAAGCGGGCTTCACACCCACGGTTGACACGGTGACGCGCTTCGGGCTCCAGGCAAATCCCCACGGGGCGGTCATAATCTCAATGACCTTGAGCACCTCATCGATGTTGTCCAGCGGCTCACCCATGCCCATGAACACCACATTGGTCACATCGGCTGCCTCAGGAACGCTCAGCACCTGGTTGATGATTTGGTTTGCGGTGAGATTTCCGGAGTAGCCCTGTCGGCCTGTCATGCAGAAGTAGCAGTTCATCCTGCAGCCCTTCTGCGACGAGATGCACAGCGTCACGCGGTCGTCCTCGGGAATCATCACAGTCTCCACCTGTTTGCCCTCGCCCACGTCAAAGAGGTACTTCACTGTACCGTCGGCACTGGTCCGCGCATTGACAGGAGCCGCGAGGCCCACCGTGTAATGTTCCGAGAGTTTCTCGCGATTAGCCTTAGAGATGTTCACCATGGCATCAAAGGTTGTCACACGCTTGTTGTAAATCCAGTCAGCAAGTTGCTTGGCAACAAACTTGGGCATTCCCAACGCAAGTACAGTGCGCTGCAGTTCATCGAGCGTCATGCCCGCCAGCGGGCGCTTATTTTTCAGTTCCATAGTATCAATATTAAATAACTTGCAAATATAATAATAAATAACTTACCAACCACAACCTTTCACCAAAAATCGCACACTTGAACCAATTCCTCTCATTAGGATTTATACTAAAACATTATATCACAACATTAGGATTTTCCCCACCGCATTAGGTTTCTTCCCACGGCATTAGGATTCTTCCCACAGCATTAGGATTCTTCCCACATTGCACTCCCTCACTCGCGGTTTTGCGCCCGTTCGGTTGCGAGCACTTCGTGGTTCTGACCGAAGCCCACTCCCTTTCACTAAATTCGCAAAATTCGCATTTAAAAATTCTGCGCAAAGCGCACTCCTTTTCGCCAAATTCGCAAAATTCGCATTTTAAAATTCTGCGCAAAGCGCACTCCCTTTCGCTAAATTCGCAAAATTCGCAAAATTCGCATTTAAAAATTCTGCGCGAAGCACACTCCCTTTCGCTAAATACACAAAATTCGCAAAATTCGCAAAATTCGTATTGAAAAAAATTCTGACCGAAGCGCACTCCAGTCCGGTTGCGCACCACCCTCCAGTCTCCCCTATGCTGCGACTCCCGTCGCAGCCCTCTCCACCCTCACAGCCCCCTCCACCCTCACAGCCCTCTCCGCCAAAGCATCTCCCCTCTCCGCCAAAGCATCTCCCCTTTCCGCCAGAGCATCTCCCCTTTCCGCCAGAGCATCAGCCGGAGGCTGACATTTGGGTAACCCTCTTTGATGATTGCGGTGCGAGCGATAGCGAGCAGCACAATCATCAAGGGGGGTGTTGCGACCCTCTCCATCGTCGCCGGCGGCGACCCCCTCGCTTATCTATCAGTCTAAAACCTTCTGCCCTTCTAAAAAAACTGACAACTGATAACTCATAACTGATAACTGACAACTGATAACTGACAGCTGACAACTCATTTCAATCTGTGTGTTTGCCATCGCATTCACATCTCTCTTGTATTATCTTCGCCCTCGCATATGAACCTTAATTGAAAAAACACTCATGACAAACCACTCTATTCCCATCCACCATTCCCAAAAAGATGGCCGATCTCGGCCATTTTTTCCCGGAAAGATGCATACCATCTTTGTACCGCATTCGTACTGCCCATCATACCACCTTCGTTGTCCCTATCGTACCACTTTCGCCACCCCCACATTGTACCACCTTCGTTATGCTCTCTTTTGTCAACTTTCTATCACTCAAACACTTCCAACATTTCCCAACTTTCCCACATTTCCCGGTTTTCCCACATTTCCCAAAAGATTCACCCTTCCTACCCTTCCCAAATGTTTCCCAACTCACAACTCCCATCCACCTCATCTGCCTCCTCGACTCTACATTGCTGGCCGAAGGTACTCCCTTTCGCTAAATTCACAAAATTCGCAAAATTCGTATTGAAAAAAATTCTGACCGAAGCGCACTCCAGTCCGGTTGCGCACCACCCTCCAGTCTCCCCTATGCTGCGACTCCTGTCGCAGCCCCCTCCACCCTCACAGGCCATTTTATTCTTTATATAAATTTTTAATCGAAATAGGATAAATCTTCATGAAGATTTGTTTTCTGCTATCTTTTTCGTAAATTTGCATGCTAATTACCATCTATACATCCATTTTACCCATGCTCCAAATTCGATGCAAGAACAACAACATCACCAAGAGTTTTCCCGAGGGAACCTCTTTGCTTGATGTTTATCAGGAGTTTGCCGACGAACTCCAATTCCAGTATCCCGTGGTTTCGGCCAAAGTCAATAACGCCTCACAAGGACTCAAGTTCAGGCTCTACCAGAACCGCGATGTGGAGTTTGTCGACGCCCGCGGCGGCTCCGGTCACCGCGTGTATGTACGGTCGCTCTGTTTCGTGCTCTACAAGGCATGTAGCGACGTGTTCCCCGGCAGCAAACTGTTCATTGAGCATCCGCTGTCGCTGGGCTACTACTGCAACTTCAAGAAACGAGGCAATGAACCGCTGACCGACGAGGATGTGGAACTCATCAAGCAACGCATGCGTGAAATTGTAGACCTGGACATGCCCTTCCGCCGTCACGAGGCCACAACCGAGGAGGCCGTGCGCGTGTTCTCGGAACGCGGTTTCTCTGACAAGGTAAAGCTACTGGAAACCAGTGGCCAAATCTATAGCGACTACTACACCCTGGGCGACACCGCCGACTACTACTACGGCCCGCTCGTGCCCTCAGCAGGCTATCTGCAGGTGTGGGACATTGAACGCCTACACGAGGGACTCTTGCTGCGCGTGCCCGACCGCCATAACCCCACCAAACTAGCCGAGAAACTCGATATGCCCAAGACCTTTGAGATGTTTGCCGAGAAGGTAAAATGGGATGTCATCATGCGCCTATCGAACGCCGGCGACGTGAACAAGGCCATCTTGAACGGCAATGCTTCGCAACTCATTCAGGTGAGCGAGGCTCTGCAAGAGAAGAAAATCGTGCAGATAGCTGAGGAGATTGACCGCCGTTTCCGTGCCGAGAAAGACCCCATTCGCTTGGTGCTCATCACCGGGCCATCGAGTTCGGGCAAGACCACCTTCTGCAAGCGTCTGTCCATCCAGTTGCTCGCTTGCGGACTGCGGCCTCTGTCGTTCTCGACCGACGACTACTTTGTGAACCGTGTCGACACCCCGCTGCTACCCAATGGTGACTACGACTTCGATAACATCAAGGCCGTTGACAGCGAACTGCTTGAAGATCACCTCATGCGACTCATGCAGGGCGAACGCGTCGAAGTGCCTGAATACAACTTTGTGACGGGCAAGCGCGAGTTCAACGGCAAGAAACTCAAACTGAAAAACGACACTGTACTCATTATTGAGGGTATTCACGCGCTGAACCCCATGCTCACTGAAAAAATCCCCAACAGCGCAAAATTCAAGGTCTATGTGTCGGCCCTGACCAGCATCTCGCTCGACGACCACAACTGGGTGCCCACGCGCGACAACCGACTGTTGCGACGCATCATTCGCGACTACAACAAGGGAGCTTTCAGCGCACGCGAGACCATCAACCACTGGAAGAACGTGTGCGAGGCCGAGGAGCAATGGATTTTCCCCTTCCAGGAGACTGCCGATGTCATGTTCAACTCGGCACTCAACATTGAGTTTGCCGTCTTGCGCACCCACGCCGAGGTCATCCTCGCATCGGTACCCAAGAACTGCCCGGAATATGCCGAGGCACACCGCCTACTCAAGTTCATACACTACTTTATCCCGGTCGACGACAAGGAAATACCCCCCACCAGCATCATGCGCGAGTTCTTGGGCGGCTCCAGCTTCAACTACAACCGCAAGTAAGCATCGCTTCTCAAAACACATTCTCTGACTGTCAATTGCGTGCGCTCGCTATTGGTTCCAGTCACCGATGTTATAGGATGCCTCCACCTGCGCTTCAATGTCGTCGGGCAGGTTGCAGAAGAAGTCAAGTCCCGTGAGTTCCTCAATCTCGTCTATACTCTTGGCATAGTCACTATAGGTGATGGTGCCAAGTTGCTGGCCGGTGGTGTGCTCGGTCCAGAAACCTATCGCCTTATACTGATTGTCTTTCACTACGAGTATGCACATATAGAAGTATTGCGGAATGAGGATGTGGCTGGAGCAACTCACATTGATGGGATCAGTGTCGGTGTAACCACGAATCTGTTCGGCCTTGTCAATCGTGCCGGCTTTCACCACATAGAGCGTGTCGCAGAAGTCGCGGTCGTAGCCACGGCTGTTCACCCATTGTTCAAGCTTGAGCCACACACCGGCATTGTGCGACTGGTGCTGTGGATGGATGTTGGTGGTATAGAATGTCTGGGTGTTCGATTCCTCGTTATACTGCCTATCGTCGGACATGCACATATGGCCGCGAGAGAATCCCGAGTTGGTGTAGTTGTCGTGCGTCCACTGATATTCGGTGGGAATATTGGGATCAACGCTGAATCGTGTCTGCGTTCTGCCGAAATTGTTGTCGGGCGTGTTAGCATCGAAGCGGTAACAGGTCCAATGGTTCGACTTCTTGGTGATATCCCACTCAATCTGATAGGTAATCACTTCCTGATTGTTGTAGGTGGTGGTAGGAACACTATATACATAATTTCCGGCGGTTCCCAGGTGGGGGAATTCCATACGCCATGCCACTGCGCATTGTGCCAGTTCGGAATCCTTGTTGGCATTCACATTGTTGTCAATAAGGGTGAATGTGGCCGTGCTCACGGTGCTGCTCACGCCGTCCTTGATGGCGATGGCACTGAGCGAGGTGGTCTCGTTGATGGTGATGGGCCCCGTGTAGCGCGTGCCGTGGGTGGCCGATGGTGTTGTGCCGTCGGTGGTGTAATAGATGATTGCCCCTGCGGTAGCACACGAAATGGTCACAGTGGTGGCTTGCAGGAATTCGCCGCCATTGGGCGAGAATACGGGCGTGGCCACGGTTATGGTCTGTCCGGTAATCACGATGTTGAGCATCTGCGAGTACAGGAAGTCATGGCTCTCGGTGCTTCCGTTCACATAAATTTTAACACCGATGCCATTGATATCGCCAAATTCGCCACCCACATAGCGCACCGAGTCAATGCCGGTGAAAGTGTGAGTAGTGTTATCTTTCAGAGTGACGGTAACTGACTGTTGCGCAGCAGCCGGCATGATGGCGGCAACGGCACAAACGACTAAAAGCAGGATGGAATATATCTTCTTCATCATCATTCCTCCTCCTTTCATCGTTTAATGGTTTTATGGCCGTTCACCACATAGATGCCAGCGGGCAACTCGTTCCAGGGCAGTTGCATCTTCACGCCCAGCATGTTGTAGATGCCTTGATGCCGACCGGCCGCCGCATCGGCAGCGACACTATTCACACCGGTAAACACGCCATCTTCAACGCCTTGCAATTCAATTTGCAAGCCCTGATTCACCGGCGTGACAAAATAGGCACTCGTACCCGGTAGCCACCGTGTGTTTTCATTCACCCAACCAATGGCACCATTGGCAAGCATCACCTTGTTAGCATTGTTCAGCTCAAGGGTCATGGGAGTGAAAGTGCCCACGAAACTATAGGCATCGGTCGATGCGATTCGACCTGCCAACTGCACAAGTCCACCCGAGGTGTAGGTCACCGTATGGGGGCCCGTCGGCAACAGAGTCACGCCGTCATACATCTTGCCATCAAGGTCCTCACTTGAGCGCACCAAATAGGGAACACCCGCCTCCATCTCAGCCACAGGCGAGAACAGCATCTTGCCGGTCTCATAAGTATTACCCGACTCTGAACCTGTGACGGATTCGCCGTTGGTCAAGCCCGAATATTCCATAATGTTGCCGGTGAAGTCGCCGGTACTGAACGGCAACGTAAATGGAGCCCAAACTCCTGCAGTGAACGCACGGTTCAAGCGCACGCGCACACCCACAAGAGACTGTGGCGGCGACACAAACTGCTGCGATGCATCAATCACATAGGTTATGGGATGAGTTTCAGATTGGCTCAAAGGATAGAGCACGCCATCGCCTGCCACGATGGCTCCGACATCGACCAGCGCGCCTGTATAGGGCATCTCATAGCCGCTTTGGCTCAACCCGTTGTCAAAGGTAAAATCCTCGCCCACTCGCACGTCGGTCATCGTCACCCAGTCGGCAAGATAATCGTCATATTGGTCAGATGTGATGGCTTTCGGTTCAACGTCGGCTTCGGTCACCGGGTCGGCAATCACAAGCTGGGTGGTGTTAGTCAAGCCAGCGGCGGGCACAAAACAAGGCAAGCCATTTGCGTTGGTTGTGTATTGCCCGTCAATCCAACCGGCAAGATGCTGGTTGTAGGCCAACGCGCGGTTAGGATTGATGCCCTGCATGAGCATGGCACCGGTATTGTCGCGCACATAGGCGTCGGTCGTGCCGTTGGCATTGCGCTTCACTGCCAGCACGCGGGCATTGTAACTGTCGGGCAGATACAACCGTACGGAAGTACCTGGCGTCACATTCTTGAAGTTGCTGATTCCTGTGACCTGTGGCAGCTGGGCATCAGTCTTGGTATAGGTTACAGTGACCGAGAAGACATAAACAGTTCTAGTTGTTGCCGAGAAAGTAACACTCTGCTGAGAACCCGTCCAGTTGCCGTTGGTTGCTCCATTCAGATAGGAAAGATTGTTGGCATTGAAATTAATGGCCGTGATGGTGCAATTGGCGGGAACCGAGAACGTGAGCGAAGCACCACTATTGAGGTAAAGCTCGTAGCATTGCTGGTTGCTATAGTAGTAAATGCTGTTCTTGTACGATGACGTGGTGCTATTGACATTGGTGAGGGTCACATCACCAAGGGTGAAGGCGGCGTTGTTTTCCAGATAAGTGCGACCGCCCGTGGCTGGCACTGCTATGCTCATCGCGTTAAGCCCATCAACCGTACTGAAGTCAAAGGTCACCGTGTGAGTGGTGGCGGCAACGGCCACGTACATCAACGACGTGACCACGCTCATCAACATTGAAAGAAATCTACATTTCATGATGCCGTCAGTTTTTAGCGATGGTATCGAGAGCTCGCTGCAACGACTTGAGCTGCTCGCGAACACCTTTGAGACGCTCAATTACTTCAAATTGCTTGCTCACACCGTCGCGATTGCGGCGTATCATCGCCTGGGCGGCATCCAGTTTCAAGCCCTTCTCTTTCACCAGAAAATATATCATCCTGATGGTTTCGATGTCCTTGGGTGTATAGAGTCTGATATTCTTGGCATTACGTTGGGGCTTGATAATGGTGAACTCCTTTTCCCAAAAACGCAAGGTACTTGCCGGAATGTTCAGAATTTCAGCCACATCGCCTATCCGGTAGAATCGTTTATCTAATTCGTCACTCATGGTTCAATGCATTTAATTTGCAAAAATAATAATAAAAACCTAACTTTGTGGGTTATTTTGCGTAAAAGTACTCATTTTGATTCATTCACGCAACAAAAACAAGAAGAAAAACTCTAAATACACACACAAAATATGTTGACTGCAAAACAAATACGGGAATCATTCAAAGAATTCTTCGAGAACAAAAATCATCACATCGTGCCATCGGCACCCATGGTCATCAAGGACGACCCCACACTCATGTTTACCAACGCCGGTATGAACCAGTTCAAGGACATCATTCTGGGCAACAAGCAGCCGCAATGGCGCCGTGTGGCCGACTCGCAGAAGTGTCTGCGCGTGAGCGGCAAGCACAACGACTTGGAGGAAGTGGGACACGACACTTATCACCACACCATGTTTGAGATGCTCGGCAACTGGTCATTTGGCGACTACTTCAAGAAAGAGGCCATCGACTACTGCTGGGAATACCTGGTGAAGGTGCTTGGACTTGACCCGAAGAACCTGTATGCCACCGTGTTTGAAGGCTACCAACCCGAAGGCTTGGAGCGCGACAACGAGGCAGCCGGCTACTGGTCACAATATCTGCCCGAGGACCACATTATCAACGGCAACCGCCACGACAACTTCTGGGAGATGGGCGAGACCGGTCCCTGCGGCCCCTGTTCCGAGATTCACATCGACCTGCGCCCCGATGAGGAAAAGGCAAAAATGTCCGGTCGCGACCTGGTAAACAAGGATAATCCGCAAGTGATCGAAATTTGGAACCTCGTGTTCATGCAGTATAACCGCAAGGCCGACATGAGTCTGGAGCCGCTGCCCGCCAAGGTGATTGACACCGGCATGGGCTTTGAGCGCCTGTGCATGGCATTACAAGGCAAAACTTCGAACTACGACACCGACGTGTTCCAACCCCTCATCAAGAAGGTGGGCGAGATTGCAGGCAAGCGCTATGGCGAGAATCACGATACCGACGTGGCCATGCGCGTGATTGCCGATCATGTGCGCACCATCGCTTTCTCAGTGGCCGACGGTCAGTTGCCCAGCAATGCCAAGGCGGGCTATGTGATTCGCCGCATCCTGCGCCGTGCCGTGCGCTACGGCTACACCTTCCTGGGCATGAAAGAAGCGTTCATGTATCGCCTCATCGACACCCTCATTGAGAGCATGGGCGAAGCCTATCCTGAACTTCCCGCTCAAGCCGACCTCATCAAGCATGTGACCAAGGAGGAGGAAGAATCCTTCCTGCGCACGCTCGAGACCGGCATGAAGATGATTGACAATGTGATTGCCGAGGCCAAGAAACAAGGCAAAACCGAGATTGAGGGCGAAAAAGCGTTTGTGCTCTACGACACCTACGGCTTCCCGCTCGACCTCACCGAACTCATCTTACGCGAGAACGGCATGACCGTGAACATCGACGGCTTCAATGCCGAGATGAAGAAGCAGAAAGAGCGCGCCCGCAATGCCGCCGCCGTGGAGACGAGCGACTGGGTAGAACTGCGCGAGGGTGTGACCGAGTTTGTGGGCTACGACCTCACCGAGTGCGACACCGAGATTCTACGCTACCGCAAAGTGAAGCAAAAGAACAACGAATACTATCAGATAGTGCTTGCGCGCACCCCCTTCTACGCCGAGATGGGCGGTCAAGTGGGCGATAAGGGCTACCTGCAGAGCGGTGACGAGAAAATTGAAATCATCGACACCAAGCGCGAGAACAACCTGCCCGTGCACATCGCCAAGCGCTTGCCGAGCGATGTAACCGAACCTGTTCACGCTGTCATCGACGTGAAGGCTCGCCAAGCCATTGCCTGCAACCACACGGCCACTCACTTGCTCCATGCCGCACTGCGTCAAGTGCTCGGCACCCATGTGGAGCAAAAAGGCTCGTATGTCGACAGCAAGATTCTACGATTCGACTTCTCGCACTTCAAGAAGATGACTCCCGAAGAGATTCGTGAGGTGGAGCATGTGGCTAATGCCATGGTGCGCAACGCCACACCGCGCGAGGAATATCGTGATCTGCCCATTCAACAGGCACGCGACATGGGTGCCATGGCGCTGTTCGGCGAGAAATATGGCGACAAAGTGCGCGTCATCAAGTATGGTTCATCGGTTGAGTTGTGCGGTGGTACCCATGTCGACAACACGGGTAACATTGGCATGATCAAGATCATGAGCGAGAGCAGTATTGCTGCAGGAATCCGCCGTATCGAGGCCATTACTGGAGAAAAGGTGGAGAGCGCACTCGACCATTTTCAAGACATGCTTACCGAAATCAAATCGTTGTTCAACAACGCACCCGATGCCATGGTGGCCGTGAAGAAGTCGATTGCCGAGAATGCCTCTTTGCAGAAACAAATCGACACCTTTGTTAAAGACAAGATCAAGTCGGCCAAGGAGGCTGTGCTCCGTGATGCCGAGCAGGTGGGCAATGTACGCATTGCCAAGATGTGTTACCCCGCGATGTCCGAGGTGGTGAAGGGTATTGCCTTTGCCATCAAGGCCGAGTGTCCAGAAAACACTATCTTCCTGGCTGCCACGCAAGATAATGGCCGACCCACCCTCACCGTGCTCATTACCGAAGACCTTGTGAAGAATTACGGTCTGAATGCAGGTGCCATTGTGCGCGAGGCTGCCAAACTCATCCAGGGTGGTGGTGGCGGACAGCCGCACTTCGCTCAGGCTGGTGGCAAGAATGCCGACGGCCTCAGCGCTGCCCTCGACAAGATGCGTGAGCTCTTGAACATCTAATCCCTCTCACTTGACAGGGATACACTAAGCTCAATGGCTGTTGCAACTCATACCGCAACAGCCATTTCTATTTTTGCAGTTTTGTTTGCTACGATAGACAAATCCACATTATTTGCATCTTTGTTTGCTACGATAGACAAAACCATATTTTTTGCAGTTTTGTTTGCTACGATAGATAAAATTCATTATTTTTGCAAAAAAATAACTACAAATGGAACTAATTGAAAGAAAATCTTACACCGATCGCATCCTTCATTCTTTAGGTAAAGGACTCATCATCGCCTTAACCGGTCAAAGGCGTGTAGGGAAAAGTAGCATTCTGAAACTCCTTCGCAACACCCTTACGCAGAATAACAATAATGTCATTTATATAAATAAAGATAAAGACGAGTTTCATTCAATCAATGACAACAAATCATTTAGCAAATATGTTGCTCAGCATCTCTCGAATGATAAGAACAATTACTTACTGGTGGATGAAATTCAGAACATCGAATCTTTTGAACTTACACTAAGGAGTCTACAAGCCGACAATGAGTGCGACATTGTTATCACAGGTAGCAATTCAAAAATCTTGTCAAGTGAACTATCAACATACCTTGCCGGTCGATTTGTTGAAATACATATTCAAAGTTTAAGCTACAATGAATTTCTCTCTTTCCAAAACATTGAAGATTCTCAAGAATCGATTATCTCTTATTTAGATTTGGGTGGTTTACCTCAATTAAGAACAATCGGTTTGAACGACATTGACTTTATTGACGATTATCTCCAAGATGTGTGTAACACTGTGGTTTTGAAGGACATCATTGAAAGATATAAAATCAGGAACATCACATTGCTCAACAATCTGATTGAATTCATAAGCGACAACATTGGGAAACCCATTTCAGCAACTAACATTGCTAGATACCTCAAATCACAAAGAATTGACACAACAGCCTACGGTGTTCTCAATTACATTAATTATCTATGCAGTTCGTTCATTATCAATAGGGTAAAACGCTATGATATCCATGGCAAACGTCTGTTTGAATCTAACGAGAAGTATTATTTTGAAGACCTCGGTATTAGAAATAGCATCATGAAATCACATCATCATGTGGGAGACATTGAAAAACTGATTGAAAATGCCATTTACCTACATCTGAGGAACATGGGGTATGTTGTGTATGTTGGACAATTACGTAATACTGAAATTGATTTTATCGCTCAAAAAAGAAATCGCACAATCTACATCCAAGCGACCTATTTACTTGCTTCACAAGAGACTATAGAAAGGGAATTTGGAAATTTAAAATTAATTAAAGACAACCATCCTAAATATGTCGTTTCTCTTGACAACCTATTTGAGCAAACAAACGACAATGGCATCATTCACATCAATTTGCGAAAATTCTTACAACTTAGCGACTTATAGCAATGTAATTAGCGGGACTCGTAGTCGCAGGTGGCAGGATTGAAGCGCACTGCCTGCGAGGAGAACACGTCATCCATCACAGAGCTCGCCACCATTTCTTGGGTGGGGCCTGTCACCACAGTGCGTTCTTTCGTGATGAGCCACAAGGCATCGGTGAGCAGGAGCGAACGCGATATGTCGTGCGTGGTAAGCAGGATGGCCTTGCCACGGTCATGTGCTAGCGTGGCGAGCAGATTCATGGTCTCGATGCGGCTTGCGGCATCAAGGAATGCAGTGGGTTCGTCGAGCACAATGACGGGGGTCTCTTGCGCCAGCGCCTTGGCAATCATTGCCTTCTGGCGTTCACCGTCGCTCAATTCCGACACATAGTTATCGGCTTTTCCTGCAATGCCCACATCATGCAAGGCGGCCTCTACAATCTCTCGATCGTGCGAGCTCATGCGTCCCAAGAACCCCGTGTGTGGCTGACGGCCCAGGCCCACAAGTTCGCGCACCGTGAGCGCCCCAGCCATGATGCGCTCGGTCGACACCAGTCCAATGATGCGCGACCGTTCGTGTTGCGACATTTCGGTCACATCCTTGCCCTTCAATTCTATGCTGCCTCCAACGGGTCGTGCAGCACATGTGAGGGCACGCAACAGCGTAGACTTACCGGCACCGTTCTGCCCCAACAAGGCAACCAGTTCACCTTCATTGAGCGTGAGATTCAGCCCTTGCAGCAGCGTGGTCACTTGTTTTCCGTGCACATAGCCCACAGCCAGGTCGTGAGTGGTGAGTATTGCTTTCATCAGTTGAAATATTGAATTTTACGGCGATTCAAGATAATATAAATAATAATGGGCACACCTATGATGGGCGTGATGGCATTGATGGGAATGACACCATGCTTTCCGGCTACACTCACCCAGGTGCACAGCAGCGCCACATCGGCACCGGCAAGCATAGTCACCGGCATAAGCGCACTGTGGTTGCTGGTACCCAGCGTGAGACGTGCGATGTGAGGCACCACCAACCCAAGGAATCCGATAGGACCGCAGAAAGCCGTCACCACAGCCGTGAGCACACCGGTAATGAGCAACAGGATGCTACGTGTGCGGTGCGTGTTCACGCCCAGATTTTCGGCATAACGAGTGCCCAGCAACAAGGCATTGAGCGGTTTCACCATAAGGGCCGATGCCGCCAACCCGGCCACAATGAGTGTGGCATAGACCGGCATCTGGTCGAGCGACACCCCCGAGAAGGTGCCGAAACCCCATGCCACATAGTTGTGCACGCCCTCCTCGGTTGCCACCGAGTTGAGCAACTGCACCACGCTCGAGGTGAGATAACTCACCAAAATGCCCACAATGAGCAACATCGTGCTGCTGCGCACAATCGACGAGAACACGATGAGTATCACCAGCACCAGCGCAGCACCGGCAAAAGCACCCAGCAGCGTGGCGATATAACTGCCCACCGACGCTCCAAACACGCTGCCCACATTGCCACCCAGCGCCAGCATAATCACGGCCACGCCCAGTCCGGCACCCGACGACACACCCAGTATCGACGGACCGGCCAGTGGGTTATTGAAGGTGGTTTGCAGCAACAGACCCGAGATGGCAAGCGCGGCACCGGCAAGCAAGGCGGTGAGTATCATGGGCACACGCGACTGCAAGATAATGGTATCCCATGCCGTGTTGCCACTGCTCCCGCCCGTGAGTATCTTCCAAACGGCACTGCTCTCAATATCGACCGAGCCGCACAGCAGGTTCAGTGCCACAAGCGCCACCAGCAGCACCAGCAGTGCTACCGTCACGATGGTGAATCTATGTGACCGACTTCTGTTCATCGCATTTTCTCGTAATAGCGCAGTTTATAGTCCCCAACCAATTCAGGATGGAACAGATAGGTATATTCCCGCAGCAACAATTCAGGATGGAACGGGAATTCCTCGAAGAAGTGCGACTTGTAGGTATCGCAGGCATACACATTATTCTCTTTAAATGCCTTGAAACTATCATTGAGCGAGTAAGCACCTTTCACATCGGCAAGCGTGTGTATATTAAACGACTTGATGAGCCAAATGTCGGCATCCTGTGCCTTGTCAAGCACCTGATTGAAGTCCAGTTTCAGCGAGCCCGAGCCTTTTGTGTCGGCCCACGGGTAGTCGCCTCCGGCATCCTTCAGCATCTGCGCCATGTAACTCTCGCCGGCCGGCAAGTCCCAAATGCCGCTAATCACCATCTCGGTAATCACCTTGGGCTTGTGCGAAACACTTGCCGCCTGCTCTTTGAGCGCAAGATACTGTTTCTTAACCTCGGCATAGATGCTGTCGGCCTGTTCTCGCTTGCCCAGTAACTCACCATAGAACTTAATCCACTCAGCGCGTCCCAGCGGACTGAACTCCATGTAGTCGGCACACTCAATGAGCGGAATATTAAGGCTTTCAATCTGTCCGTATTTCGCGTCTTGATAGGGCGACAACAAAATGGCATCGGGGTTCATCTCTATCACCTTCTCAATGGTGGGATTCATCGACGAACCGCAATCGGCCAGCCGCCCTGCCTCAACATCGCGCACCACTGCCTCATCGGTGAAATACTGCACATCGACCACGCCGCCCAGCGCGTCAATGGCCCCCAACTCGCGCATCACACTAGTGTGCACGGCCGAGTAAACCAGTGCATTTTGGAGCGGAGTGCGCACCACCGTGCCTTCGGGCAGGTCTTTGGGCAGTTCCGTGTCTCGCGGCACCAGCACATAAGTGTGCAGCGCTTTGCCTTCGTTCCACGGGTCCTTGACGGTCACACGGGTATAACCGGGTTGGCGATCCATTGCCAACAGCCGAGCATCAGTGATGGTGCTGTCACGATTCTCATCAACGGCAGTTGTGCTTCCCTTCACGCCCTTGCAAGCGGCGAGTAGCAGCACAAGCATGGTAGTCAGTACGAGTTGCTTCATAGTCATCAAATTCTCTTGAATTTTTTAGCAAAATTAGTGCAAACCGAGCGCAAAATAAACAAGCTTGCTTGGTTTTTTGCCGAGGTGCGGCCTAATTTCGCTATTTTTTAGCAAAATTAGTGCAAATAAGTTGCTCCTGCAACACATCACCTCATTTTTCAACCCCGAGCCACGACAGCATGCGGCTCAAAACACTATGCTACCCAACACTGAAACCACGTACCATCCGACAATGGTTTTTCAGGGGTTTAACCCGAAACGTTTTGCCATGTGCAATAATAATGCTAACTTTGCATCACATTTATGCAAGGATTTGCATATACATTACACATTATTATAATTATTAAAATTTCTATCAGATGGAAAAAGTCGTTAGCGGTATTCGCCCCACCGGCAATCTGCACCTGGGCAACTACTTCGGAGCAGTAAAGAGTTTTGTGGCTATGCAAGACCAGTATCAATGCATGTTTTTCATTGCCGACTGGCACTCGCTCACCACGCACCCCAAGCCCGGAGATATCCAGAATAGCGTGAGAACTATCTTGGCTGAATATCTGGCTTGCGGCATCGACCCCGTGAAGGCTCCCATCTATGTGCAAAGCGATGTGCGCGAAACGCTTGAACTCTATCTTTACCTCAATATGAACTGCTATCTGGGCGAACTAGAGCGTGTAACCACCTTCAAGGAGAAAGCCCGCCAGCAACCCGACAACGTGAACGCCGGACTGCTCACCTACCCCACCCTCATGGCTGCCGACATCTTGCAACACCGCGCCGCCAAGGTACCCGTAGGCAAAGATCAAGAGCAGAACATGGAGATGGCGCGCCGCTGCGCACGCCGCTTCAACAACATCTATGGTGTGGAATTCTTCCCCGAACCGCAAAACTTCTACTTCAGCGACAAAGCACTGAAGGTGCCCGGACTCGACGGCAGCGGCAAGATGGGCAAGAGCACCGGCAACTGCATCTATCTGCGCGACGACGACAAGACCATCACCAAGAAAGTGATGAAGGCCGTAACCGATAGCGGACCCACTGAGCCCAACAGCGAGAAACCCGAGGTCATCGAGAACCTGTTCACCTTCTTGCGCATCGCCTCCACGCCCGATACTTATCAGTACTTCGACGAGAAGTGGAACGATTGCTCCATTCGCTACGGCGACCTCAAGAAACAAATTGCGCAAGACTTGTGCGCCATCGTAGCACCCATTCGCGAGCGCATTGAGCAGTTCAGCGCCGATACCGCTACACTCGACCGCATAGCACGCGACGGTGCCGAGGTAGCACGCCAAAGTGCCCGCGCCACCATCGACGAGGTGCGCCGCATCATCGGCTTCCGCATCATTTAACAGTCTTCAGTTGTCAGTCTTCAGCTATCAGTTGTCGGCTGTCCGTTATCCGTTATCCGAAATCCGAAATCCATTTTCAGCTGTCAGTCTTCAGCTGCCAGTTGTCGGCTGTCCGTAGTCAGTTGGGAACATTTGGGAAAGGAGGGAAGGGTGAATTTTTTGGGAAATGTGGGAAAAATGAAACTTGTAGACTGTCGTGATGTATGGTTGTAGGGTCGCCACCTGTGGCGACCGCGATAACCAATGGGTAATCTTTTGTGCAACAATAGAATACACCTTTTTTGCGGTTGTAGTCGTCACAGGTAACGACCGTACATGATGGCGGAAATGATTGTACTGTTTTCGTTAAGTTTTTGTGTACTTTCGTGAGTTGTTGAGGTATGTAAGAATATCAAAGAGCATGGGTGATGCGGCAAAGATAATGCAGGGGCGATGCGGAAGCTATAGCAAACACATAGTAAATAAACAACGGAGTGCTTCCTTTGATCTATTATGTAAATCCTCTCGAAAAGGACAAAAAGCAACGAAAAGCTTCGATTCGCTCGGTATTTTTCAAGCGAACTGACGGAGGTGTATGCTCCACTGTGTGATAGCACGGCAGTACTCAGCTGCACGCCGTAAATGTGCAGTCGTATATCGGATTACTTTTACACTGCAAAGCAGCCGGAGGCTAACCTTTAGATAACCCCCTTTTGATAAAACAAAAATCGCAAGCGGTTATTTTATAACTACTTGCGATTCTTGTGAGTGGTACCTCCAGGATTCGAACCGGGGACACATGGATTTTCAGTCCATTGCTCTACCACCTGAGCTAAGGCACCTTTGCGCAAATTTGCGAGTGCAAAATTACGGCAAACTTTTCAATCTCACAAGAATTTTGCTCTTTTTTTTCATATTTTTCTTTCAAATTCGTGACAACTACTTGATTTTCTGCACAATAAAAATTATTGCAAAAATCAGCCATTTTAACCGACTTTTGAGCAAGTTACATGGTTGGTTGCATTTTCCGACCGAAACTGTGCCGTTGTAACCGAAAAAATGTGTAACTTCGTAGGTTTTTACAATCATCCGCTACAAGGCAATGGAGAAACTGCTACACTACATCTGGCAACACCGTCTCTGGAACTATGCCGATATGTCGACCAACGATGGCCGGCGGGTGCGCGTCATAGATGTGGGTACACACAACCTGGATGCCGGACCTGACTTCTTCAATGCCAAGGTGGAAATTGACGGGCAAATGTGGGTGGGCAACATTGAAATTCATCTGCGCGCAAGCGACTGGAAACGGCATCACCACGACTCCGACCCGGCCTACGACAATGTGATTCTCCATGTTGTTGAGAAGGACGACGCACCCGTCTATCGCACGAACGGCGAGAGAATCCCGCAAATCGAGATGCGAGTGCCCGCACGTTTTGGCGAGGAATATGACGCACTGGTCAACTCGCGCCAAGAGATTTCCTGTCTGTCGCGCATCAAGGAGGTGCCGCAACTCACCATCACCGAGTGGATTGAGCGACTTGCTTTCGAGCGGCTGTTGGGCAAGGTGGAGCGCATCGGCGAACTGCTCAAGCAACTGTCGGGCAACTGGGAGGAGGCTTGCTACATCACTTTGGCGCGGACCCTCGGATTCGGCATTAACAGCGACGCACTTGAACGTCTGGCGCGACGCACACCGCTCAGGCTCGTGGGCAAGCACAGCGACTCCCTACTTCAAATCGAGGCACTGCTCTTCGGCCAAGCCGGATTGCTCGACCCCGGTCAGCACACAGCCGACACCTACTATCAGCAACTGTGCCGCGAGTACGCATTCCTCGCCAACAAGTTCTCACTGCAGCCCATGGAGCCGCAAGCCTGGAAGCTCTTCCGCATCAGACCCCAGAACTTCCCGCTCCGACGCATAGCCATGCTGGCACACTATTTGCACAACGGATTCAAGTTGATGACCGACATCATCGACGCGCCCAACGAGAAAGCACTGCGAGCACTCTTCCAGGTCAACCTCACGGGTTACTGGGCCTCGCACGTAAACTTTGGCAAACCGCTCGCTCAACCCCTCGAGGCGCTCAGCAACAGGTCTATCGACATTGTGCTCATTAACACCGTCGCACCCCTACTCTACGCCCGAGGCGAACTGACCGACGACTACCGAATGACCGAGAAGGCAGTGGCGCTACTCGAGGAGCTCAAGCCCGAGAACAACTCCATCGTCGCCAACTTCGTCTTCGCCGGCATTCCCTGCGACGATGCGCTCACCTCGCAGGCACTCATTCAGCTCAAACGCGCCTACTGTGACAGCCGCAAGTGTATCTACTGCAAAATCGGACACTGGCTATTGAGCCAAACCATTCATCAAAACAACAACTAAACAACACACATAAAACACATTCTAAAAAGTTTAACAACTATGAAAAAAATTGCTTTATTCTTTAGCGCCATGGCACTATTCTTCTCTTCGGTCAACGCCGAGCAGGTTGTGTCTTTCAAATATGGCGACTTTGAGAACTGGATTACTCGCATTATCAAGGAATCGGGCGTGATTGGCGGCAAAGAAAAAACCGTCTATGCCATCGGTCCCAACCAAACCATTAAAGGCTCTATCGCCTACAAAAACAAGGGTGGCTCGCCTTGGGCTTCGTCAAACATCATGGCCAAGGTAATGGGTGTCACCAAGACCAGCAACGCCGTCTTCCCCGACAAGCACAACGGCGGTCGTTGCGTCAAGCTCACCACCATGCTTGAACACGTCAAGGCCATTGGCATCATCAACATGGATGTCCTCGTTTCAGGAACCATCTTCCTGGGCGAGATGCTCGAACCCATCAAGAGCACAAAGAGTCCTTATAGCAAGATGAACATGGGAATTCCCTTCACGCACCGACCCAAATTCTTGCAATTTGACTACCGCTTGGTAGCTCCCAGCGAAGCACCCATCTACTCCAGCGGTTTCGGCAAGAAGAAATCACTCACAGGACAAAAGGACTATGCCGAGGTCTTCATTCTGCTCCAGCGCCGTTGGGAAGATGCCAAGGGTAACATTCACGCCGCACGCGTGGGTACCGGACGCGAACGCTTCGGCAAGACCACAACCGGTTGGGTCAACAAGCACCGCATCCCCATCTGGTATGGCGACATCACCAAGCATGCCGGCTACAAGTCTTACATGGGACTCATCAACAGCAAGGACAAGGCTTACTACGCACGCAACAGCAAGGGCAAGATGGTGCGCATCATCGAGGAGCAGTGGGATGACCCCAATGCAACTCCGACCCATGTTATTCTCATGATTTCGTCGGGTTGCGGAACGGCTTACACCGGAACTGTGGGCATGACACTGTGGGTTGACAATGTGAGCTACGTTCTGTAATCGTTGCCCACTCCCCTCATGAAGACTATCAAGATAGCCATCATTAACGGCCCCAACCTGAACCTCGTGGGTGTCCGTGAACCCGACATCTACGGTTCTATGCCCCTTAACGACCACCTTGAGGCGCTGCGTGTTCAGCACCCCGAGGTGGCGTTCACCTTCTTCCAGAGCAACCACGAGGGCGACATCATCGACGAGATTCAGCGAGTGGGATTCAGCTGCGCCGGCATCGTGCTCAATGCCGGAGCCCTCACCCACTACTCCTATGCCATCGCCGATGCCGTGCGCTCCGTTCATGCTCCGGTGGTCGAAGTGCACATCAGTGATGTGAATGCGCGCGAACCTTTCCGACGCATCTCGGTCATCAAAGACGCTTGCGCCGCCGTCATCGCCGGGTTCGGACTCAAAAGCTACGACATGGCGGTTGACTGGCTAATCGATAACGCTCTGTAAACACGCATCTACATGAATCAAGCCCTCGAAGACTACATCCTCGCCCACATTGAGCCGGAACCTGACAATCTGCGCCAACTCGACCGCGACACACACCTGCGGTTGCTATATCCGCGCATGTGCTCAGGACACATTCAGGGCCGACTGCTCAAGATGCTCACCCGCATGATCAACCCCACTCATGTGCTTGAACTGGGCACCTACTCGGCCTACGCCTCACTCTGCCTGGCCGAGGGACTGAGCGATGACCACTGCTCCGTTGACACAATAGAAATCGACGACGAACTTGAGGACTTTATCCTACAGCACCTCGCGCAGTCGCCTTTCGGCAATCGCGTGACGCTGCACATTGGCGACGCACTTGACATTGTGCCAAAACTCGGCAAAACCTTCGATTTGGTCTACATTGATGCCAACAAGCGACACTACCCGCAATACTACGAACTGGTCATGCCTCATCTCAAAACCGGCGGCTTTATCATCGCTGACAACACGCTGTGGGACGGCAAGGTGGCCGAACCCGAGCACAAGCAGAGCGACCGCCAAACGCAGGGCATCCTGGAATTTAACCGCATGGTGGCCCAAGACCCAAGCGTGGAGGTGGTCATCATCCCGCTGCGCGACGGTATTTCACTTATACGAAAAAAACAGTTAACTTTGCACATTGATTAACAAACATTTACCCTATGCAAGGAACAAGATTGGAAAAAATAGCAAGGCTCATTCAAAAGGAACTGAGCGAACTTTTTAGGGCTGAAACCGCCAAGACTCGCGGCACGATTGTGAGCGTGAGTTCGGTCCGTGTCTCGCCCGACTTGAGCATCGCTCGAGTCTATCTCAGCGTCTTTCCCAGCGACCAAGGCACTGCGGTGGTCAAGAATGTGAATGACAACGAGAAGACCGTGCGCTACAACCTGGCACAGCGCGTACGCTTCCAGTTGCGTCGCACCCCCGAACTCGTCTTCTACCTCGACGACTCACTCGACTACATCGAGCACATCGACCAACTCCTCCAGGCCGACAAGGACTCCCGCACCACCCCCTCAGAAACCGACAACTGATAACTGTCATCTAAAAACTGATAACTGACAACTGATAACTGATAACTCACGTCTATCATGCATCTGCCCCTCAAAATAGCCACTCGCTACCTGCGCTCCAAAAAGGCGCACAGCGCCGTCAACATCATCTCCATCATCTCCATTGGTGGAGTGCTGGTCACCACCGCGGCCATGGTGTGCGTGCTGAGCGTCTTCAATGGCTTCAAGGGTATGATGATGGACCGACTCTCGATGCTCGACCCGCAAATCGCCATCACTGCGACCGTGGGAAAAACCATCAACGATGCCGATAGCGTGATTCAAGTTGTCAAGACTGTCAATGGCGTGCAGCAAGCTCTGCCTGTGGTTGAGGATCATGCCCTCGCGGTCTTCGCCGACTTTCAGATGCCTGTCAGACTCAAGGGCGTGCCCGATGACTACGCGCAAATCAACGACATCAAGAGCATCATCATCGAGGGCGACTTCACCTTGCGCGACGATGTGTCACGCTACGCCGTCATCGGTGTCGGACCCGCCGTTAAACTCAACGCTCGGCCCGGATACTTGCGCATGATTCAGCTCTTTGCGCCACGCCGTCAAGGACGTGTCAACATCAACGACCCCATCAATGCCTTCACAGCCGACTCAGTCTTCACAGCCGGCATCTTCCAACTGCAACAGAAGAACTACGACGAAGACCTCATCTTTGTTCACATCGACCTCGCTCGCGAACTCTTTGACTACTCCTCCGAGGCCACCCAAATCGAAGTCAAACTTGCACCCGGAGCCAGTGAGCAACAGGTCATGAAACAACTCAGCAGCGTGCTCGGCAATGGCTACACCATCAAAAACCGACTCATGCAGCAGGCAACTTCCTACAAGCTGGTCAACATGGAGAAGTGGATTACCTTCCTGCTGCTCGGCTTCATCCTCCTCATCGCCACCTTCAACGTCATCAGCGCACTCTCCCTGCTCATTATTGAGAAAGACGATAGCATGCACACCCTGCGCAACTTGGGCGCGACTGACAAACAAATCACGCACATCTTTGTACTCGAAGGCTGGCTGATCGCTCTCATCGGGGCTTGCCTGGGCATCATCCTCGGGCTCGCGCTATGCATCTGCCAGCAACTCTTCGGTTGGCTCAAGCTCTCAGCCGATGCCTCAGCCGTCATCATTCAGGCCTATCCCGTGAAGGTCATCTGGACCGATGTGCTTATTGTCTTCGCACTCGTGGCGTTGGTTGGATTCCTCACCTCGCTCGTCACCTCACTCATCGTTAGGCGACGACTCAATTAATCGCATTGACGCATGGATTGGAGATATGAAATAAGGTCGTTCAGCATTGCGGTGCGCCGATTTTGGCGGCACACCGCCACCAACCACAAGATGCTCGCACTCATGCTCTTGGCCGTCACATCGCTCATCTCAGTCGCCGTCTACTATCACTCCGACGCACGCCTCTCAAATGGCCCCTGGTCCACCTACGATGACGGACTCTTCAGCGTCAACGAGCCACGCAACGAGGACTTCGAGAAATTCAACATCCCCGCCGATTTCAAGCAACGACTCGAAAAGCGCAGTGGAGGACGGTTGCTTTGTGCCTACCAAAAGTCGCACACCACTCCCATAGGCGATGTCACTGAAATCATTCACATCAACGTCTTTAGCCTCGATAACCGATTTCGCAAAATCTACAACCACGAGCCTACCACAATCAACAAACTCACTGCGCAACTACCTTACTTCAAGCAACTTGATATCATGCCACTGGGCAAGGTCTACGGCCATGAGACTGTAGCCTTCAAAGAACGACAACGCGACGCCGGTGGTTACTACTGCTGCGGTGTGATGGCGTGCGCGCATGAGCGCGTCTACTACTACGAGTCCTACTCACACCATAGCCCTTTCCACGATTGGGAGAACGACTCTACCACCTATTTCTACCCATCCAATTCTTTCTACCCGCTCAACTTCACTGTTGACAACATGACTCGCATTGAGAACCGTTTCCTCATTTGGTCTATATTCCTCTTTGCCCTGTTCATCCTCACTTTCTTTGTCCTCTACAAGCTAAACACCGGCGGACTTCACCACAACCCTGACCAGCGCAAGCGGCCCATCGTCTACCCGCCCTCGCGACAGCGGTTCAACATCATCGTAGCCGTCACTGTGATTATGCTCATCACCATGCTCATCACTCTCATCGCGCTATGGCAATTCAAGGTCAATAGTGCCGTACCATCGGTCACCTATGTCCTCATCGGAGCCATTTTGCTCGCCAACAACCTCCCAGCTCTCGTGCACCTCTACAAGAAGGCTCGAGGACTCCTCCCCCAGCAAATCTTCCACCACCACCCCTAATTTTTGAGATACGCAAGAGATGGTAGTCTAAATCTCACTTTTTTACCCACATTTAGACCTCCATCGGCACGGATAACGGAGACTGGAGATTGGAGAACGGATTTCGGATTTCGGATTACGGACAACGGAGAACTGACAACTGTCAACTCCCAACTAATATGAAGTAATCAGGTAGCCACCATTGACCGATGCGCGAACCTTGTAGGCACGCAGACCCACATGTTGTGAGAGCGCTGTACCAGAGACGGGACCGCCCGCACCTGTCAGCACATTATAGTGCGACTGGCACTTGGAGCAAACTGCCTCAAAGTTGGCTGGATCAATACTCAGCATCACATCAGCGCGATTCTCGACCGGACATGAGAGGTCGTAGGCAAGCGGCTCATAGGTGCTCGTAGCAATGTCAAGGCCCTTAATCAGCAACACACCGCCATAGCCGGTGTAGGTATTGGCTGTGTAGGCGAAGTTTGACGGCAAATGCTTCTCGCGATTGAAAATATTGTACTCGCCCACACCTTCAACTCCGTAGGTAGTCCACAGAGCATAGGTTCCCAGGTCAATGCGCACCATGTAGTTAGGCACTACGCGATTATCTACTTTGTTGCAAGCGGACACCATCAGCAGGCAGGTCACTATAAGAATAAGGTGTGTGAAGCGTTTCATGTGGCAGTTTGTTTTGTTGTACTGCAAATTTAGATAAAATTCACGATTTATAAATTAAGAAATCGTTTTTCTATTGAGTAAAATTGATAAAAATATCAAGAACGAAGCACATTGGCTAAGATCTGCCTAAGATGAAGCCCCATTACACTTGAGGGCCTTTCTCTCAAGTAGTACCCCTAAAAACCATAGTAAAACCCTTAAAATATAGGCTCATTTCTTAAATGATGTTAAATAACAGAAGATTCTTGCTCAAAAATTATGTTTTATAACATAAAACGATATACCTTTGCATCGGTTTTTCATGGTATTAGTTTTTAAGGTTATGAAAATCCAGGCGCCGTGATGGCGGTTGCGCATTTTCAGTATTTAAGGTTTATGTTAATGGTATTAGAAGGTTAATTAGTTAAGCAATCCTCGATAGTGATATTGAGGATTTTTTTTGTGCATACACGTCTTTTCTTGAGAATTATGCCTATATTTGTGGAAATAAACCCAAAATAACCAAGAACTATGAAGAAGTTAGCATTAATCATTGCGGCTATTGCCATACTGGTTTCGTGCGGCAGCACCGGCGGCGTAACCGCCGGCATGAGCAAGGCCGAGCGCAAAGCCTATGTTGCCAATCAGGTGTTTGAGAACCTGGACAAAATGCACTACACCATTGAGGTCGACTACATGACGCAGCGCCGAGGTGGCATGCGATCGCTACCCGCCGGCTACGAGCTAGCAATTAAGGGCGACACGGTGATTTCATACCTGCCCTACTTTGGCGAGGTATATGCCACCAGGTCGGCCAACTACGGTCAGTTGAAGGGTCTGAACTTCACCGGCATGATTTACAACTACAGCGCGGTGATGGTGAAGCAAGGCGAGTACCGTGTCCAGTTCCAAACTGAGACCGAGGAGGATCGCTACTTCTACTCCATTCAAGTGTTTGACAACGGCAAAAGCTACATCGACGTGCTGGGCGAGAACCGCAACGGCATCTCGTTTCAAGGCGACATGAAGATTGCGTACTAATTGAGTAGGAAGTAGACGGAATGTGCAATTTTTTTGCACAAGCATACCGCAGGTTCGGCGAAAAGCACTATCTTTGTAAAAAATACAATCTGAAAAATATCAGAAAGCAATGAACACTCTAAAACACTTGCTATTGCTTCTCTCATGCACGGCAACGCTAAGCATGAGTGCTTGCAATAGTGCCGACAAGGCCGCGAGTGGCGGCTCCACGTCAGGAGTACAAGTAAACACTGAACCACGCGATGGTGTGCTGGTGCAACCAGTGAAACCCGGTGCCGCACGCACCGACCAATATGTGCCCCTGCTCAAGGGTAAGCGCATTGCGCTACTGAGCAACCAAACGGGCATGGTTGGTGACAAGCATGTGCTTGATGTGATGCTCGAAAAAGGGCTGAATGTGACCGTCATCTTTTCGCCTGAGCACGGTTTTCGTGGCAAGGCCGATGCCGGTGAGCACGTGAGTAGTAGCATTGACGAGAAGACGGGCATTCCCATTGCGTCGCTTTATGACGGCAAGTCGCGCTATCCCGGCAAGGAAACGATGGACAAGTTTGACGTGATTGTCACCGACCTGCAAGATGTGGGACTGCGCTTCTACACCTATTATGTAACGATGATCAACCTAATGGAGGCCGCTGCCGAGCACGGCAAGGACTTCGTGGTATTTGACCGCCCCAACCCCAACGGCATGACCGTCGATGGCCCCATCCTGGACATGAATCTCAAGAGCGGTGTGGGCCGTCTGCCCATCCCCACCGTCTATGGCATGACCATGGGCGAACTTGCCCTCATGGCCAACGGTGAGGGCTGGCTCAAGAACGGCACGAAGGTGAAGAACTTGCAGGTGATTCCCTGCGAGAACTACACGCACCAAACACGCTACCAATTGCCCATTGCACCGTCGCCCAATTTGCCCAATATGCTCTCCATTTACCTCTATCCGTCGTTGTGCTACTTCGAGGGCACAACCGTGAGTCTGGGCCGTGGAACCGACTTCCCCTTCCAGTGCTACGGACACCCGCAAATGACGGGCTATAGTTTCGAATTCACCCCGGTGAGCCGCTTTGGAGCCAAGACCCCGCCACAACAGGACAAATTGTGCCACGGTGTGGACCTGCGCGGACTTGATCCCGAAATGGTGATTGCGCAGGGCATCAATCTGGAATATGTGATTGACGCCTACAACAACCTGAAGAAGGCCGGCGCACAGTTCTACCTGAAGAGCAACTTCTTCGACAAGCTCATGGGCACTACTCGCGTGCGCCAAATGATTGAGGAGGGCAAAACCGCCGCCCAAATTAAAGCCACTTGGCGCGAAGGCATTGAAATCTTCAAGAAGCAGCGCCGCCCCTACCTCCTCTACCCCGAATAACCATCCTAAAAATCCACTCACAACTGATAACTGATAACTGACAACTCACAACTGATAACTCACAACTCAACAATCATGAACAACGCTTGGATCGTACTCGCCACCATAGTTGGCTACTTCATACTCTTATTTATCATCTCATGGCTTGCCTCGCGCAAGGCCGACACCTCAACAGCGCTCACCGGCGGCCGACAAGCCCCGTGGTTCATTGTCGCGATTGCCATGATTGGCGCGCCCATCTCAGGTGTGACTTTCGTGTCGGTTCCCGGCCAGGTCGCCACCAAGTCGTTTGCTTATATGCAGATGGTGCTGGGCTTCGTGGTGGGCTACTTTGTGATAGCCTACGTACTGGTACCGCTATTCTTCAAGCGCAACCTGGTGTCGATTTACGGCTACCTGGAGCAACGCTTTGGCGGCAACACGCACAAGACGGGTGCGTGGTTCTTCTTCGTGAGCAAAATGCTGGGCGCGGCGGTGCGTTTCTATGTAGTGTGCGTCACCCTGCAACTACTGGTGTTCACACCGCTGGGCATTCCGTTCATCTTCAACATTATCGTGACCATCGCGCTCATCTTCCTGTACACATTGCAGGGCGGTGTCAAGACGGTGATATGGACCGACACGCTCAAGTCGTTCTGCCTCATCATGTCGGTGGTGCTATGCATCTATTTCATCGCCAAAGGGCTGGGCTACAACTTGGGCGAAATGTGCTCGGCGATTGCCGCTGACGACTCGTCACGCATCTTTTTCTTCGACAACCCCAACGAAGGGACCTACTTCTGGAAGCAGTTCTTGGCCGGCATCTTCATGGTAGTGGCAATGACGGGGCTAGACCAAGACCTGATGCAGCGCACACTGGCGAGCAAGAATGCCCGTGAGTCAAAGAAAGGACTGATTGTGAGTGGCATTGTGCAGGTGTTTGTTGTGGGACTCTTCTTGGTACTGGGCACATTGCTGCTGCTCTATAGCCGCAAGAATGGCATTGAGATACCACAAAAGACCGACGAACTCTTTGGCAAGGTAGCCTTCCACAGCACCATTCCGGTAGTGGTGGGCGTGCTCTTCATTCTAGGTCTCGTATCGGCGGCTTATTCGGCTGCAGGCTCCGCACTCACGGCTCTGACCACCTCGTTTACTGTTGACATTCTCAAAACCGACCAAAAGGGCGACGATGCCCAATTGGCACGCACCCGCAAACTGGTGCATGTGTGCATGGCAGTGGTCATGGGCATTGTGATCTATGTATTCTACCTGCTGAGTAGCGAGGATGCCATCAGTGCGGTCTATAGCATTGCCAGTTACACCTACGGACCTATTTTGGGTCTGTTCGCCTACGGCATGTTCGTGCGTGGCAGCGTGCGCGACAAGTGGGTGCCGGTGGTGTGCACTCTGGCTCCTGCACTGAGCTGGGTGCTGAAATGGGCCATGAACAAGTATTTCGGCTATGAAATCGGGTTCGAATTGCTATTGTACAACGCTGCCTTCACCATGCTGGGATTACTATTACTACGCACAGGTAAAAAAACTACTGAGTTAAAGCAGGAAGTATAACCTCATAACCTATTGAAACCATGGCACGAAGAAACGTCATTACGGTCTACATTTGGATTGTTGACACACTGCAACGCTACGGTGCGCTCACGCTGGCACAGCTCAATGACTTGTGGAAACGGTCGTCACTGGGCGACGGTAACCCCATTCCGCGACGCACGTTCTTCCACTACCGCGATGCCATTGAGGAGATGTTCGGCATCTCACTCAAGTGCAACCGCTCTACCTTTGAATACTACATTGACGAGGAGGAGAGCGAGAGCGACTCGCGCATGCAGCAGTGGTTGCTCGACAGTATGTCGATGAGCGGTATGCTCACCAACTCGCGCGATATCTCGCACCGCATCGTGCTCGAGAATGTGCCATCGGCACGTCAATACCTGTCGGTAGTCATCAATGCCATGCGCGACAACCGACGCATTAAGTTCAGTTACAAGTCCTACAATCGCGTGAATGCCTCCGACGGCATCGTCATTGAGCCTTATTTCGTCAAGATTTTCAAGCAACTGTGGTATGTCGTGGGCATGAATGTGAAGGATGGTATCATCAAGACCTATGCCTTAGACCGCATGTCCAAGCTCATCATCACGCAAGAGACCTTTGAAATGCCCGAGGATTTTGACCCCATCGAGTTCTTCAAGGACTGCTTCGGCATCACCACCAACCGCAACGAGGCCAAGGACATCGTGCTGCGTGTGTCGCCCACCCAAGCGAAGTATTTCAGAGCGCTACCGTTGCACTCATCGCAACAAGAGGAGGTGCACGACGCTTATTCCATCTTCCGCTACCGTATGCGACTCACCTATGACCTGAAAGAGGAAATCATGTCGCACGGCAGCGATGTGGAAGTGATTTCACCCCCTGAATTCAAGGCGCAAATCACCACCGAGCTGAAAAAAGCCCTGGCCAACTACGGCCACCAGTAATCCCGCATCAAACAGCGAGGCACAGATTTCCCCACCCTCTCCTCTTATTTCGCAAAAAAAGCACCGCGAGCAAAATTGCCTGCGGTGCTTGTAACCTTGTACTCGGAGCGGGAGTCAAATATTCGGAATCAAATATTTCCCAATTTCTGCAAATACTTGATTTAGACCACAAAGGTAAAAAATAAATTTGAATTAAAGTGCAATTCAGTGTAAAAAAATAAAGAAAATGTTTGTGTAATGTTTGTGTAATTGCTATCTTTGCATTGAATTATAAAATGATTGAACTATGGCAAAGACAAAGAACACAACTTTTGCACTTGTATTAAACAGCAGACCCAATAGGTTTGGCAAGTATGCTATCTATGTTAGAATTATTCAAGATAGAAAGATTACAACCACTAAAACTTCAGTCGATGTAGAAAAGAAGAACTGGAATCCTGAAGGTGGCAAGAATGAAAACTGGGTAAGGCAAAGTGATCTTGACTTTAAATCCAAAAATGACATTCTAAGCAAGGAACTCGCAAAGGTCAAGAAAACCTATCAGGAACTCAAGGAAACATCGACAGCAACCACTGAAAACATCATAGCAACTATTAAGGCTGGTGCCAGCAGTGCAACCTTCTTCAAGGTCGAGGAAGAAAACATGACTGGCTTCGCAGCCAAAAGAGCACAGCAGATTCATGATGAGGGTGGAATAAGAAACTGGAAGATATATGTAACTTTCCTGAACAAGCTGGCTGGCTTCCTCGACACTCAACACAAAAAAGAACTGCTGTTTGCAGAAATCACCACTGAATTTGTTCATGACTTTTATAGTTACTTAGGCACAATTTCCAACGAAAGGAGCAATGCATCTGCCAAACTATCATTGAACTACAAAGCAACCTTGATGAACAAATTCAAGGCTTTAATGCAGCTTGCTATCAAGGAAAAGAAGATAACAGCAGACAAAGACCCATTCTTGTTCTTTGAATACAAAGATGAGAACACCACAAAAGAAAAGCTAGATGAAACTGAAATAAAAGCCTTGCAAGCACTGGAACTGGAAAAAGATAGCCTTGAATGGCATAGCAGAAACTGCTTTTTCTTCAGCTTCTATTGTGCTGGCATGAGGGCTGCCGATGTGCTGCTGCTAAGGTGGAAGAATGTGGAAGGTGGGAAACTCAACTACACCATGAGCAAGAATGGAAAACTTGTTATCGATAGGGATATTATGCCACAAGCAGCAGCTATTCTTGATTTATATCGTAGCAAAGACAATAACCCCGGTGATTACATTTTTCCACTCATGAGCAACAGCAAGGATTATTCCGAAGCACTTGCTCAAGTGGAATTATCGATGCTTCCCAATGATGTAAAACAAAAGGTGTTCAATGAAATTTCTTCTAAGAATGTACTGCTGAACAAAGGGCTTAAAAGGATTGCCAAAAAGGCTGGCATCAGCAAGAAAGTTACGATGCACATTGCAAGGCATTCATTCGCCAACAAAGCCATGAAGGAAGGCATAAAAAGCAGCAACATACAAGGATTGCTGAAGCATTCAAGCCTAAGCATTACTGAAAAGTACATGGGCAATTTCGGCAATCAGGAAGACAACGAAACACTTCACAAGATATTTGGCAATAGCAAGAAAGCACAACTGCTGAAGCTGATTGATAGTGCCAAACTGAGTGACGAGGATATTAATAAACTCATGGCATCGGTGCTTGCTGTCCTCGACAAATGAACTGCACAAAACTTAAACACATATAACAATGGAAACAAACAAGTATCTTGAAGGGATTGAAGAACTGGTGGATTACTACCAGTTTCCCAGTGATGCACCCAGCACCACATTTGCCAAAGGTTATAATTTGGCTTTCTTTGTAAGTGACTTTTTAAATAGACTGACAAATGCAACACACCCAAAATTTTCACAACTTGAAGAATGTAGAGAATTAATAAGATTCTTGACCAAATGCAAGGGTTGTGAAATTACCATGATTGGAAAAATTGATTTAGGTGGTGGGAAAATTACTAAGATACCAGCACAATTCAAAGACTGGAATTTTTTAGGCACACTACAAGCCATAGCATCTTTTGAAGCAGATAGGTTGGAAAGGTTATTTAATAAGAATTGCATTCAAAAAGAAGAAACACTATCAGGAAATAAACTGCTGGGTGAATATGCTGATGAACTGCTGTTTTATATCGAAGGTTTTAACTTTGGTGAAATATCACAAACAAAGAAATATTCTTTTATTTATGATGCTTTGCGACTAGCCGATGTACTTGCCGGGAACACACAAGCAGTAATTATTACCGAAGAAGGCTTTGACAGCGATATAGGACATGAAAAAAGTAAAAAAGTTTATGAATGGTTGAAAGCCTATAAGAAGCACAAAAACAAGCAAAATGACTGATGCACAAATGCCTAAAACACTTGCCTAAAAAGCTTGATTTTAGGCATTTTATTTACCTTGTGGGCTTGTTACACTCAAATTAATTTTGCACCGACATCAAGCTGCAAGCCATGATGTTGTGGCAGTAAAACTTGGTGCAAAATTATATAATGAATAACAATACTGCAACACCAGCAATTCCACAAATAGTGGTGCTTCCTGAATCGGAGTGGGCAAGCATCAAGGACTTGCTGAAGGAAGTGAAGGACACACTACAAACCAAATCCGATGAGGACATGAAAAGCCAGTGGGTTGAAAGCACCACTGCAAGAAAAATGCTTGGAGTTTCTGCTAAGACATGGCAAGATTATCGTGACAAAAGAGTGATCCCCTTCAGCCAGTTTGGGAGGAAAATTTATGTGCGTAGGGCTGACATCGAAGCATTTTTGCAGCAACACTACATCAAAGCAAGAAAGGAGTGTGCCGTATGAGCAAGAAGAATTATAACATGATTGACAATTTCCTTAGCCAGTCGATGCAAGTCGCACATTACAACCACAAGGAAGGCACTAAAACAAGCTACTACTGCACCAGTGGAGCAAAGATTTTGCCAAATCGACTTTCTATCAGCCGAAACACCGAAATAACCAGTGTTCAGCGCAAAGGAAGAAATTTGCTTCACCCTATCACCGGGCAATTACTGGGTAAGTTTAGAGTAGACGAGGAATCACCACTGAAGCAGCACAAGCCATTCAGGTTAAGAACTCAGCTTTGGGAAGTGCCACTGCACCCCAGCTTCATAGGCTATGGCACTATAGGCATAACCAATGAGGAAGGTAAGATAACTGATACTGGTGATTTGGTTATGCTTTTCAGCCATGATGAGTGGAAAACCATAGACATCTATTATTTCGCTGGTATGGGTAATCCAAATGATATGCCACAAGTAGAAAAGTTTCTTGAAGAATATGTGAAGAACAATCATTGAAATCAAAAATGTGGGGTAGGCCTCGCAGCACACCCCACAAAATGAATTATAAAATGATTGACTTTCTGCAAAGCCAAATCGCATGGCAAAGATAATACTTTTCTCAAATATTCAAAAATCCCTTCACATGGCGAAGCAAAGCCTTCAATGGGATAGATACACTCTTGAGAAAAGAAATGCCATTACAAGCAAAATGTGGGCTTCTCAGCCACAATTATTATTCAACACTCAATAACACAAGAAGACAATGACAAACAAGAACAATAACACAACTGCACCTTTCTTAGATTATGGTAGACTTGATCCTGATTTTGTGGAAGGGCTACACCTCGACAGCTACACCTCGACAGCTTTTGCTGAAGTGGTGTGGGAAGGTTGTGAATCACTGGTGAAACAAATCAATAACACTGAAAATGTAGCAAGGCATTCACACCTTTTTAGCTGCTTGCTGATAGGATTATATATGCACTATCGATGCTTAGGCTTCAGTGATGAGGAATCACAAAAGGCAGCTTTTGACTTCCTCAACTGCAAGGACTTTCAAGTGCCTTACATCGCATTACTGCCACTGGAGTTAAAAGACTTGATAAGGGAGATTAAACTATGAGCAACACATCATACTTGAACTTTCCCATTTCAATTATTGAAGGAATCTTCGAGAATCACAATGAAACCTTTAACAACATTGTAAAATGGGCTGCTGCCGATGTTATGAAGGGTTGTAATGGTCAATTCCCAACAGCAAGGCTTCTTGCAGCAAACCAGGAACTGCAAATAAATATGCCAGTCAATCAAAGTACCTACCAGCAATGCTTGGATATTTACAAGAAATATACCGGGGCAAGAACTGGACTATCAAGGGAGAATGCGAAATACTTGAAACAATGCTGGGGCTTCCTCAAAGATTCCGACAAGGTTTTGTGGCTTGCTTTCATAGCTGCAAAAAGCATCATAGGCAATAAGGCATACTGCAAAACAAATGACTTGATGCTGTTTGCCCGCATGAATGGGCTTCTTAGGGCTTATGCGAATGAAAAAGATTTGAAGGAGCATTCAAACCCACTCATTTCAAATTTCTACACTCGCAGAAAAAGGGACACACTCAGGAAAAGACTTGCTGAGGAATTCCACATTAAGTGCTATTCTTTTCACGATAGGGGTTATTTCATATCTCGAAGGTTATCACTTGAAAGACTGGTGGAACTGGTGGAACTCGATAGGCATCAAAAGAAATCCTATCAAGGGAAGACTGCAAGGGCAAGAAAAAGGGCACTTGAATTAATTCATGAGAATCTGCTGGAAGATAGCAGTTAATTTAAGAAAGACATTTTTTAATTTAAGGTGTACATTTTGAGCACCTTAAATAGAAGGCATACAATCAAGTGTACAATTATTTTGGAAAATGTACAATAAACCCCAAAAATGTACACTGAAATGTGCAATTAATGTACACCTTAAATAATTGATATATAATATTATAATTAATTTTATATAATAAGAATTTATATAACTCACCTTTGGTGATTTTAACTTTTTTCTTTCTATAAAAACCTCAACACAATGCAACAAAAATCGACAAACTTGACACTGGTGACTGGCTTGACACCTCAACAAGAACAAGCAGCAGTGCTGCTGGCTTCAGGTGAAAGTGTTACTGAAGTAGCCAGCAAGGTTAATGTGAATAGGGCTACAATTTACTTGTGGCAGCAGAAAATAAATTTTCAATGCTTCTATAATCAGCAGTGCCAAATCATTCAGGACAACATCAAGAATGGATTATTTGGCTTGTACGAAGATGCACTGCAAGCTGTAAGGGAAACTTTGAAATCCGACAATGAAGCTGCAAGGCTTAAAGCAGCCATGTATGTTATTGGCAAGATCGAAATCATGGACACCAGCCAGCAGAATCCAGTGGAAGAAATCAAGAAAATCTGCACTGCCGATGCTTTTGATGAAGAATATATAACTTTCGATAATAAGAAATTTGATGCACTTATGCATGAAAATGGATTGAGTGATTAATGTTATTCTTCTTGTGTGCTGCCAGTGTGCCTTCATGGCTCACTGGCTTTTCCATTAAAAACAATATGTGTTTGGTGGATTTTTTCGCCCTCATTACACGCACACGAAGAAATATTTTTATGGGGTCACTACACGCACGAAGAAATATTTTTGTGCCCTCATTATGCACACGAAGAAACAAAAAAGTTTTTCTTTTGAAAATGGGCAGAAAAAGACCTTTTTGAAGAAAAGTTTGTGCATAGTTTGTGCAACATAAAATAAAAAGCACCATAAAACACTGAATATTAGTGAATTATTGGTGCTTTTAATGTACTCGGAGCGGGACTTGAACCCGCACAGCCGTAATGGCCAAGGGATTTTAAGTCCCTCGTGTCTACCGATTCCACCATCCGAGCAGCTATTTTGGTAGACGTGCGTCACAAAATGCGCTGCAAAGTTACTAATTAATTACCAACTGGGCAATTTATTGGTTAATTTTTTTTATTATCCCAATTCGCGGCGGTCATTAGGATTGGGGATTACAAGTTGGAGAGCAAACGATTGCATGACGAAAAACAACTGAGGCATCAAAAATATTTTCATGTGCAATAAATAATGTGTAAATTTGCGATAATCGTTATAACCAACTAAATTTCAACCAAGATGACCATTAAACAAGAAACAATAGTGACGCCCCGGGGCGAGATTAAGATGTACACGCTGGTGAATGCGTGCGGCGCTGCTGTGCGACTGAGTTCGCTGGGAGCGGGCATCGTGTCGCTGACGGCACCCGACCGCAAGGGCAAGATGGCCGATGTGGTGCTGGGCTATACCCACGCCGATGACTACTTCTACGACGGCCCTTGCGCCGGCAAGATTCCCGGCCGTTATGCTAACCGCATTGCACGTGGCCAATTCTCACTCGACGGCAAGGACTACCAACTGGCCATCAACAATGGGCCAAATGCCCTGCATGGCGGTCCCGAGGGCTTCAGCAACAAGCTGTGGGAGAGCGAAGCCACCGACAGTGGCGTAACCTTCACCCTTGTGAGCCCTGATGGCGACGAACACTACCCCGGCACACTGCGGGTGCAAGCGCGCTACACTTGGAGCGACACCAACGAGTTGCGACTGGACATCACCGCCACTACCGACAAGAAGACGGTAGTGAACTTGACAAACCACACCTACTGGAATTTGGCCGGAGAGAATAGCGGCACGGCACTGGATCACGAACTGCAGCTAATGTGCTCGCGCTACCTGCCCACCGACGAGACGCTGATTCCAACCGGCGAGATGGCTCCCGTGGAGGACACTCCGATGGACTTCAGGCAGCCTAAACGGTTAGGACAGGACATCCGCCAAGATTTCCCCGCGCTGAACTACGGCAAGGGCTATGACAATTGCTGGGTGGTAGACGACTGGCAGGCGGGCGAACTGAAGCAGGTGGCGAGTTTGCATGAGCCCACGAGCGGCCGAATGCTTGAAATCTCAACCACACAACCCGCGGCACAGGTCTACACCGGCAACTGGCTCGCCGGCTCACCCCTGAACAAGGGCGGTTTGCGACCCTATAACGACTACGACGGCGTGGCCATTGAGTGCCAGGGGATGCCCGACGCACCCAACCACCCCAACTTCCCCTCGCAAGTGCTCAGCCCGGGCGAAACCTACCGCCACACCATCGTATTTGCGCTCAAAACGATTTAATTATCAAAATTCTACAATATGAAAACAAAACCGAATTTAAGCGAGAAACAACTGTGGAACATCAGTTTAGGTTTCTTTGGCGTGCAGATTGCCTATGCTCTGCAGACAGCCAACATCAGCCGAATTTTCCAAACTATGGGAGCCAACCCTAAGGCTCTGAGTTTCTTCTGGATCCTCCCCCCACTTATGGGTCTCATTGTTCAGCCCTTCGTTGGAAAGTGGAGCGACCGCACTTGGTGCAAATGGGGTCGTCGTGTTCCTTATCTCATTGCCGGTGCAGCCGTTTCAGTTATTGTCATGTGCCTGTTGCCTAATGCCGGAAAACTGAGCAGCGTATTTTGGGTTGCCATGCTTTTGGGCACCATCATTCTCATGTTGCTCGACACCAGCCTTAACATGGCCATGCAGCCGTTCAAGATGATGGTGGGCGATATGGTGAACGAGAAACAAAAGACACGCGCTTACTCTATCCAAAGTTTGCTGGTCAACGCAGGTCAAGTTGTGGGATCGGTATTGCCTTTCGCGCTGGCATGGTTCGGAATGAGCAAAGATGCATCTCAAGGCGTTCCCGCCAATCTCACTTGGTCGTTCTACATTGGTGCAGCAGTGCTTATTCTGTGTGTTATCTACACTTGCATAAATGTCAAGGAGATGCCGCCAGAAGAATTTGCTCAGTACCAAGAGCCCAAACCCGAAGAAGAGAAGAAAGAAAGTATGCTTTCACTGCTCAAAAAAGCCCCATCCACATTCTGGCAAGTGGGACTTGTGCAGTTCTTCTGCTGGGCTGCTTTCTTGTTCATGTGGAACTATACAACAGGAACAATAGCCGAAACATGCTGGAACACATTCGACTCCAAATCGGCAGCATTCCAGAGTGCAGGTGACTGGGTCGGTGTAATTTTTGGCGTTGAATCAATTGCAGCAGTTCTTTGGGCTATGGTTATTCCGCGTTTCAAAGAGCGCAAGCAAGCCTATATCGTAAGCATTCTGCTCGGTGCTGTGGGTTTTGCCATGATTCCGTTCATCACCAATCAGTATGTGCTCATTCTGCCACTTGCGCTCATTGGATGCACATGGTCTGCAATGCTCGCCCTTCCCTTTACCATTGTCACCAATGCGCTTGAAGGTGACACCCACATGGGCACATATCTGGGCCTATTCAATGGCACCATCTGCATTCCACAGATTGTAGCGAGTGTAGCAGGCTTCGGTTTCATGTGGATTTTTGAACAATTCGGCGGAACCATGAAGTACATGATGTTCGTTTCTGCTATTTTGCTAGCATGTGGTGCATTCTTCGTGCTCAAAATCAAAGAACAGCATGGCAAGAAGGCTGTCGCAAAAGAAGAAGTCTAACGATTTCATCATCACTTTTCATCGCATCAAGTGTGCTGCCCCCTCTCGGGCGGCACACTTTGTTTTTTTAAGGCGATTGGCAGTTGGCAGTTCTAGATGTTCTAGATGTTCTAGATGTTCTAGATGTTCTAGATGTTCTAGCAGCACTATATGTTCTTGATGCGCTAGACGGGATGGGTGGGATGGATGAGTTATTTGGGAATGTTGGGAAAGCTGGGAAAGTTGGGAAATCATGGAAACTTGTGTGTTTGGCTTGATTAATTGGCTGACTCTGAACAACATTAAACACTTCCATATCATACCGCGAACGTGTGCTTTCGTACTGCGTTCGTGTGCTTTCATACTGCGTTCGTGTACTTTCGTACTGCGTTCGTGTGCTTTCGTACTGCGTTCGTGCCTCAGAGTTCCCGGAGGACATGGAGGGCTCCGTTAAACAGACTTCAAAATGATTAAAAACTTATCAAAGATCGTGAGTGTGCGGGCAAAGATATATGACAGAAATACGACCAGCAATGTTAGTCACACAAATGGAGGGAATGCCAAATGGATATTTCTAATTAAGATAATAGATGAAATCAATAAACATGTATAGACTTTTTTGATTTATTAAATATTATTATTAAATTTGCAAACAAAGTTATCATTTTAAAATATTATTTTTATCTAATTAAAATAATCCAGAAATAAACATCAAGAAATAACTTCAAATCATATAGCTATGAAACGATTATTTATTTTCCTAGTGACGATGACGGCCTGCGTTGCAGCATGGGCAGCCGAAGGCTATGCGGTTTACACCCCTGGCAACACCACGCTTACCTTCTATTACGGAGATAAGCCTGCAGGAGCTTATAGTCTGAATACATCAAGCTATATTCCAAAGTGGTATGAGGACCACACCAATGTCAATGTAACGCGAGTGGTCTTTGATCCCTCGTTTGCCCAAGCACGCCCCACTAGTACTTATTTTTGGTTTGATGAAATGGATAAACTTACTACAATCACGGGCTTAAATTACTTAAACACGAGCGAAGTGAATAATATGTCAGGAATGTTCCGCAAATGTAACAGTCTTACTAGTCTTGACCTTAGCAACTTCAATACTTCGAAAGTTACTGATATGTCAGCTATGTTTATCAAATGTACAGAACTAACCACTCTTGACCTTAGTAGCTTCAACACAGAAAATGTGACCAACATGAATTGCATGTTTGAAGATTGCTCAAGTCTTGTGAGCCTCAATGTGGGCAGCTTCAATACTTCTAAGGTAACTGACATGTATTGCTTGTTTAATGCTTGTAAAAACCTTGAAAATCTTAACCTGAGCAGTTTCAACACCTCGAAAGTTGAAAACATGGGGATGATGTTCTGTTTATGCGCAAAGCTGAATAGCCTTGACCTGAGCAGTTTCAATACATCGAGTGTGGATAATATGAATCAAATGTTCGCTAACTGCGTAAACTTGACGAACCTTAACCTTAGTAGTTTTAATACTTCTAAAGTGACTCACATGGATGATATGTTCTATAATTGCAGCAAGCTAGTCACACTTGATTTGAGCAGTTTCAACACTTCAAAAGTAGAACGAATGACCAATATGTTCCAGAAATGTTCTAATCTTAAAACAATTATTGCGGGTAATTGGAGCACAGCGTCATTGTTAAATTCATACTATATGTTTGAAGGATGCACTTCGTTAGTGGGTGGTGCAGGAACCACCTATAGTTCAAGTCACACTGATGCCTCTTATGCTCATGTTGATGGTGGTCCCAGCAACCCAGGCTATTTCACCGGTGAAGTCTATGACCTTTGGATCAATGACATACAAGTGGCTGGCGGGAACTGTAACGACCTCAGTGGCATTACTGGTGTGAGCGGCACGATGAAATATGATGCGTCGAGCAAGACGCTGACGCTTGATAATGCCAGGTTGACTTGTGGTGCGGTGCTTAACAAAGCGTGCATAAGAAGTGACATAGACGGACTGACCATCAGCCTGAAGGGTACCAATAGCATCTTAGTGACGCCAAATGCCTCTGATGTGGTTGGGATGGTGCTGGCCAACACTACGATAACAGGAGGTGACACACTTGCGATACAAGGGCGGCGGGTCGGCATCGCCATTAAAGGTGGTAAGACCGTAACGATCAATAATGTCCACAACCTGGTAGTTAGAGGCACAAATGGTATCTATTCTTCCACCCCGAGCAACACCAAATTGGTTGTCAAGGGAAGCGGGACTAATGTGCTTGCCACTGGCTCTCAAGGTGCAATACGGGGCATGGGTGACTTGGATCTGGAAGATGGTCTGAGTTTCATTGAACCCGAAGGAGGCTATTTCAGTAATGCTGCCATGTATGATGCAAGCGGCAATGTCGCCACCCGAGTTGTCATCGGCAACAATCTGCGCGGTGACGTGAACGGCGACGGAGCCGTGAATGTAAGCGATGTCACCACCCTCGTCAACATGATTCTGTTCGTCATCCCAAAGGACATGACCCGTGGCGACGTTGACGGCAATGGCATTGTCAACGTCTCCGACGTCACCGCCCTCGTCAACATCATCCTCAAGCAATGATGATAGTTGGTTCAGATGCCCTCTAGCCCCTCTAGCCCCTCTAGCATTTCTAGATAGTCTAGTAGGGCTAGAGCATCTAGAAAACTGAAAACTATAAACTTAAAAACAAACATAATATGAAACGATTTTTTATTCTTTTAGTGACAATGACGGCGTGCATGGCAGCATGGGCGGCCGAACCTT
>CAMKGM010000016.1 GCA_946412245.1 uncultured Bacteroidales bacterium
AATACAATTAAATATTAAAGCAAAATTTGGATTACAACATAGAAGAACAGAAGAGCAAAAGATTTTGGGAGGCGGGAAGGGCGTGGGAGTGAATGTTGGGGAAATTTCATGGTACTCTCGTGGGGTTTGGGATATTAAGAAATAGCGTAACTCGCTAATAACCATACGATACTGTGAAAAAATCGTCGTAATCGGCGTTGTGTACTTTCGTGGATGCATTGTGTGCTTTCGAGGCCGTTTTGTGTACTTCCGTGGCCTGTTTGTGTGCTTCCGTAAAGTTATCGTGTGCTTCCGTGGCGTTTTCATGTACTCTCGTTGAGTGTGATTTGAGTCGCATAACATTGAACCTCTGGGCCACTTGAGGCGTGATGCCCATGAGTTGGTTGAGCTGGCCTTGATTGAGTGGCACAACTCGCCAGTAACCTTTTCGATGGGTGCCAACGTGCTGAATGACTCTCATGGCTTCGAGCATGCGGATGTGTTTTGCTATGGCCTCGCGTGAACGTAACATGAGCTTGGCAATGCCAGCAATGGAAATTCGGCCGTTGTGTGCTATAATGACATTGATGATGTAACTGCGCACAGCGTTGCCATGAACGAGCTGAGCGATGGTGGCATTGAGGGTTTTGGGTTGTGTTTTCATGAAGGAAATCTATTAAGGTTCGTATATGTGCGCAAAGATAGTGAGAGTATAATTGAGGAAAAATGGTAAAGACTCAAAAGGGAGTCGCATTGGGTACTTTCACTATTCTTATGACTGATGAATAGTTCAGTACCTTGGGATTTGTTGATACTTTTCACACATAAGGAATAATATGCAAAACTCGCTCATATGAGATCATTATGTTGTTCTCTATGATTTATTAAGTAGTTCTAACATTCCTACAACATGATGCATACGGAAAACATAATCATATCGTTCAGATAACGGTGCCAATTCCTGTTTAAGATACTCTATAGAGGGTATACCAAAAATGGACGTCAATGTTTTTATGTATTTTATAATATATTTGCCTTTAGCTTGAATCTCATTATAATTAACAAACTTATAAAATAGAGTACCATAAAGTATTACATATTTCATAAAACGGTTAACAACAGTTCTATAGCTTTCATCTAGTGGTGGGATTCTCATGCCATTACAAAAACTAACAAACCGCTCAAGAGCTGTCAATCCAATATGTGATATGCTTCTATCAAGACTATCATAGAGTAATTTTTGATAATAACTACGTGTCATCGAATCATTTTCATCAAAAACATAACGAAATCTATTTAAATAGCATATCTCCATTGCAGTAAAAAATGAAAGAGAGAAAAAATTTAAGTCATCTTTCGTAATGATGCGGTCTCCTGATTTACGAACTTGTTCACCACGTTTTATAAGCAATTTCTTATATTTATTCAATAATGATGTTGATAAATCACCATAACTTTTAAAACTTTTCTTGCTAATTATTATATCATCTTGTTCTTCTATGTCTCGGTCATTGCTTATTTCTGCAGAGCCTTCCTCTTCTTCATCAATTATGGCATCATTAATGGAGCGGATTTTTCTTCTAATGCTCTCCTCAATGCATTCGATTAGACGAGATGTCCTATCAACTACTATAATATGCCTACTTTTAGCATCGTCATTATCATATTCTACATTGTATTTTATTTCTGGAAGGGTGTTGCCATTTGTTTTTATATTTCCTGATGCAGTCTTAACAAGGCTATTATTGTTATCGTTTTCATCATCAACTAACTCCCACATTATATCTGAAAGAATATCTGCCACATCCATACCCTCATATCCTTCATTTTCGATACGGGAGATAAACCGATTAAGGTTTCTGCTTGTTTTAGAAGGATTTGTTGTTTCTAGCATCTCAATCCAGTTGATGAATACGATATTAGACACCCGTTCTTTATTTTTATTGATGAGATAGCATGTAGATGGTTTTTTATCGAGTTTCTCCTCAACTATATATTTACCGTTTTTGTTAAATATCGATTTGAATAAAACGGCATTTGAGCCATTATCAATAGCAAGATGTATATGGTGAGAGATCTTTTCTTCGCAACAAACAATGATACTATCATTCTCATATTGGGCAGATATGATTCTATGCTTTCTTAGTGGGTCATTGTTTTCGTTTGATCTAATTCGTTTCATATCGTGTATTTTCATGCTAAGTTTCTTCTTGGGCTTCAGACCAAGTAAAGACAAGAAATCTCTGTTCTTTGAACGATATAATACACAGAATTCCTCATTGATACCTCTTTTTTTCAAAAAACCGAGTCCGGGCATTGTGGCATTGGCACTACCTATGACACAATATTCATAATATGAAGTTTTGAAATGCAAAATCTTTGCATGTAACTGTCTATTAAAAGTTTTGAACTTCATCCTACCTCTTTTCGTATCATTAAAATCATAGAAGGTGATACGTTTATTTGAAGGCATCATGCATGGAGGTAATGAACAATCTTCATGAATAAGGACATCAATTTGTGCATTAGAACAAATATTAGATAGGTTCACTATAGACTCTCCCCTTTCATCAAAATATGGACTTACAACAGTGACTTTTTGAACATCTTCTAAAGGGATTAGATTGACAATTTGCCGCAAAATGCTTGAGTTTGTATCATTATACAACAATGCTGCATCAATTCCTTCTTGTATGTTCCAAACTCTATGAGGCTCAATGGTGAATGATGAATCCAAAAAAGAACAGTTTTCAGGAATTTCACGCAAAATCCTATTTCGCTCAAATTCGCCACATTGACTAGTGAATTGCAATAAATATTTCCAGCATTCCTCAATTAACGGACGATGCAAATCATTATCTTTATCAATCATGAATCCAGTAAAGGCTTCATGGTTTTTTCCATGCCCCGTTACTGTCAAATTACCTGTACCAAATACAACTAGCACAGAATCATCACCAACAAAAAAATTAATCTTAGGATGAAAGGCTCCAACAACATTTATGCCAGTTACACAATAATCTCTGCCAATTCTTCTCATATATAAGGGATTTACGTATTCCATAGATTTCTCCATTTGATTATAATCCACAAATATATTTACACTGCATATTTGTTTACGATGAAGTAGATTTAGCAACTGAGCATCGAAATGAATGAGGTCGATAGAATATGTGCTTAAAACGGCAGAATGAAACTTTCCATTCTTTCCTCCACTGGGAATATCCAAAAATATGGCATGTTCATTTTTTTCCATAATTGCGAAGAAAATTATATGCTACATCCGTAAGATTGTTATTCGAATCAAGATAGCTCAAATCTTTCAGATAATTAAATAATGAATCGACACGTGGTGACGTTTCTACCGGATATCGGATCTCAACTAATACGATTCTCCCTTCCTCATAAATAAACTTTCGAAGGTCAGAATTATTTCGGCCCATTTTCCCAATTGCTATAATAGTATGCTCTTGCATAATTTGGGTTACTAAAGTTGGAATATACTTCGATATAGGCCAAGAAAGATATTGGGAAACATAAGCATTAAGTCCCTCGCTGAGAATTCCCCGTTGGCGTTTGAGGTCATTCTGCTTTTCAAAACCAAGAATAGCCTTTTTGTTCATTTCAAATTCATTGAATAATCGCAATAATAGAGTAAGAGATAGAAAGGCTGCTTGAATATATTCTTGATTTTTTATAGTTTCTCTTAGCTTATCGTATAGTTCATCAATGTTTCCAAGCGTATCGTTTTTCCACTCATCAATGGTTTTATATTTACCATCTAAAGTAGACATAATAGAAGATACAATATCTTCTGTCAAAACTCGTATTGGAGGATTGTGTAGATCGTGAATTTTGTTAAGCACAAGACAAAAAATGGAGTCTACACTATAATGTAAACACTCACATAAATAATAGAAATACCATCCAAAAGAAGCTGCAACACTCTTGTCTTCATTAACATGTAGGAAACGATTCTTCACAAAATCATCTATCTCTATTGCATTATTTAAATCACGCAGTAATAGATATATTGTCTCTTTACGAAATGATGATTCCTCGTCTTCTTTTATAAGGAGGTGATTAAGAGATTGCCATTCTTTTGATTTTAATGCTATATTATGAATAGCTAAAGACTGTAACTTATTAATTTCTTTTTCTTCTATGCGACCATCAAGAATGCATTCAATAAACAAATCCCTTGTATTTGCCTCTACACTTAAGCTAAATGCCATTGCTAGTTCTTTGCCTTTCTTCCGCAAGTAGAAACGCCCCTCCTCAATCTTTACAAGTTCATAATAAATGAGGGAACCAAGATAGTACTGACCAAAAGCACCGGTTTTAAATGTCCAATACTTTTCGTTGGAGTCAAAGTCTGCTCCATCAGCGATATTGTAGATACCTTCATCTATCAACTTATATCGCTTTTGGTTGATAAACATCGCACCGACAATTGACCCAACTCCCTGATCTTTCATAATAAAAGCCATCCCCAATTCAGCCCTACGTATAAAATTATATTGGTGAAGGGAAGTTTTTCCACTTATCTCCAATTTATCATATTCACTTAAAAGCCAGCAGTATAGACTATAATACCGTATATGCCTTGTCAAATTAGTAAGCCCTGGCAATAATTTAGTATAAGTTGCTATTGAACTGTTTTGAATGCCAAGCGGATCACGTCCACCTTTGAAACCCTCATTAGAGGCCCAATAAATATCTGTTATGTCTGATTGTTTATATTGTGCCATAGGACTAATAAATATAATGTCAACTTTTGTTTGTTCTTTCGCTGTATTTATATGATTATTATAAACGAAAGCTATAATTGATTTAGCGTTTTGACTCCTTAACGGCATTGCCGTAAAATAATTAATAATCGAATTTTAGCGAAACTGTAATTTTAAACTCGCATGATGTCCATCTAATTAGCATTCTATTTGTTCAAATTTGTTTGATTTCTGCCGTAGGAACTCCTAAAAATAGCTTTAGAAGTTACTGGAGGATGGATGATTAAGCATCGAATTTTATCATATCAGCAAGCTGAAGAAAATAGTCATTCGACCAGATTTCAATCTCTTCAGGGTTTCGCACAAAAGGCATCACATCTTGTTTAACCAGACTAATGCTTGTGCTCCCAAGCCTTTCCTTGAGTAATTGCATAAACTCCTCTTTTGTTATCTCCATAGCATTAAACTGCCTGATTCTTTCCTGCAGATGCCTGAAATCGAGTGGCACACCATTTCTCACATACCACTCGAAGTCGTACCAGTCACGACCCTTAACCCTATTTTTCCATGCTCTGAAAACCAATGCATGCATCTTTCCCGCAAACAAACAAGGTAAAGTGAAGCAACGAGTCATGAATGAATAAGGCTGCAATAAGAGCTTTTGTTCGGTCGTAAAAAGCAAAGGAGGAACAATATCAACTTCTATCTTGATTTTTATTGATTTCTCGGAAGTAAACGACAGATCATAAACATCAGTATTATCCTTAAGAAATGCTGATTCTACTTTGCTGAACGACTTCTTGTCTTTCTTGGTAATCTCAACCATGCGACCCACCAATTCAAACTGCTCAATGATGGGTTGGAAATATGTGCTGAAACTAAAGTTCTCATCTGGTTGCAAGAGTGAGAAATCCATATCCTCGCTAAACCGTTGAAGGCCATGGAAGATTCTCAGGCAGGTGCCGCCATAGAAAGCAGCACGCTCGAAGAAACCACCATGATACAGTCCGGCAAGAATAATTTGCTGATTCACCTCAAATGTGGCATTGCGTCGCTTTTGAGTTGTCGACAAATCATAGCGGTCAAGCATTGATTGATATAGTTCGTTCATCCCTTCTCTATTAATTTAATGATTGTTTTTATACTGCTCGATTTCTTACCTATGGCTGCAAACTGCTTAAAAATCTCAACACGCATCTCGAAAAACGCCTCCATGTTGAGTCGCAGGTCTTCACTTAGATACTTATAGGCTTCATCTAAATAACGTAAATTGAGCATCGATTGCGTTGTTATCAAGTCACACAACGCTTTTTCAGGTGTTGCAATCAAGAAAGAATACTCCTCATTGCTCTCTTGCGTGACACCAATGGGAAAGGCCGCTTGCGAAATGTGTATGTACTCAAAACGTCCGAACTCATTGATGAATGTTCTGCTATGCTTTATAGTCATAGATTGAGTCACAAACACCTGTTCAGGAATCAGTCCGTAATATCGCAGGGCACTGTAACACGACACGTAGGAAACCGGATAGATGTGATTGGCCATCAATTCTACCGACAGTGGCTTGCCTGTGATGCGCGGAGACACAACATACAAGCCACGCTTGAGCCGGATGATGTCACCCAACTGCTCCAATCTGCTGATTTTCTTGTTCTTGTTCTTGGTTTCTGGAAACAAACTCGACAAAACAGAATTGCTGACTGGAATCACTCCTAATGTTTCTAAAACATTATTCATACTGCAAAAGTAGTAAAAATTTGAACACTAAATGACTTTTTAGGGTATTTTCTGTACAAAATTTTACTTTATTTGTATATTATCCCACATCCCCCTCCCCTAAATAATAAAGAAGTTAGTGAAAATAATGGCAAGCCAATTTCTATATGGATTACTGGAGGATGGACTTGTCGCGGAATTTCGTGTGGAGCAGTTTGTGAGCTCTAGGACCGAAGGGCTCGCCCAGGAACTCGTCGTAAACTTGCTTCACAGCCTGGCTCTCATGGCTCTTGCGCACCATCTTGGTAACGTCGGTGGCATACATGGCACGCTGCCGTGCCTCGAGCACCGAAATGTCGCCGTGGTGATAAGGTTGGCCGGTGCCGCCAATGCATCCACCCGGACACGACATCACCTCAACCAGGTGATAGTCAAGTTCGCCGGCACGCAACTTGTCCATGACAATGCGGGCATTGTTGAGCGTGTGCACGACGCACACTTTCAGCTCAAAGCCGTTCATGTCGATGGTCGCCTCGCGAATACCGTCCATGCCGCGCACCTCAGTAAATTCGAGCTTGGGTAGCGTTTTGCCGGTAAACTTCTCGTAGGCGGTGCGCAGCACAGCCTCGGTCACGCCACCGGTGGTGCCAAATATGGTACCGGCGCCCGTAGCATCGCCCAGTGGGGAGTCAAATTCTCCGTTAGGCAAGGCTGCAAAGTCTATGCCGTTGTCCTTAATCATCTCAGCCAACTCAAGGGTGGTGATGCTGCAATCCACATCGGGAGTACCCTCGAAAATGAATTCATCGCGAGCGCACTCATATTTCTTTGCCACGCAAGGCATGATAGAGACAATAACGATATTCTCGCTGGGAATGCCTATTTTCTCGGCCCAATAGCTCTTGGCGATGGTGCCGAACATCTGTGCGGGCGACTTGCAGGTCGAGGGATACTCGCGCAAATCGGGGAAATCGTTCTCAAAGAAATTGACCCAAGCCGGACAGCACGAGGTGGTCATAGGCAGCTTCACATCGGGGTCGCCAGCCATGTGACGCTTGAGGCGGTCGATGAGCTCGGCGCTCTCTTCCATAATGGTGAAGTCGGCGCCAAAGTTGGTGTCGAACACATAGTCAAAACCCAACCGACGCAGTGCGGTAATCATCTTGCCCGTGACAACCGTGCCGGGTGCCAAGCCAAACTCCTCGCCCAGCGCAAAGCGCACGGCCGGTGCGGTTTGTGCGATGACCAGCTTGTCAGGATTGTGAATGTCGGCCATCACATCATTGATGGAGTTGCGCTCATCGAGCACGCCGATGGGCCCGTCGATGGCTTCGAACCTGCACTTGGTCTTGCACTTGCCACAGCAGGTGCATTTGTAGGGATTGATGGTGTGAGGTTGCTTCACAACACCTGTGATGGCATTGACCGGACAGTTGCGCTTGCAGGCAGTACAACCGCGACACTTCTCAGGGTCGATTGCATAGGACAGCACATTCAGGAAAGGCGTACCGCCAATTTCGTAGATGTAGTTGTTCAACATTGAGTCGAGCGACACCGGACGCTTGAACGAACTCCAGTGCTGCGACTCCACCTCAATGTGGTGCGCTGCCACCTCCACATATCTCAATTCGTCGACAAGTTCACCGCGCACAATGTGTTTCTCCACAATCACATTCACATCCTCAGGCCGCACATGGGTGTAGGTGATGTTATCGGGCAGGATGCGCACAATGGGACCCTTGGCGCAAAAACCGAAGCAGCCCGAGGTGACCACATCGACCATGTCGTCGATGCCATGGGCATGGAGCATGACCTTGAACAGGTTGATGATGCGCTCGCTTTCGTTCTTGCGGCACTTCTTGCCCGAGCAGCACTGGATTTGTACATACTCATGCGCTTGCAAGCCATATTGCTGATCGTTAACTGACGTCGGCTGATTAGCCGATACTGGATTCGCGGGGTTCTGGGGTTGGTTGTTTACAGGCATATGTTAAATCCATTGATAAACAATTAAAACTCTTGGCTAATATCATTGCCGCTCAACACTCTGTCGACAAGAATCAGGCAGCGACCACAACATTGCTCCACAAAATTAAGAAAAAAAACTCAATTAACTACACATGACGCTCAAATAACTTATCGCCACATTAACATATCGGCAAAACGCAACAGTAAAAAATTGAACACAAAATGACTTTTCAGGGCATTTTCTGTACAAAATTTTACTATTCACCATGCCAGGCAACGGTAGTAGACGCTTTTCAGAGTTTTTCTCTAAAATGGCCAATAAAAAACATCAGCCACAAAACACATGGGGTGCTTGTGGCTGATGGTTATTGATGAATCGCAATGTATACGATTTCAGCTTTATTGACGATTCTCAACTTGCGATGCGGGGGAATTAGTCGCCCACTTCGTCAAGAATCTTCTGGATGTCCTTGGGTTGGAGTCGGCCGTAGACCTTCTCGCCGATGGTGACCACGGGAGCAAGACCGCAGGCGCCCACGCAACGCAGGCAGTCGAGCGAGAACTTGCCGTCAGGAGTAGTCTCGCCCACCTCAATCTTGAGGATGCGCTTGATTTCCTCGAGCAGTTTCTCAGAGCCGCGCACGTAGCAAGCCGTACCGAGGCACACCGAGATGGGGTGCTTGCCCTTGGGAGTCATGGTGAAGAAGGAGTAGAACGTCACCACGCCATAGACCTTTGAGGCGGGAATGTTGAGCTTGCGAGCGATGATGCGCTGCATCTCCTCAGGCAGATAGCCGTGGAGCGACTGAGCCTCATGCAGAATATTAATCAGTTCACCGGGTTTGTTACCGTGCTTGTCACAAATGGCCTCTACCTTTTCGATAACATCACATGCCAGTTTAATTTCTTTTGCCATATTAAATAATGTATTTATAGCCTGTTACTTAATAGTTTTGTCGAAATAGTGAGTGTGAAGCAGGTGGTGCGACTTCTCACTGAGGGGTTGACCCAGGAATTCCTTGTAGAGTTTCTGGATGTCGGGGTTCTCGTGGCTCTTGCGCAGCTTCTTGCCTTCATCCTCGGCATAGAGGGCATCGCGACGAGCTTTGAGAATCTCGATGTTGCCATGGTGATAGGGCTGGCCGGCACCACCGATACAGCCGCCGGGGCAAGCCATGACTTCCACTACATGATAGTTGAGTTCACCTGCACGGAGCTTGTCCATGATGATGCGAGCGTTGCTCAGCGTGTGAGCCACGCACACTTTGAGTTCAAATCCGTTGAGGTCGATGGTGGCCTCACGGATGCCGTCGAAACCGCGCACATTCTCAAAGTTGATGTGCGGCAGGGTCTTGCCGGTGTACACCTCATAGACGGTACGCAGAGCAGCTTCCATCACACCGCCGGTCACGCCAAAGATGGCGGCAGCACCGGTCGATTCGCCCAGCGGGCTGTCGAACTCGCTGTCGGGCAGCTTGGGGAAGTTGATGTTAGCGCGCTTAATGAGGCGGGCAAGTTCGCGGGTCGAGATGCTGTAGTCCACATCGGGATTGCCGTTCACCTTGAACTCCTCACGTCCGCACTCATACTTCTTGGCAAGACAGGGCATGATTGATACCACGACGAGTTTCTCGCGAGGGATGCCCATCTTCTCGGCCCAATAAGTCTTGGCAATAGCGCCAAACATTTGAGCGGGCGACTTGGCGCTCGAGGGATAGTCGAGCAGGTCGGGATAGTTGTGCTCAAAGAAGTTGACCCAAGCGGGACAGCACGAAGTCATGATGGGGAGCTTCACGCTCTTGTCGCCGGCCAGGAATTTCTGCAGGCGATCAAGAATCTCAGCACCCTCTTCCATGATGGTGAGGTCGGCACCAAAGTCGGTGTCAAATGCATAATCGAAGCCCAGGTCGCGCAACGCAGTTGCCAGCTTGCCGGTAACAGCGGTGCCGGGTTGCATGCCGAATTCCTCGCCCAGAGCGAAACGCACGGCGGGAGCGGGCTGAGCCACCACCACCTTGTCGGGGTTGGTGAGGTCGTCGAGCAGTTGATCGGTGTAGTCACGCTCGGTGAGAGCACCCACGGGGCACACTGCCACACACTGGCCGCAATAAGTACAGTCAGTGTCAACGAACATACGGTCGAAGGTGGGAGCGATGGTGGTGTCGAAACCGCGACGGATTGCGCCGAGAACACCCACGCTCTGCACATTGTTACACACGCTCTCGCAACGGCGGCAGTAGATACATTTCTCCATGTTGCGAGTGATGGCGGGTGTCACCTCGTTCTTACGCTCACTCTTGGCACCATCGTTGTAAGGCATCTGACGAATGTTCAGACGCATCACCAGGCGCTGCAGTTCGCAGTCGCTGCACTTGGGGCAAGTGAGACAGTCATTGGGGTGGTCGCTCAGGATGAGCTCGGCAATGGTCTTGCGAGCGCGAATCACGCGAGCCGAGTTGGTGTAAACCACCATGCCGGGCATACAAGCGGTGGCACAGGCGGGAGCCAAATTGCGACGGCCCTCAACCTCGACCACACACAGACGGCACGAAGCGGGTTTGTTTTTCACGCAAGTGCCTTTCAGGTCAATGTGGCACAAGGTGGGAATATCGATGCCGATCATCTTGCCGGCCTCGAGCAGTGTGGTTCCCTGAGGCACCTCCACTGCATGATTATCTATTGTGAGTTGAATCATTTTTTCTTCCATGATGAATTAATGAGTGTAAAGAGAGTTAGAAAACTTGAATAGCATCGAACTTGCAACGTGACTGGCACATACCGCAGCGGATGCACTTGAATGGATTAATCACATGAGGCTTGCGAACGTCGCCCATAATGGCGTCGGCAGGACAATTGCGGGCACAAGCGCCGCAGCCTTTACACTTCTCGGGATTCACGGTGTAGGTCAACAGGGCCTTGCACTGACCGGCACGGCACTTGTGATTCTTCACGTGTTCCACATATTCATCGTAGAAATTGTCGATAGTCGACAGGATGGGGTTCGGCGAAGTTTGGCCGAGACCGCACAGAGCAGTATCCTTGATGGTTGCAGCAAGACTCTTCAGGTGTTCGATGTCGTCCATCGTTCCCTTGCCCTCGGTGATGCGGGTCAAGATTTCAAGCATACGCTTGTTACCGATGCGGCAGGGAGTACACTTACCGCACGACTCGCCCACGGTGAATTCAAGATAGAACTTGGCAACCGAAACCATACAGTCGTCCTCGTCCATCACAATCATACCACCGGAACCCATCATGGAACCTGCGGCTCCAAGGCTCTCGTAGTCAATGGGGATATCAAGGTGTTTCTCAGTCAAGCAACCGCCTGAAGGACCACCGGTCTGCACAGCTTTGAACTTCTTGCCGTTCTTCACGCCACCACCAATGTCGTAGATGATCTCGCGCAGAGTAGTACCCATAGGAACCTCAATAAGACCCACGTTGTTAATCTTACCGGCCAAAGCAAACACCTTGGTGCCTTTAGACTTCTCAGTACCGATAGAGGCGAACCAGTCAGCACCCTTGGTGAGAATGATAGGCACGTTGGCCAGGGTCTCCACGTTGTTCACGTTGGTAGGATATCCGTTGTAACCGCTCTCGGCAGGGAAGGGAGGCTTCAGGGTGGGCTCGCCACGCTTGCCTTCCATTGAGTGAATGAGCGCAGTCTCTTCACCGCACACGAAAGCACCGGCACCGTAGCGAATCTCAACATCGAAGCTGAAGTCGCTACCCATGATGTTCTTACCGAGCATGCCATATTCACGAGCCTGGTCGATGGCGATGCGCAGACGGTTCACTGCCAGAGGATACTCAGCACGAATGTAAATCAAACCCTGATCGGCTCCAATACAGAAACCGCAAATGGCCATAGCCTCAATCACTGAATGGGGGTCACCCTCCATGATAGAGCGGTCCATGAATGCACCGGGGTCACCCTCGTCGGCATTACAAACCACATACTTGTGCTCAGCCTGATAGCCACGGGCAAAGCCCCACTTCATACCGGTGGGGAAGCCGGCGCCACCACGACCACGCAGACCCGATTTCTTGATTTCTTCAATCACCTGCTCGGGAGTCTGGTTCTGGAGAGCATTCGACAGTGCTGCATAGCCATCGCGAGCGATGTAGTCAGCAATGTTCTCAGGATCAATAAAGCCGCAGTTGCGCAGAGCCACACGCTTCTGTTTGCGATAGAAGTCCATGTGCTTGGAGTCGCTCACGTGCTCGTTGGTCTTGGGGTCGAGATAGAGCAGACGCTCCACACGACGACCGGCAATCACGTGCTCCTTGACAATCTCCTCGGCATCTTCAGGCTTAACCTGAGTGTAGAAGGTGTTATCGGGAATCACTTTCACGATGGGGCCTTTCTCACAGAAGCCGAAGCAACCGGTCACGATTACTTCAACCTTGTCGGCAATGCCATTGTCTTCAATGACAGCCTTGAGGCACTCGACGATTTTCGCACTGCTCGAAGCCTTGCAACCCGTACCGCCACAGCAGAGCAACTGAATGTGCTCGGTACCCACAGCAAGACCGCAAGCCTTATCGCTCACAGCAGCGTAACTCAATTCACGAACTTCAAGGTTCGCTTGAGCTTTCTTCCTGAATTGGATTAGGTCTTCAAAATTCAAGGTTTTCACAAAAAAATGATTTTTTAAGTTATTAGTTATTAGTTGTTTAATTGGGAATACATATTGTCTAGAACAGAACCGCATGAGATGCAGTCCTGAAAAACCACACGAAGTTACTGATTTTATTTTGATTATCAATCAAATTAATAGGTCTTTTAACATATTTTCAAGATTTAGGCAAAAGTTGCTGAAATACCGCACACGACAAAAAAACACACTTTAATTTGCGTTTTTTATTCATTTTTGTTTTCAGTGACATAAAAATGACTAACTTTGTGGCTTAGAAAACCAAAACTTTAAACGCTATATGAAAAATTATTCCCTTCTTCTGTTGGCTCTCATCGCCATCATCATGGGCAGTTGCAAAACGCCCACCAACATTGCCTACATGCAAGACGCCGACCAACTTCCCGCCGAGGTGCTGAACGCCACGGCCAAGGCCGTTGACCCCGTCATCATGCCGGGCGACATCCTTCAAATCAATGTTGGTAGCCTCAATGCCGAAGCCGTCAAGCCCTTCAACAAGACTGAGTATCTGGCAACCACCCCAACCATGAACAACAACGACCAGGAGAACTCCATTTACTACTACTTGGTTGACAACAATGGCTATATTGACTTCCCGATGCTGGGCCAGTTGCACATTGGCGGCATGACGCAGAGTGCTGTACAGAACCACATCGCATCGCTGATTTATCCCCGCTACTTGACCGAGAAGCCCAATGTTGAGGTTCGTTTCAAGAACTTCCACGTCTATGTGCTGGGCGAGGTGAAGAGCCCCGGTATGCTCAAGGCCGCCAACGGTCGCATGAATGTGCTTGAGGCCATAGCTCAGGCAGGTGACCTGAACATTCAGGGCCGCCGCGACAACGTGATGGTGATTCACACCAATGCCGACGGCAGTCGCAGCGTGAACCGCATCAGCCTGCTCGACAAGAACTTGCTCGTGTCACCGCACTTCAATTTGCAACAAAACGACATCATCTATGTGGAGCCCAATGCCTCCAAGGCCCGTTCGTCATGGAGTGTGCCTCCCGGCCTGAGTTTGGGTATGAGCGCTGTGGGTACACTCATTTCAATAGCAACCTTTATTGTCACGCTCACAAAATAATCAGTATCCTTTAAACCCCAATCAGTCATTAGGATTGGGTTAAATAATTTGAAACAACATTAAGAAGTGAGATGCACCATTGCGGTCATCTCACTTCAAGTTTATAATTACTTAGTGCTTAATCTTGTGTGAGCGAAACTGTCATTCAAGGGATTTGACACCATCCTTGATATCGGCATCGGGCACCTCGTAGTTGCGCAGATCGCCGGCAAAGTAGCGGTCATAGGCCGCCATGTCGATGAGACCGTGACCCGAGAGGTTGAACAGAATCACCTTCTTTTGCCCGGCTTCGCGAGCCTTGAGAGCCTCACGAATCACCGCCGCGATGGCATGCGACGACTCGGGAGCGGGCACAATGCCCTCAGCGCGCGCAAACATTGTTGCCGCCTCAAACGTCTCAAGCTGGGGAATATCGACCGCCTCAATCAGCTTATCGTGTATCAACTGACTCACAATTGAGCCGGCGCCATGGTAGCGCAGACCTCCGGCATGGATGTTAGCCGGCTTGAACTCATGTCCCAGCGAATACATGGGAATGAGTGGCGTGTAACCTGCCTCATCGCCAAAGTCATACACAAACTTGCCTCGTGTGAGTTTGGGGCATGAGGCCGGTTCAGCCGCAATAAACTGCGTAGACGGCTTACTCCCATCAATTTTGTGTCGCAGGAATGGGAAAGCCAGTCCTGAGAAGTTGCTACCACCGCCAAAACAAGCCACCACCATATCGGGGTACTCGCCCGCCATTTCCATCTGTTTCTCGGCTTCCAGGCCTATCACCGTTTGATGCAGCGCAACATGATTGAGCACTGAGCCCAACACATATTTGCAGTTAGGCGTGCTCATTGCCAGTTCCACAGCTTCGCTGATGGCGGTGCCCAGTGAGCCCTGATAGTTGGGCCGCTCAGTGATGATTTTGCGCCCGGCCTTAGTCGACATGCTTGGCGAAGCGATGACCTCGGCACCAAATGTGCGCATCATCGACCGCCGGTAGGGTTTCTGCTCATAAGATATTTTCACCATATAGACGGCTAATTCCAAGCCGAAGTATTTAGCGGCCAGCGACAAGGCCGCACCCCACTGCCCTGCCCCGGTCTCGGTTGTTATATTTGTCACGCCCTCTTGCTTGCAATAGTAAGCCTGCGCTATGGCGGAATTTAATTTATGTGAGCCAACCGGACTAACGCTCTCATTTTTAAAATAGATGTGAGCCGGAGTGTCAAGCAGTTTCTCAAGCCCTGCGGCACGCACCAATGGCGTCGGGCGCCACATACGGTAGGCCTCGCGCACCACCTCGGGTATCTCTATCCAGCGGTCGGTTGTGTTCAGTTCCTGTTTTGAGGCTTCTCGCGAAAACAAGGGGACAAGGTCATCTACTTCAATGGGTTTACCCGTTGCGGGATGAATCAGCGGTCGTGGCTTCACAGCCATATCAGCGACCACATTATACCATGATTCCGGTATGTCATTCTCATTCAGCAAAAATTTCTTAGTTTTCATTCTAAAATTTGTATTTTTATTACTTGAAATTGAATTATTGTGCAAAGTTATGCGATATTTCAGTATAAATACAAACTTTTTATTCTCATTTTTATTTTCCTCTTCAAAAACTACCATTCTCACCTATATATTGGATTAAAAATGGCACAAAAGTGACAAATTGTCACGTGGCCACAAGGAAGAGGGGCATTGGCACACAGATTGCTTACTGTGAACAATAGAAAGGAGCAACCCGAAAGGCGCAATCGGTGACCGGTGCAACCGCTACAATCACTGCCATAAAAGTCTCAGTTGCGTAACAAATCAGGCATCGCGCTATAAAATCGGGTCGGAATTATAACTATGAACTTCAACAACTATACAATCAAAGCACAAGAAATTGTGCAGAAAGCCATTGAGATTGCACGACGCAATCAGAATCAGGCTCTGGAACCCGCACACTTGCTCAAGGCCTTGCTTGCCGAGGGCGAGGGTGTGGTGAAATACATCTTCCAGAAACTCGACATCGCTCCGGCAATGATTGAGCGACCGCTGGAAGAGGAACTGAACCGCCTGCCTAAAGTGAGCGGCGGCGACCCCTATTTGAGCGGTGATGCTGCCAAAGTGCTTGACAAAGCCAATGACTACGCACAAAAGAACGGCGACCAATATGTGACCGTCGAGGCACTGCTGATGGGTCTTTTTAAAGCTGAATCAAGTATTTCATCAATACTGAAAAGTGCCGGCATGACCGAGCACGACCTGAGTGCCGCCATCGCCGAGCTACGTCAGGGCAAGAAAGCCACCGGCCAAGAGGCCGAGGAGCAGTATAACGCCCTTTCAAAGTATGCCATCAATCTGAACGAGCGCGCCCGCCAGGGCAAACTCGACCCCGTGATTGGCCGTGACGACGAGATTCGCCGTGTGCTGCAAATTTTGAGCCGCCGCACCAAGAACAACCCCATCCTGATTGGTGAGCCGGGTACCGGCAAAACCGCCATTGTCGAGGGGCTGGCACAGCGCATCGTGCGCGGCGATGTACCTGAAAACCTGCGTCAAAAACAAGTGTTCTCGCTCGACATGGGTGCACTGATTGCAGGTGCCAAGTACCAGGGCGAATTTGAGGAGCGACTGAAAGCAGTGATTAATGAAATCACTAAGGCCAACGGCGAAATCATCCTTTTCATCGATGAGATTCACACCCTGGTGGGAGCCGGCAAGAGCAGCGGCGCTATGGATGCCGCCAACATCTTGAAACCCGCTCTCGCTCGTGGCGAACTGCGCAGCATCGGTGCCACCACACTCGACGAGTACCAGAAGTACTTCGAGAAAGACAAGGCACTGGAGCGCCGATTCCAAATTGTGATGGTCGACGAACCCGACGAGGAGAGTGCCATCGCCATCATGCGAGGTCTGAAAGAGAAATATGAGAACCACCACCAGGTGCGCATCAAGGACGAGGCCATCATCGCAGCCGTGCAGCTGAGCGAGCGCTACATCAGCGACCGATTCTTGCCCGACAAAGCCATTGACCTGGTTGATGAGGCTGCCGCCAAGCTACGCATTGAGATGGACTCAGTGCCTCAAGGACTTGATGAAATCACTCGCAAGATTTCGCAACTCGAGATTGAGCGCGAGGCCATCAAGCGCGATGGCGACGCGCAGCACATCGCTGAATTGGAGAAAGAAATTGCCGAACTGCGCTACAAGGAACGCGACTACACCGCTAAGTGGAAGAGCGAGAAGGAGCTGATAGGCAAGATTCAGCAAAACAAGATTGACATTGAGCAACTGAACTTCGAGGCTGAGCGCGCCGAGCGCAACGGCGACTATGCCCGCGTGGCCGAGATTCGCTACTCGCTCATTAAGCAAAAGGAGGACGAGAACCGCAACATTCAGGAACAGCTCAAAACCATGCAGGGCGACAAGGCCCTCATCAAGGAAGAGGTGGACAGCGACGACATTGCCGAGGTGGTTTCGCGCTGGACCGGAATCCCCGTGACCAAGATGCTGCAAACCGAGAAGGACAAGCTGCTGCACCTCGAAGAGGAACTGCACAAACGCGTCATCGGTCAGGACGAGGCCATCGTTGCCATCAGCGACGCTGTGCGCCGCAGCCGTGCCGGCCTGAATGACCCGCGCCGACCCATCGGCTCGTTCATCTTCATGGGTACCACGGGCGTGGGCAAGACCGAGCTGGCCAAGGCACTGGCCGACTACCTATTCAACGACGAGAATATGATGACCCGTATCGACATGAGCGAGTATCAAGAGAAATTCAGCGTGACCCGACTCATCGGTTCGCCTCCGGGCTATGTGGGCTATGACGAGGGCGGCCAACTCACCGAGGCCGTACGCCGCAAACCTTACTCGGTAGTGCTGTTTGACGAGATTGAGAAAGCACACCCCGACGTGTTCAACGTGCTGCTGCAAGTACTCGACGACGGCCGACTCACCGACAACAAGGGTCGCACCGTCAACTTCAAGAACACCATCATCATCATGACGTCGAACCTGGGCTCTGACCTCATCCGCGAACGCTTCGAGCATCTCACGCCCGACAACCGCAACGAGGTAATTGAGAAAACCCGCAATGAGGTGTTCCAGCTGCTCAAGACGCACATGCGCCCCGAGTTCCTGAACCGAATCGACGAGATCATCATGTTCACCCCGCTCGACGAGGAACAGATTAGCCAGATCGTGGCTCTGCAGTTGAATGGTGTGAAGAAGATGCTTGCCAAGAACGGCATCACGCTCGATGCCACCCCGGCAGCCATCAAGGTGCTGGCCACAGCAGGCTACGATCCCGAATTCGGTGCACGACCCGTGAAGCGAGCCATTCAGAACATGGTGCTCAACGAGCTGAGTCGCGACATCATCGGGCAACGGGTGGACCGCAGCAAGCCCATCGTCATCGATGCCGAAGGCGGAAATCTTGTCTTCAAGAATTGATTCAAAAGGCAGAAATCTGGCTCTTAGATACTTAAAGTTTAGGCGGGTCCTGATCATTCAGAACCCGCCTTTATTTTAATTCTCAAGCACTCGAATACTCGACTATTCGACTATTCGAGATTTCAACTTTTCAAGATATGATTTACTATCCACTCCCCTACCTGGGTGGTGCCGTAGTGCGGGCCTCCGGGAGTCTGGATTTCGGGGGTGCGGACACCACTATCAATGCTCGCTGCCACAGCACTGCGAACGGCAGCACCCTCGGCGGTGAGACCGAAGTGTTCACAGAGCATGGCCACACACAGGATTTGCGCCACAGGATTGGCAATGTTTTGTCCGGCGCCTTGCGGCCAACTGCCATGCACCGGCTCGAACAATGGTGTTCCCGTGCCCAGCGAAGCCGAGGGGAGAAGCCCCATAGATCCGCTGATGCAGGCTGCCTCATCGGTGAGAATGTCTCCAAAAGTGTTTTCGGTCACAATCACATCGAAGTAGCGAGGCTCGGCAATCATGCGCATCGAGGCATAATCAACAAACATATAGTCAATTGTAACCTCCGGGTATTGGGGTTCCATTTCCTGCGCAATCTGCCGCCACAAGCGGCTCGAGTCGAGAATATTGGCCTTGTCGACCACAGTGAGATGACGCTTGCGACGCATGGCGGTCTCAAAACCCACGCGCAAGATGCGCTCAATCTCCGGACGCGTATAGACACACGTGTCAAAGGCGCGGTCGTTAGTGCGTCCGCGCTCGCCAAAGTACATACCACCCGTGAGCTCGCGAATGCACACAAAGTCGGCTCCCTTGAGCAGGTCGGCGCGCAACGGTGACAGGTGTAGCAAACTATCGTAGGTGTTGATGGGCCGCACATTGGCAAACAGACCCAACTGACTACGCATGGCCAGCAAACCCTGCTCGGGACGCACCGGCGAGGTCGGGTTATTGTCATACTTCGGGTCTCCTACTGCGCTGAACAGCACGGCATCAGCGCGCTGGCACACTGCCAAGGTTTCCGGTGGGAAGGGGTCGCCCACTTCATCAATGGCGTGAGCGCCACAAATGGCATTTTCGAATTCCACTTCGTGGCCAAACTTCTTGGCCACAGCCTGCATCACCGCCACTCCCTGGCGGCTCACCTCCGGCCCTATTCCGTCACCGGCCAGCACTGCTATCTTCAATTTCATGTTTTTTCGGTTTTTATCTATTATTGTTATTAAGGTGTCAACTAAAACTTATTCTCAATTCTCTAATCACTGTTAACTCCATTACTGACAACTGAAAACTGATAACTGACAACTGACATCTAACTTAAAACAAAGACGCCATTTGCAGGCGCCTTTGTTTTTGCTACGATTCCACATGTCTTAACCCAAGTAGGCTTTCAACAACTTGCTTTTTTGGCCCTTGAGTCGGCGAATAGCCTTCTCCTTAATCTGGCGCACGCGCTCACGGGTCAGGTCAAATTTAGCGCCTATCTCTTCCAGAGTCATTTCTTGACATCCAATGCCAAAGAACATCTTGAGGATATCACGCTCACGCGGATTCAGCTGATCAAGAGCACGATTCACCTCCTTTGACAGAGACTCTTGATTGAGCGACGAGTCGGCCATGGGTGAGTCTTCGTTGGGCAACACATCGAGCAGACTGTTGTCCTCACCGTCAACAAACGGCGCATCCACACTCACGTGGCGACCCGACACCTTCATCGTGTCGGCAATTTTTTCTACCGGAACATCGAGCTGTTCGGCGAGTTCTGCCGCCGAAGGACGACGTTCATGCTCTTGCTCAAAACGCGACAGGGCCTTGCCTATCTTGTTCAGCGAACCCACTTGATTGAGCGGCAAGCGGACGATGCGAGATTGCTCTGCCAATGCTTGAAGTATTGACTGGCGAATCCACCATACCGCATAAGAGATAAACTTGAAGCCACGCGTCTCATCGAATTTCTGGGCTGCCTTAATAAGGCCTAAATTACCCTCATCAATCAAGTCAGGAAGACTTAATCCTTGATTTTGGTACTGTTTTGCCACCGATACAACAAATCGAAGATTCGCGCTCACAAGTTTGTCGAGAGCAGCCTGATCACCTTGCTTGATGCGCTGAGCCAGTTCAACTTCCTCGTCGACGGTAATGAGGTCTTTACGGCCTATTTCCTGCAAGTACTTGTCGAGCGAAGCGCTCTCGCGATTGGTGATTGATTTTGTAATCTTAAGTTGTCTCATTTAGATAAGTAGAGTTTAAGCACGCAAAGTTACGAACTTTTTTTGAATCAAATATAATATCAGGCTCAAAAAAATTCAAAAATCGTGCCATTTTTTTGAAACAAATTTTCCTGCGACGTCGGTATGGTTCGTTAATATGCTTGTGTATAGCAATTTATGCGCAATACTGCTCGCGGAGGTAAAATGCCGAGAATTTGCGGTGACATGTCGTGGTGCTCACGGTGTCATGTCATGTGGGGGGGGGTGAGAGGTTACAATTTGAAATTCAGGGGCAGTGTGTACCACACGTTCACTGGGGTGCCATTGTCGCGACCCGGCTCAAAGCGTCCCAGTTTCTTGACGGCATTGATGGCGGCCTGGTCAATTTCTGGGCTAACCGAATTGACGATTTTCACCTCGCCCACGCGGCCTTGCTTGTCCACGATGAACATGAGCAACACACGGCCCTCGGTTTTTGACTTGATGGCTTCGGGCGGATATACCAGGTTCTTCGTCACGTCGCGCAGCAATGCTGTGTCGCCTCCGGGATACATGGGCATTTGTTGCACCGTCTTGTATATCTTGATTTTGCTCTGGTCGTCATAGCCGCCCACCACCTCCTGATGTCCGTTCATGGCATAGTTGAGCGACTTTGTGGCATAAGGGAGTATGCGGTCGTAGGGGAGAGTGACTTCTACTATGCCGGCAGCTCCGGGCGCTATGGAGTATTTTGGAAAAAAGAATGTAATGGAGTCGGTGTCTATTCTGAAGTTGTCCGGCACGAATGGCGCGTTTTTGTAGTCCTCCCACAGGAAGTCCCACATTTCGGCGTCGGCTTGCAGGTCGGCCGCAATCACGTTTTCAAGCCCTGGCGTGAAGCACTCCTCGGTGGTGAGAAGCCTATCATACTCCAAATCGTAGTTCAAGAAATAACTGCCCACCAGCACGCTGGCACCGGTGCCGCCGCCATAATACTGGTCTTGAGCTATCTCAAATCCAATCATTGCGGGGTTAAGCCGGTATACCGTCACGTTCATTATGTCCTTAAGGCAGTACTCGGGGTCATCGTCAACAATGCCCGCCACGCGTTGTGCTTTTTCGCTGAATCGGCACTGAGTGCGATGCTCCACAATGTCGTTGATGCTTGAGGGCCGATAGGTAACCTGGCCTGTTTCAAAATCGGTGACGGCAAATTTGTCAAGCAGCACGTTTTGCAATATGGTGGCCTCTTTGCCGTTAATACGCAAAGGCCAGTCAATGGTGAAGGAGTTGTCGCTATATCCGTTACTGAATCCCTTGTCGCTTTCCGGCACCCGATAGTAGGCCGGAGCATCAATGTGCTCGCAAGTGAGTTGCATGCCGTTTTCAGTGATTAATCTAATGCCCGATTTGGGCTGCGAGTTAACGGGCAATGTTTGCGCTGCGGCAAGCGAAGTGCCCATGGCTAAAGCTATACTTAAGATGACTGCGGTTCTTTTCATCATAACTATGAGGTTTTAACGGTTTTCAAATCACAAATATAGCACTTCCTGCAAAAAAATGCAACACCGGGCACAAAAAAACAGGACCGCGTCGCTACGAGAGCGTGCGGTCCTGCATGTGCTTATCAGTGTGTTACCGGCACAACATGCCGGCTGAGTCTAAAAATCATTCATCGGCGAGATCCACTGCGCAGTATTCCTTCTTGCCGGTGGGATAGATTCCGGTGATGAACATCACCTTGTCAGAGTCGCCCGAGCGCATAATCTCGTTGTAGATGTCTTCCACATCTTCCTTGCTGTTCACGGGAGTGCCGTTGATGCTGGTAATCACCAGTCCATTCTTGATGCCAGCACGTTTGAACTTGCCGTCGACAATGCCGCTCACCTTCACACCGCGCGAGATGTTCAGGTTATCTTTCTCCTCGGCCGTGAGTTTCTGGAATGCACAACCCAGCGAGGTGAAGTCGCTACTCTTGGTAATCTTGGTCGTACCCTGGTCGTTCTTGAAGGTGACCGTGGTAGTGCGCAGCTTGTTGTCGCGATAATAAGCGAGTGTAGCCTTGTCGCCTGGACGCAGCTTGTTCATCTCTTCCTGCATCTCGCCGCTATTCTTCACGGGAGCGCCATTGAGCTTCACAATCACATCGCCCTCTTGCAGGCCGGCCTCCTTGGCAGCGCTCAGGTCATTGACCTTGGCCACATAGATACCCTCCTTGGTAGCGGTAATGCCGTGTTCCTTAGCACTCTCAGCGTCGAGCTCCTTGTACTGGATACCCAGCACAGCGCGCTGCACGGTGCCATATTGCTTAATGTCGGTGATTATCTTCTTCACAATGTTACTGGGCACGGCAAACGACAGGCCTGCGTAGTTACCCGTCTGCGAGAAAATCATGGTGTTGATGCCAATGAGTTCGCCACTGGTGTTCACCAGTGCGCCGCCACTGTTGCCGGGATTCACGGCAGCATCGTGCTGAATAAAGGTCTTGATGCCCACGCTGGAGTTCTCCGAAACACCGCGGCCCTTGGCACTGATAATGCCGGCAGTTACGGTAGAGTTCAAACCGAAGGGGTTACCCACGGCCAGTGCCCACTCGCCCACCTTCACCTCGTCGCTATTGCCAAAGGTGATGGGCGACAGGTCGGTGGCCGAAATCTTGATGAGCGCAAGGTCGGTGGTGGCATCGGTACCTATCACGCGCGCGTTATATTCACTATTGTCATTGAGCGTCACAGTGAGCTTTTCAGCGCCATCCACCACATGATTGTTGGTCACGATATAGCCGTCGTCGCTAATAATCACACCCGAGCCCGAGCCACGAAGTTGCGGCTTCGACTCGCCTTTAGGTTGCTGTTGCTGCTTGCGCTGGCCGCCATTGCCTCCCCAACCGGGACCAAAGAAGAATTCAAACGGATCCCAGTCGTCGCTGCCACCAAAGAATTGCTGCTGACGCGAGGTGCCATAGTTCTTGATGCTCACCACACTGTTCACAGTGCTCTCGGCTGCACGGCTAAAGTCGGGATACGAACGCAGCAGTCCAGGTTCGCGGTGCACTGCGGTTTTCACAAAGTTCTCAACAGGTGCTGTAGACTCACCCACATACAGGTCTTGATTCTCATCTTGAGCAGTTGCCGCCGTCATGCACAGCAGCACACCGCCTGTAATTGTAAGAATGTTCTTTTTAATTTGCTTCATAATACTATAATGTTAAAATTTGAGTCAGTTTTAATATTTCAATCGTTAAAATTAACTTTTCAAACGACACCCCAAAAGTACATCTTTATTTTGCAAAAACAATAGCCGGAGCCCCTATTTTAAACTAATTTAATAGGATTTTTCGCACTTTTCATATTCTTTAAAACTGCCATTGACGAAATAAACACTTTTGTACATTTAAATGATAGCCAACCCAGAAAATAAACTCTTGTGCTCTTTTCCTATAAATAAAAGGTGTGAGTTTTGGCAAACAGAGAAATATAAAGAGAAATTCAACAAAATCTCATAATTTATTTACAAAAAAGTTTGACAAAAGAAAAATTATTACTAATTTTATGGGCAAATTTAACAACTATTACTTCTATCTGTATTCTACTTGCGATTTATTCACATATTTATTCACTTAAAAATCAGACCTATGAGACAAAAGTTACTGTTTACTCTTGTTGCTCTAGCTTTAGGGGCTTTCTCGTCCTTGAATGCTCAGAACAGCCTGACAGTGTATGATGGCGGAGCCACAAGTGCTTACGTCCCTGTCTATGGATTCTATGCTGATGCCTACCAAAAGGTAGATATGATCATGCCGGCGGCAGACCTCAGCGAGATGGAAGGTGGTACGATTACCAACATCACTTGGTATCTTGCCACGCCTGCCGAAGCAGTCTGGGGTGGAAACTTCCAGATTTACCTCAAAGAAGTGGCCGAGACAACTCCCACAGCCTATGCCGACGTGACAGACGCCACACTCGTCTATGAGGGTCCCCTCGATGGCACAGCCGAGAAACTGAGCATCGAGCTCACTACTCCTTACACCTATCAAGGTGGCAATCTGCTCATTGCTGTTCGTCAAACCGAAAAGGGTACCTACAAGAGTGCCACTTTCAAAGGCTCAGAAGTTGCTGGCGCTGCCCTGCAAGGTTACAGCTACAACTCAATCGACGCTGTTAACCAGTACGTGCGCGACTTCCTGCCCCACACCATGTTTGACTTCACTCCGGGCAGCGGTGTTGTTTACTACAAGCCCAAGAACCTGCAGGTGACCAACATTGGCACCAATGCAGCCACACTCACTTGGGAACCCGGTGACAACGAAACCTCTTGGAACATTGAGTATAAGAAGTCAGCCGGTGAAGAGTGGACCGCTCTTGGCGCCGCTACTACCACCAGCTACACGCTCGAAGACCTTGCCAATGCAACTCCTTATGATGTGCGTGTACAATCCGACTACGGCGATGGCAACCTCAGCGGCTGGGTACAGACTTCATTTACAACATTGGCTTGTGAAGAAAGCGATATGGGCGAAGTTGAGTACACCCTCACCGACACCTATGGTGATGGTTGGAACGGCAGTGGCAAACTCCAGATTTGCTATGCAGGAACCAATGTTGTGGTTCAAGAACTTGCTTTACCCTCAGGCAAGAGTGCTGAAGGCACTTTCAAACTATGCTACGGCGTTGACTACGACCTCAATTGGGTGGGTGGCACTTACACCTATGAGAATGGCTTTGTGCTCACTGGTCCTGAAGGCGAAACCATCTATGAATTCGCTGGTACCGGATCAAGCACTGGCCCATCTCTGACTGCTGGTACACTCGTTACCTTCCAGATTCACATGAACACTTGCCCGCGTCCCACCAATCTTGCAGCAAGCAATGTTACCTATAACAGCGCTACCATCACCTGGACTCCCGGCAATGATGAGCAAGACCTGTTTGAGGTAGCCTACGGCGCCAAGGGCTTCGATCCCGAGACTGCAACTCCCATTCAAGTTAACGCTGCTACAATCGACCTCACCGAGTTGGCCGAAAATGCCGCTTACGATGTGTATGTACGCAGCATCTGCACCGCCGACGATCACAGCCGCTGGAGCAATGTGTTCACATTCACCACTCCGCTGCGCTTCCCCTTGCCCGTTGATCTTGAAATCAACAACATCACCGCCAAGAGCGCTAACGCTACTTGGGGTGGCGATGCTCAGGCTTACAACTTCCGCTATCGTCTCAAGACTACTCTTGACGAAAACTTCGAGTACAACGGCGACGAGCTTCCTGCTGGATGGGTTCCTGCTAACCTCACCAACAAAGACGCTGATGGCGACGGACACTCATGGCAAGTTCTTAAGATTACAAACTGGAACTTGAGTGGTACTACACTTACCGCTGCTGATGGTGACTACTGCATCGTATCAGAGTCAAAAACAATTGAAGGTAGCACTGCAGTAACTGGTGACAACTGGCTTATCAGCTCGGAGGTTGATTTGGGTGGAACTCTTGAGGTTTCGTCTGCTGACCTCGGCGCTAACTATGCTGAGAGTTTCAGCGTAATGGTTTCTACAACTGGCACCGCTCCTGAAGACTTCGTTTCACTTGGAACAGTGAATACTCCTGGCGAGTTGAACACATGGCTGAAGTCTGAGTTTGACCTGAGTGCTTACGAGGGACAGACTGGCTATGTAGCCATCCGTCACCAGCCAAATGGCAGCACAGGTTACATCCTCATGATCGACGCACTCAAGATCGTTTCTGAGTCAGCTGGCGCTGAGTGGATTTATGTTAACAACGTTAATCCTCCTGTTGCAATGGAAGGCTTGACTCCTGGTACAACTTATGAGGCTCAGGTACAGGGTGTCTACGAAGATGGTAACTCCTTGTGGACCGATGTCGTCAACTTCACCACACTGGCCGCCGATGCAATGCCCGAGAACCTTGCCATCACTGAGGTGACCGCTACCTCGGCCAAGGCTGAGTGGATTGGCTCGCAAGACTCTTACAACCTGCGCTACCGCACAGCTGCTGTCTTGAATGGTGTTAACGAAGACTTCACTGGTTATGAAACAGGTGCTGTTCCCACTGGCTGGACACTCATCGACGCCGACGGCGACGGACAGAACTGGTATGTATGGAACCTCACTCTCGATGATGGTACTACTCAAGTTACCTTCTCTTCTAACAGCTACATCAACCAGGTGGGCGCTCTGACTCCCGACGACTGGGCAATCACTCCACAAGGCAAACTCGGCGCTCAAGTGAGCTTCGACGCATGGGGACAGGATCCCAGCTATGCTGCCGAACACTTCCAGGTATATGTTAGCACTACTGGCACCGAAATTGCCGACTTCACTCCCATCTCGGATGAAATCGAAGCAACTGGCGTTCAGACCACTTATACCTTCGACCTTGGTGAGAATGCCGGCAAGATGGGTTACATCGCTATCCGCCACTTCAACTGCACCGACCAGTACATCCTGAACATCACCAACTTCTACATGGCTGGTGAGACTCCCGATGTTCCTGCTGGCGAATGGATTGTACTCAACAATGTCACCTCTCCTGCAACTATCACCGGTCTCAAGCCCGCTACCGACTATGAGGCACAAGTTCAGGGTATTGTAAACCGTGACACCGAATGGACTAACAGCGTGTTCTTCACCACACTCGAGGGCGAACCCGAGGTTAAGTACTACATCACCGGCGGATTCAACGGATGGAACGCTGAAACTCCTGAAGAGATTGGCGAGGGTGGTGTTGACATCACTGCTGTTGAAGATCCTGCTGACGAGTTCTGCCTCGACTTCAAGCTCCTCACCCCGGGTGAGAATGACTGGATCTGGATTGGCGGTATCAACGAAAATGCCGATCAAGGCATCAACTACTTCGCTATTACCGACGAAATGATGACAACTGCTACTGAAATCGACCTCTATCCCGGTGAGGAAGGTTGGAACTTCCGTCTGCCCGCAGCCGGTAAATACAACATCTCACTGGTTAAGGAACCGACCAAGGATCCTATCGCAGGTGTGAAGATGGTTGTCACCAAGAAGACCAATGTCGGTGTCAATGACATCATTGGTAAGGCTGTTGCCGGTGTGAAGTACTACAACCTGGCCGGTGTCGAGAGCGACAAGCCCTTCGACGGCGTGAACGTAGTGGTTACTACTTACACCGACGGCACCAAGGCTGCCAGCAAAGTTATCAAATAAGAAATCTCTTTTTGAATAACTCCTATAAAAAAAACTCTCGCCGATAGGGCGAGAGTTTTTTTGTTTTGCCATGAATAATAAACTGCTAACTCACCCCCAGGATGAGGTTGACAAGGGCACACAAGGTACTTGCTGAGAGATTTTGATAAAAAAAACAGTTGTATTTAATCGATTATGAAAATTTACTTGTAATTTTGCGACAATAAAAACCAATTCGGTCACTTGATTGACCCATTTGAGACTAAAATAGCAGCAGGACGGCTTGTCGCTCGTGAAGGTGCTTGCACCCGACCGAGAGGAAAGTCCGGGCAACACAGAGCATCACATTTCCTAACGGGAAGCCGGGGGCGACCTCGGGGTTAAGGTGACAGAGAATAACCGCCGCAGAGCGTCGCGACGCACAGCGGCAAGGGTGAAAAGGCGAGGTAAGAGCTCACCGGGCCCCACGGCGACATGGGGTGCCGCACCACCTGTGAGTTGCAAGGTCAAGTATACCGGCATCTAAGGGCTGCTCGTCCATTGTCGGGGGGTAGACTGCTATACTGCGTCAGCAATGCCGCAGACAGATAAATGACAGGCCTCGGCGGTAATTTTGCCCGCCGTGACAGAACCCGGCTTACAGTCCTGCTGCATTTTTTATTTTGAAAAGATAACAACATTCATCAGAACACGGCAATGAAACTCCTTCGCGCCATAACCTACCACGCCATTAAGCTCAAGCGCAAGTGTCAGCGGGCCATCAGATACTGCTCCACAGGGGTGTGGAAAGACGAGAAAAAATCGTGGCTCACTAACGTCATCAAGACCATTAACCTCACGGTGCGATCCTTCACCAACAAGCAGCTGCAACAGCGAGCCGGCTCACTCACCTATCACACCGTGCTGGCGGTGGTTCCGGCGCTGGCCATGCTCTTTGCCATCGGTCGAGGTTTCGGGTTTCAAAACCTGCTGCAAGGCGAGCTGTTCAAGTTCTTCCCGGCACAGCAGCAGGCACTGAACGAGGCGTTCTCGTTTGTCGACGGCTATCTTGCGCAAGCGTCACAAGGAGTGTTTGTGGGCATCGGCATTGTGGTGCTGTTGTGGACACTCATCTCGCTCATGGGCAATGTGGAAGACGCGTTCAACTATGTGTGGAATGTGAACAAGGGGCGCAACTTTTACCGCAAAATCACCGTCTACACCACCCTGTTTGTGTTGCTACCCATCCTCATCATTTGCTCAGCGGGCATCTCCATTTTCATGTCCAATGCCGTGCAAGAGATGGTCGACATTGAGTTCCTCTCGCCCGTGTTGCTGAAGATTCTTGACTACACTCCGCTTTTCATCTCGTGGATTATATTCTCAGTTGCCTTTTGGCTCATTCCCAACACCAAGGTCAAGTTCAAGTACGCACTCATCTCTGGACTGATTTGCGGTACGGCTTTCTACCTGCTACAGTGGCTCTTTGTGAGCGGACAGATTTATGTAGCCAAGTACAACGCCATCTATGGCAGTTTCGCCTTCCTGCCCTTGCTGCTGTTGTGGATCTACCTGTCGTGGATGATTGCGCTCATAGGTGTGGGACTCTCCTACTCCATGCAGAACTATGTGAACTACAGTTTCCACGACGACATCAAGAACATATCGGGCAACTATCTTGACAACGTCACGCTGGTGACCCTTGCCGTGATTGTAAAACGCTTTGAGTACAAGCAGCAACCATGCAGCGCCAATATGCTCACCCGCTTCTACAATATGCCCGCCGAACTCACTGCCAAGGTCATTGAGCGGCTCAAGAACGCGCAGCTCATCTCGGTGATACAGAGCGAGGAAGACGACGACCGCTACCAACCCGCGTTTGACATCGACCTGATGACCGTGAACAGCGTGCTCAATGCGCTTGGCAATGCCGGCAAGTCTAAGTTTGCCAAGAAAGTCGACACGCGCTTTGCCCATGTCTTTGACCAAGTGCGCCAACTCAAGCAGCGGCAATCCCGGACCGGCGACCTCCTCGTCAAGGACCTCCTCCCCACCGAGTAAAATATATTTAGAATTCGTTTTAGGTTTAATCGACATGATTTATTGCAAATGTTGCTCAATCATTGTAATTTTGTAGTCAGTAGTTTAAAATAAACAATAACAAAAAAAGAAGAATATGAAGCACTTATTTGTAGCAATCATGGCTCTGGCTGCCATCAGCCTGGGCGCATGCACCCAAAAACAGAGTGAACAAACCAGCAGTAGTAACAATGCACAAAATCCTAAAGAGATGAAAACATTAGTAGCCTATTTCTCGGCTTCGGGCGTAACCAAGGGCGTAGCCCAGACACTTGCCGAAGTGGCAGGAGCCGACCTGCACGAGATTACCCCTGAAAAACGCTATACCGATGCCGACCTCGACTGGCACAACAAGCAGAGCCGCAGTTCGGTGGAGATGGCCGACAAAAATTCACGTCCAGCCATTACCGACAAACTGGAAAACATGGCCGACTATGATGTGATTTATGTGGGCTTCCCCATTTGGTGGTATACCGCTCCCACTATCATCAACACTTTCATGGAGAGTTATGATTTCAAAGGCAAGACCGTGATACCGTTTGCTACCAGCGGCGGCAGCACCATCGAACAGGCTTGCAAGGATCTCAAGGCTGCTTATCCCGATGTGAACTGGAAAGATGGCAAGTTGCTGAACAACGCCACTGCCACCGACCTCCAGAAGTGGGTCGACAGCAACAAGTAATAGTTGCAACCATAAGAAATAACAAAGAGGATGTGCCCTGTGGCACATCCTCTCGTTCTATTATTGATCACAATTCTAGCAAAAATGGTCTCTTTTATTTCGTGAGGCGATGCCTCACGACCTACTGACGGATTGCCGCTGTGATTAGCAAGGTCTGTTCTCTACTATAGACACAATCCGTCGTTGGGTCGCAAGGCACCGCCTTGCGATATAGCAGTCTTTCCCTCAACAATTGCCAAGGCAATATCATTAAGAGCCAAACATATATTGCGTTTTATCCCATGAGGATAGTTCTGGTACTCACCAGTAGCCACTATAAGCAGTTTTCCATTGGCACAAGCGTCAAACTGCCTTCCACTAGGTTTCCACAAGCGACTCATTCCGTTATTAGTGACTAAAATCAATTCGTGTCCATTATCAAGTGCCCAGTTCATCACAGCCTTTTCACCTTTACTGATGCCCGCCGTGACTGGCACATATCCTTTCTCACACATTTCGATGAAATGCTTTTTCACTTTCTCCACCTCATCATCGCTCATCTTGTTGGTGCATTGCACATAAGCCTTTTTGTTGTATTTAAGTAGGTGTATGTTTCCCATCATTTTTGCATCAGTGCCATCAATGGTTACACTCCTTCGAACAAATAGGTCGCTATTGTACTTTTTTATCCACAATCTTCGTGGATTGTCGGCAAGGTAACGAGTCATTCTTTCCAAATGCCCTTTTCCGGTCAAAATAGTGTCGTTATATCCATTTTCCCAAAGCTTATTGAATGATGGTTCTCTTCTATGGGTATTAAAGGCGTCATTACATCCCTTTTTAAACCCATTAACCACCTGCCCTAGGTGATAGGGAACATTCTTTGTGAAAAACAATATACCATGAATATGGTCAGGCATCACCTGAATCTTGAGCACTTTAACATCGGGATAATGAAGTGGAATAGCATTCCAAAGCTTTAGGACTTGTTTTCCAAGCGTGCTAAGAACGACGTGTGGAATGCGATGCAACTCATCGGGAGGACACAATTCTCCAAACAAAGGTCTTCGACCATCAACACACATGGTTATCATGTAGATGCAGCGGCTACGATAGTCATGGTTGGCTTTGCGTTGGTTCTTTTCAGGCGACGGTTTTAGCTCAGGATGAGCGTCAAGCCATTGTTTTTGTTGTTCACTAAGTGGCATATGTTAAGAGTTTACCATCGGCAGGAACTCGGCGAGGACATACATGCTACCGCCCACAAAGATAAAGTCGTCGGCTGCCGAGTCTGCAAGTGCCTGCCGATATGCCGCCTCCACCGTCTCAAAGGCCTTGCCCACTAATCCTTGTTGTTTGGCGAGCGCCGCAAGCTCAGCCGCTTTTATGGAGCGTGAGGTGCTCGCCTGAGTGTAGTAGTAGCGTGCATCTCGTGGCAACATGGCGAGCAGGTGCGTCACGTCTTTGTCGGCCATAAAGCCCATCACGATGCGCAGTGTGCGGCAACGCTGCCGCTTGAGTTGAGCCATCACTTGCGGGAAAGCGCCCACATTGTGGCCCGAGTCGCACACCACGCGCGGCCGATCGTGCACCTGCATCCAGCGGCCCACAAGTCCGGTGATGCGCGCTGTGTACTCAATGCCCACACGCACTGCATCGTCAACGATGTTCACCCCTAAGCGTCTCAACTCAGCAATGACGGTGAGCGCCGTGTTCACATTCGCCACTTGATAATTACCCATCAAGCGACAGGTGATGCTACCAAATGCCTCACTGCGCATCACCTGGCGGTCGGCATAACGGCGCACCAGCCGCACAAGAGGGCTCTGCTTGGCCACCGCCAACCGTGAACCGCATTCGGTGGCTTTCTGCTCAAACACCGGCAAGGTTTCAGGCACCGTTTCTCCCACCACCACGGGCACGCCGGGCTTGATGATGCCCGCTTTTTCACCGGCTACCTGCGCCAGCGTGTCGCCCAAGAACTGCGTGTGATCGAGGGCAATGTTGGTAATAACACTCAGCATGGGCGTGATGATATTGGTACTGTCAAGCCTGCCACCCATGCCCACCTCAATCACGGCAAAGTCCACCTCACACTGGGCAAAGTAATCCATCGCCATAGTTGATGTCAACTCAAAGAACGTGGGATGTCCTGCATAGTCCATCGCGGCAAATCGCTCCATGAACTCCACCACCTTGCGGCGCGGAATCATGCCGCCATTCACCCTGATGCGCTCCCTGAAGTCAATGAAATGGGGCGAGGTAAACAGGCCCACCTTGTAGCCGGCCATTTGCAACGCAGCGGCAATCATTGACGATACCGAGCCCTTGCCGTTGGTGCCAGCCACATGAATACAGCGATAATTCGTGTGCGGATTGCCGAACAGATTGTCAAGTTCGCGACTCGTCTGCAGGCCGGGCTTGTAGCCACCTGCCCCTTGCCGCTCATATGACGGCAACTGCTTGTAGAGGTAATCTATCGTTTCTTGGTATGTCATAGTACTCTATCGTTTCAAAACAGGAAATAACCGACAACGCCTGCCGCAATGATAATGAGAATGGGATGCAACCGCGTGAACAGCACCACAGCGAGCGATGCACAGCATATAGCCACCGACTTCACCACATCGGGCACATCATAACCGAAGTTCTCACCATTCATCAGCAACAATGCCGCCGACGCGATCAAACCCACCACCACGGGACGCAAACCCTTCATGGCACCCTGAATGAGCGCACTGTCGTGATGTCGGCTGATGAAGTGACTGGCACAAAGCACCAGCACAAATGGCGGCAGCACCACGGTAAATGTGGCAAGCACTGAACCCCAAATGCCACCCGTAGCAACATAGCCTATATAGGTAGCACTGTTGATACCTATAGGGCCGGGGGTCATCTGCGAAATGGCGACAATGTCAGTGAAAGTTTGATTCGTGATCTGTGGACACCACGACGAACCCACTATCTCGCTCTGGATGAGCGACAGCATGGCATAGCCGCCCCCAAACCCGAACAGTCCAATCTTCAAATAGGCCCAAATTAGTCGCAAGTAGGTCTCCATCTCTGTCACGATTTAGTGGGAATTGAACGATGCGTGTAAACCAGGTAGCCCACTACGGCACCCAGGACAATAAACACGATGGGGTTAGAAATCACAGGCCATCCCGAATAGATGAGCAACGCCACAGCAACAGGAATGATGACAGTCTTCCATGTGATGCCGGCCGAGCGTGCCGTGGTAATCACGGGAGCTATGATGAGCGCCACAACTGCGGGTCGAATGCCCTTGAAGATGCGCGTCAACACCTCATTGTTCTTAATGGCATCGGGAGTCAGGTAGATGGCGATGAGCAGAATAATGATGAACGAGGGTAAAATGGTGCCCAGGGCTGCCGCAACGCTACCTTTCACGCCTCGCAGACGGTCGCCCACCACTGTTGAGATGTTCACAGCCAAGATGCCCGGCATGGACTGGGCAATGGCAAGCAAATCCAAAAAATCCTCTTTGGCAATCCAGCGGTGATGCTCCACAATCTCGCGCTGAATGATAGAAATCATGGCCCATCCGCCACCAAAGGTGAACAAGCCTATCTTAAAGAATGTGTAAAATAACTCTAAGTATATTTTCATTACTCTCATTCGCCCTTAATAAATGGGCGCACAAAATTAGTGTTTTTTTTAGAAAAAAGTATTAATTTTGCAAGTTAGAATCAGAACAAGTACAAAAATGTCACGATTTATCATAACCCTCATCGCACTAACGGCATCAGTTATCGCACTCAATGCGACTTCTCCGCCAATCAGTTCAAACAACTCTGAAGAGCTTGCCGAAGCCTTACAACCATCACCGCTCGCAAGTGATTCAATCATGGCCAACACAACTGTTGCCGACACGGTGACAAAGGCGCCCAAAGTCGGTTTCTGGAAATCGCTCAAAAACTACCTGTCGCTCGACGGTGGCGACAAGAAAGGCAGTGACTTGAACAAGGTTCATGTGCTGGGCGGCCCTTTCTATGACAATCAAGCGGGTTTCGGTATAGCCTTAATGGCGGCCAGCAATTTCAAGTTCAACCAGCGCGACACACTCTCGCAACCGTCGTTCTCGCAACTGTACTTCAACATCAGTACCAAGAAGTTCTGGAAACTGGGTATGTACGGGTCGCTGTTTCTCAATGCCAACAAGTGGCGCATCAACTACGACATGAGTTACGAGAACATGCCGTCTTACTTCTACGGCATTGGATACGAAAAAGGCAATGACGATGCCAACAAAACTATGCAGCACAAGCACATAGGTCTCTTTCACGTTGAAGCACTGATGCGCATCACCGGCCGATTCCGCGTGGGTCCTGCCATTCGCTGGAACTATGTGAATAGCGACACCATTTCCCGGCCTGAACTGCTTGAAGGGCAAGACCGAATTTTGCGCAACTATGGCATCGGGTTGGTGGCCGAATTTGACTCCCGCGATAACCTGAAAGATGCCTATAGCGGCTGGTACTTGTATGGCGGTGTGATCACAAGGCCCAAGTTCCTGTGGAACACTTATGCCTTCACCACATTGGAACTGCGCGCAAGACACTATCGCCAGGTGTGGAAAGGCGGTGTGATAGCCGGCGATCTTTACGGACTCTTCAACTTCGGCAACCCGTCGTGGGCCATGATGTCGCTGCTGGGCAATAGTAACCGTATGCGCGGCTACTATCAAGGCCGCTACCGCGACAAGCACATGATTAACCTGCAGGTGGAGTTGCGCCAGCATGTGTGGCGACGCCACGGCATCACTCTGTGGGCCGGTGTGGGCAACGTGTTCCACGATGGTGACAGTTTCGGGCATCTACTGCCTAACTTCGGCATCGGTTACCGCTTCGCCTTCCGCCGCAGGACCAACATCAGGCTTGACTTTGGCATAGGCAAGTCGGGACAAAACGGCTTCGTATTCAACATCAACGAGGCTTTTTAACCGCACAGCACCACCCCCCATCGTAAACGTTAAATCAACAACACAACCATTAAGAATTGCACCCTCAACATGAAACTCTTTGACAAGATAGCACACGTCGCCAAGAATCAACGCATCCTCTTCTGGATTTTTCTTGCCATGGCGATTTTGCCTAACTTCATGATGTTTTTCACCGAGTCCACCTCCACGCTCACCCGCATAATCAACATCCTGTTGCCGCTGGGTTGCTACTGGCTCGCGCTGACACTCAACAAGAAACCCGGCAAAATGTTTTGGTGGCTATTCATTTTCATGTTCATTGATGCCTTCCAGATTGTGTTGCTTTACCTCTTTGGCGAGTCGCCCATTGCCGTCGATATGTTCCTCAACGTGGTCACTACCAACGTCACTGAAGCGACCGAATTGCTCGCCAACCTATTGCCGGCGGTTATCTTCGTGGTGGTTATCTATGTGACGGGCATCGTGCTCTCCATCTTTTCGCTTTTCAACAAGGAGGAATTGCCACAGAGTTTTCGACGCGCACACAAGCGCATAGCCTTGGGACTGATTGCCGTTTCGCTCGTGTTGCTGGGCATCAACTATGGCGTTGACCGCAAATTCCGCATTCAGAACGACATCTTCCCCATCAACGGGTTCTACAACTTGATTCTTTCAGGCGTGCGCACCACGCAATCCATCAAGTACGAAAATGCCTCGAAGGGCTTCACCTACAAGGCACAATGCACACGCACCGACTCCATTCCCGAAGTCTACGTTTTGGTCGTGGGCGAGACCGCCAGGGCCGACAACTTTGGCATCTATGGCTATCAACGCAACACCACACCCCGACTGCAGGCCAAGGCCGATAGAATCATTTGCTACAACGATGCTATCACCATGAGCAACACCACGCACAAGAGCGTGCCGCTGATTCTCACCTCGGTGGGATGCGAAGAGGACTTCAACCAGGTGTATCAGCGCAAGGGTATTATCAGTGCCTACAATGAAGCCGGTTACGCTACCGCCTTCTACTCCAACCAACGACGCAATCACTCGCTCATCGACTACTTGGGCGGCGAAGCGCAAGATGTCAAGTTCCTCAAAGACAATCTGCCGCTCACCGCACAACTCAGCGACGAGGAACTGCTCAAGCCCCTAAAAGAAAAGCTCGATAAGCACAAGAGCGGCAAGCTCTTCATCGTGCTTCACTGCTACGGGTCACACTTCAATTACAAAGACCGCTACGACAAGGGCACCGGCGTGTTCCGGCCCGACAATGTAACCTCGGCCAAGAAGAAATTCCGCAACGAGCTGCTCAATGCCTACGACAACACCATCTATCACACCGACATCTTGCTCAGCAGCATCATTGACCTGCTCAACAGCAAGCACATGCTCACTGCCATGATTTATGTGAGCGACCACGGTGAGGACATCTTTGACGACGAACGCGGACGCTTCTTGCATGCGTCGCCCCTGCCCACCTACTACCAGCTTCGTGTGCCATTTATCGTGTGGGCATCGCAAGAGTGGAAAGAGACGTTCCCCGACCTGTGGCAGCAACTCACCGAGCACCGCAACCTGCCCATCTCCACTAACCGCATCACATTCCACACCATGCTGCACATGAGCGGTGTCACCACCCCCTACTGCAAGGAGGCTGAAGCTCTGTCGAGCGACTCATTCCAAGTAACCCCGCGACTCTATGTCAACGACCACAACGAGTACCGAACCATGGACGATGCCGGCTTGAAAGACCTTGACGTGGAGCAATTCCGTCGTCACCACCTCCGATTCCCCTAATCCGCATAACTGCATAATTGCCGCCATTAGGCCTCGCTTGGGACTTGCTCCCGTTAGATTTGCCTATGTTGGACGAACAAAACAAGGGGCCGACGCACACAAGCGCCGGCCCCTTCCATTTGTCAATTAGTCGTATTGATATAATTCCGGTTAAATCGTCTTCTCAATGCTCCACATGAAGGCGCGCAAGCCCAGTTTAGGTGTCGCCACGTCCATCTCATGCAGTTTGTCAAGCACCAGTTCGGCCTTGCTGTCCTCAACCATCGTCATGATTGACGATGCCATCGAGGGCCATGCATGAGTGCCATAGTGTGGGTCGCCAGTGTTGGAGCCTCGGCCCTGCACTTCTTGCCAAGCGGTGAACCCGCGGCATCCTGAGCGCAGCAGCATCTCGGTTATTCTCTCATAGTAAGCCTGGTCAAAGGCTATAAATATCGCTTTCATATATAAAATGTGTCGTTATTTCGTTTGAGTTATTTATCAATCGTTAGCTTTCTTTTTTGCAGTTTTCTTGCGCAATTTCTTGCGTGCACGCTTGATGCCGTTATAGGCAAAGATGGTGTACATCGTGGGCACGAACAGCAGTGTGAGGATGGTCGAGAACGTCAGACCGCCAATCACTGCCGTACCCATGGGGCGCCACATCTCGGCACCTTCGCCTGAGCCTATTGCCATAGGCACCATACCCAGAATGGTGGTCAACGAGGTCATCAACACAGGACGCAGACGTGAGCGACCGCCATGAATCACCGAGCGGCGCACACTCATGCCGCGCTCGCGGTTGAGCGTGATGTAGTCAATGAGCACAATACCGTTCTTCACCACAATACCAATCAGCATGATACCGCCAATCATTGACATGATGTTCAGGTTCGTGCCGGTGAGCCACAAGATGAGAATCACACCCGAGAACGCAAACATGATTGACGACATGATGATACCGGGATAAGTGAACGACTCAAACTGCGATGCCATCACAATGTAGACCAGAATGATGATGAGCAAGCCCAGTGTACCCAAGTCGCCGAACGAGTCCTGTTGGTCTTCATACGAACCGCTTAGCGTGATAGTCACACCCGACGGCATATCCATCTTGTCGATGAGCGGTTGCACCTCGGCAACGATTTCGCTCATCGGGCGGTCCTGTACCACGGTCGACACAGTAATAATACGCTCGCGGTCCTTGCGCTCAATGGTGGGCGGAGTGAATCGCTCTACCACGGTTCCCACTTCCTTGAGCCTGATGCCCTTGCCTTGAGCGTTGAACAGCAGAATATTCTCAATGTCGGTGATTGACTGACGGTGAGCCGGATCATACATCACCTTGATGTCATACTCGTCACCATCCTCGCGGAAGTAACTGGCCGTGGTGCCATTGATGCGGTTACGCAACGCATTGGCCGCCGTACTCAGGTTCAAACCATAAATCGCGAGTTTCTCACGGTCAAAGTCTACCTGATACTCCGGTTGATAGTCACTGCGGCTGATGTTGATATCGGCAGCGCCCTTCACGCTTTCCAAAACGCGCTTGAGGCGTTGGGCCACGCTATCGGTCTTCTCAAAGTCATAACCGTAAATCTCATAGTTGAGCGTAGACTGGCCACTCATGCCGCCGCCGCGCATACCGCCCACGTTCACCAGAGCCTTCTTCAGCTCGGGATAATGGCGCAGGTCTTCACGCATGCCTGCCGCAATTTCGGTAATGGAGCGTGAACGATCCTTGGGGTCAACCAACCTGATGTTCATTGAGATAATATGCGAGCCGTTGCTCTGCATTGACGCAAAGGTGTTGTCGCTACTTGCCTGACCCACTGTGTAGTTGAACACTTTGATTTCAGGATACTTCTTGCGCCATTCCTCATAGAGGCGCTCGCTCACATCCTTGGCAATCTCAACACGCGTGCCTATGGGCAACTCCAGACTCACACCCAAGCGGCTATTGTCGCTCGTGGGGAAGAACTCGCTACCCACAAACTTCATGAGCATCAATGAACCGATGAAGATGCCTAACACCACAAGCGACGTAATCCAGCGATGACGCACGCAGTGCTTGAGCAACCAGGCATAACCGTCGTCAAGCTTGTCCAGAGCCTTCTCAATGGGAGCATACAGACGCTGGAACAGCTTGCCCTTCTTGGGATTGAGACGAAGCATGCGACTACAAAGCATGGGAGTGAGAGACAAGGCACAAGTTGTTGAAATAATCATCATGATTGTCACCATCCAACCCAGCTGGCGGAACAGCACACCGGTCATGCCCGTGACCAGAGTCAGCGGGAAGAACACCGCAATCAGTGTCAACGTTGACGCAATAACCGAGATTGCCACCTCATTAGTGCCATGTACAGCACCCTGCTTGGGTTCCGCGCCGCGTTCAATGTGTGTCGTGATATTCTCAAGCACCACAATGGCGTCGTCTACCACCATACCGATGGAGATGGACAATGCCGAGAGTGACACGATGTTGAGTGTATTGCCGGTCGCATACAGATAAATGAACGATGCGATAAGTGACAACGGGATTGTAATCACAATGATAATCGTAGCACGCCAGCGGCCCAAGAATGCAAACACCACAATCACCACAAACAGCAACGCATACAGCACCGTCTCAACCAGTGAGTTGATGGTGTTGCGAATGTTATCGCTCGTGTCAACGATATAGTCCAGATGGATGTCGCTGGGCAGATTCTTTTGAATGCTGGGCAATATCTTCTTAATCTTGTTAGAGATTTCTACCGAGTTGGCACCACTCTGTTTCTGCACGATAATCATGGCGCCTTTCACACCATTATTATAGGTCTCCTGAGCACGCTCCTCGAGCGAGTCGTCGATGCGGGCCACATCACTCAGATGCACCACACCGCCATTATACGCTCCAACCACCAGGCTACTCAATTCCTGAGGATCTTTGTACTCACCCTGAACGCGCAGTGCGTAGGTTTCAGAACCGATATCGAACGTACCACCTGGAATGTTGCGGTTCTCGGCTCCGATGAGCGATGCTATGGTCTCCACGCTCAGGTTATAGGCCTCTAAACGCACAGGGTCCAGATACACATGAATCTCGCGCTTGGGCGCACCGGCAATCGACACCGAGCCCACACCGTCGACACGCGCCAGCGTGTTGGCCACATTCTCGTCAAGAATCTTGTAGAGACCCGGCATACTCTCGTCGGCCTGTGCCGATAGCAGCACGATAGGAATCATGTCGGCACTGAACTTGAAGATTACAGGGGTCTGCGAGTCATCGGGCAGGAAGTTGGAGATCATGTCGAGTTTGTCACGCACGTCGTTGGTCAACGCGTCGATGTCGTAGCCATACTCAAACTCGAGTGTGATAATGGAGATATTCTCCTTTGAATTAGATGTGATGTGTTTCAAGTGCTCCACCGAGTTCAGTGTATTCTCAAGCGGACGCGTCACATTCTGTTCAATATCTTGCGCACTCGCACCCTGATAGGTCGTCATCACCATAATGGTGTTGGTGTCAATATCAGGATACAAGTCAATAGGCAACTTTTGCAGCGAGAACAAACCCAGAATCACCACGGCAATAAACACAAGCGTGGTGGTTACCGGACGTTTTACTGCGCTGGAATATAAACTCATAGTTTTTTTATATCAGTATCAGTGATTGTTTGCTTCAGTTTCTTGTCTCAATTCGTTTCAAGGTTCAACTTCAACCTTGGCACCGTCGCTCAGGCGCGATTGTCCTGAAGTGACTACCTTCATGCCGGGCGACACGCCGCTCACCACCTCGTAGCGGTTCTCCAAACGGCGGCCCAGTTCCACCTCGCGGAACTTCACAGTGCCGTTCGACTCCAGCGTGTACACATAGCGCAAGCCGCTACCCGTCTGTTTCTGAATAGCACGGTCGCTCAGCACCACGCTGCGGTGTGAACCGAAGTTGAAAATCACACGCGCAAACATGCCTGAGTGCACTTTGTTACCACTGTTGTTAATGGTTACCTCAACTTGGAAGGTGCGGGTGTTAGGGTCAATCGTGGGATGAATCACATGCACCTGCCCCGAGAAACTCTCGCCCTCGTAGGTGTCGAAACGCACGTTCACCGGCATTCCCACCTTTACCTTGGGGAAGTCGCTCTCGTTCACGTTCACAATCACCTTGAGCGGCTGTTGCTGCTCAATCACCAAGATAGGCAGACCTGCAGGCAGGTCGCCGTTATCGTAGTTGCGCACGGTCACCACACCGCTAATGGGGCTGGTGAGCACGGTGTTCTCCTGCATGTTGCGTAGCGAGCGGTTGCTTGCGTCAATGGCACGAGCTTGAGCGTCGTACTGTGCTTGCAATTGGTCAACCGTCTGCTGAGTGCCACCGCCTATCTTCACCAACTCCTTGGCGCGCTCCAAATCGCGACGCTGATTGGCGAGCGCAATGCGCTGTTGGTCAATGGCCATTCGCTGCTGATCAATGCTCACATCGTCAAGTATCACCAGCGACTGACCCGCACGAACATGGCTACCCACATCCACCAGAATGCGCTTGATGCGGTTGCCCGTTATCGACGAGATGTTGTTGGTCTTGAACGCCTCGACCGTTGCGGTATACTCGCTCACGGCATCCACGGTGCCGTCGGCCACGGTTTCTACTTTCACAAGGGGCAATTCCTCTTTCATGCCGCCTTTCTTGTCATCTTTCTTGCCGGTGCAAGAGGCAAGTACGGCTCCGGCCATTGCCACACACAGTAATGTCTTGATTGTTGTCTTCATCGTGTATTTTGTTGTTTGTTATTATTTGCTTGTGTATTGATTGATGGGGGCATTGCCCAGCACATGCTCCAAGTTGCTCTCGGCAATCAGGAAGTTGTAGATGGCCTGATAATAGGCCAGACGAGCACTCATCAGCGCATCTTCGGTGTCACGCAACTGAATGAATGTGCCCGAACCTATCTTGAAGCTCTGCTGCATAATCTCATTGGCCTTCGTTGCCTGACGCACGCCGCCTTCGTTCGACTCTATTTGCTTCAAACTCTTGCTGATGTTGTCAAGCTCGTTCTGAACCTGCACATGAAGCGAACGCTCCAGGTTCTCGCGCTGCCACTTCATCTCGCGCACAGCTATCTCGGCCTGCTTCTGCTTGTAGTAGCGACGACCGCCCTGGAACAGCGGAATCGATAGCGACAGACCCACTGAGGCCGACTTGCTCCACATGAAGTTCTTGAACGGATTGCCGTTCGACATCGAGTTCCACATTAGGCTTGCATTGCCGGCAAGCGTGGGGAACCAAGAGGCCTTCTGCACGTCAAGGGCTTTCTTCAGATAGTCGGTCTGCAAGTCCAGCGACTTCATGGCCGTGTTGTTGACCAGCGATGTGTCAACCAGCGCGTGCTCATACATGCTGCCCTTGAAGTCGTCAAGCGTCTGGCTCGGCTCAATGTTCAACCGGGCATCCATACCCATGAGCAACTTCAGTTGCAGCTTCAGCTGGTTGATGGAGTTCTCGGCTTCCAAAATCGACGGCTCCAAATTGGTCACTGCCACATTGGCACGCAGCATGTCATACTCCGAAGCCGCGCCCAGTTCATATTTCTTGGCAAAAATGTCGGCATTCAGTTTTGCCGTTTCATGATTCTCTTCTATTACGCGTTTTGAGTCATTGGCAAGCAGCAGCGAGTAATAAGCATTCTTCACCTGGTTCACCAGGTCAATCTTCGATGCGCGAGCTTTCTCCATGTTTTGCAGAATCTGGTTGTCGCTCAACTTCAGCGTTCGCCACAACTGCGGCACTACCAGCGGTATTGATGCGCTGAAACCGGTCATGTAGGTGTTGTCGCGACCCATCTTGATGGCACGAGTTTCACCATCGCCCGCATCCATGTAGATGGTCTGCAATGCCAAATTGCGAGTATACTGGCCGCTGAAGTTCACCTCAGGCAACAACTGGCCTCTGGTCTCTTTCTTCGAGTAGTCCACTCGCTCTATCTCCATCTCGGCCACCTTGATGGTGGGATTCTCGTTCAGGGCTATCCTGATGCACTCGTCAAGGCTCAGCAGCAGGTCATTGCCCACGGTTTGCGCACGCAGGCCCGTAACGGCTACGCTCATTAGCGCAAATAGCAATAATAGTTTGTTGTACATTATTATAATTGTGTATTTAGTTTGTTTTCTTTTTCTAAGTAAGCGTCGATGGTTTTCAGCCCCTCAATAGTGGAAATGCCTCTCAAGAAGTTCAGGAAGGCCCCATCGAACACGTCGATGGCCGAGAAGCCATAGTCCTCATAACGGCGGGTCTCGTTAATGTCACGCATGTTGTTCAGGAACAGGAAGGCGGCTATGTTGGTGTCGATTTTTTTCTCCACATAGCCCTCCTGCTGTGCCTTGCTCAGCACCTTACTCAAACTCGCCACGATGTCTTTCTCCTTTTCACGACGCTCCATGAACAGGTCGGGGTAAAGCCGCTTGATGTCGTTCACAAACACCATCGATGTGCCGCTCAAGTACTGGCGAATGTGCAAGTAGGTCTTGAACAGCGCGTCGTAGCAGTTCTCGGCGGTCCTGAATATCTCGTTCAGCACCTGGTCCTGCTCCCTGTGCTCGTCGGCTATGCAAGTCTTGATGAGTGTCTTCTTGTCGGGAAAGGTCTCATACAGTGTGCGTTTCGATATGCCACAGTTGCGCGCCACCATGTCCATCGTCATCGACGATGCACCTATCTTCTTGAGCAAGGCGCGCGATTCCTTGATAATTCTGTTTTCAGTGGTCATGTCCTTATTTCTTTTTCTTCTCTCTAATTTGGCGACAAAATTAGTAGAAAACTTTCAAAACTCCAAAAGTTTTCACGGTTTTATTTTATTTATCTATAAAATGTAGGATGTCACCGCCATTATCAACCTTATCTTGAGCAACGACTGATAACCCTTTTTAGGTTATTCAATATTACAAGCTACGGAGCCGGGCCATGATGGTTCGGCTCCTACTATTTCACAAATTTAGTTTCACCGGGAAGGCCGGGAAAGGTGAATCTTTTGGGAAAGCCGGGAAAAGTGGGAAAATATAGAATTCGTAGGACGGCATGGTGAGTCATTGTAGGGTCGTCACCTGTGACGACCGCGGTGACATGTAGGTAATCTTCTGTACCACAATAGAATAAGACCTTTTGTCGCAGTGGTCGTCACCTGTGACGACCGTACATGATGGCTGAAATGATTATACTGCATTCGTTACTTTTTGTACTGCATTCGTGGTGGTTTTTGTGTACTTTCGTGGGATTAAAGAATATGGGAAGGATGTCAAAGAGCGAGGGATGGGAAGGAGGTGAGGAAGGTTTTGCTTCGCTTCGCGAACCGCACACCGGCCTGGCGGCCGACTCTTGCTGCAAAACTTCCTCGAGCGCTTCGCGGTTCAATGAGCGTAGATGGGGGGCTGCGACGGGAGTCGCAGCATAGAGGACCGAGGGACGGTGTGGATGTGTGCGGCAAAGATAGTGTAGGGGGGAGGCGGATGCTACAGTAAACGCACAGATTAACAGATGAGGAAACAATGGAACAAGAGGCGCGCAAAATTCATCATTTGCATAAATTCTGTGCCCGGCACACTTCCAATCCCAATATTTTTTTGTAAGTTTGCATTCTGATTCTACAATTTAATATTTATCATCATCATGAAACAATTCCTTTCCATTTCCGCTCTCTTACTGAGCTTCTTGTTGCTCGCTTGCAACCCCAACAAGCAGAAAGCCGCCGACAACGCCGACTTCCAACTGCCTGAAGTGACCGACATAGCCATGTATCAAGTCAATCCCCGCGTGTTCGCCCCGCAGAACTCACTCAATGCCGTGGCCGCACGCATCGACTCCATCAAGGCCCTGGGCGTGAACGTCATCTGGGTCATGCCCATCTACCCCATTGGCGAGGTGAAAAGCAAGAACTCGCCCTACTCCATCAAGGACTACAAGGCTGTGGCTCCCGAATTCGGCACCATCGACGACTTCAAGAACCTCGTCAAGGTGTGTCATGAGCACGGCATGGCCATCATCCTCGACTGGGTCGGCAATCACACCGCTTGGGACAACGCCTGGGTCAAAGACCATCCCGACTGGTACACACACGACAAGAAGGGTGAAATCATCTTCCCCGAAAACACCGACTGGACCGATGTGGCCGACCTCAACTACGATAACGCCGAGATGCGCAAGGCTATGATCGATGCCATGAAGTTCTGGATTACTGAAGTGGGCATCGACGGTTTCCGTTGCGACGTGGCCGACTGGGTGCCAACCGACTTCTGGAAAGAGGCCATCACACAACTGCGCAAGGCTGCCGCTCCCCGCAACATCGTGATGCTCGCCGAGGGCAACGACAAGAAGAACTTCGTTGACGGAGGTTTTGACATGAACTACGCTTGGGACTTCAAGGATGCTGTCATCTCTACCTTCAAGGGCGAGAGTGCAAAGAAACTGCTCGAGACCGACTCTACTGAATATGCCGGACTGCCCGAAGGCAAGGTGAAACTGCGCTTTACCACCAACCACGACGAGGCCACCAAGGAATCGCCCGTGGTGCTCTACGGCAACGAGCGTGGCTCCATGGCCGCCTTTGTCGCCACCAGCATGCTGCACGGCGGCCTGCTCGTCTACGGATCGCAAGAAGTGGGCTATGACAAACCCATCAACTTCTTCCACTACGTGCCTGTCAACTGGATGCAAAATCCCGCGCTCTATCAAGAATATCAGCAACTCATCAAGGTCTACAACGAGAATCCCGCACTGCGCAAGGGCGCTATGGCCGATGCCGGCACCACCGACGACGTTCTGCTGTTCACCCGCACGGCTGGCGGCCAAACCATGATTGTTGCCGTCAATGTGCACAACCGGCTGGCCAACTTCAACACGGGTTCTCTGGCCAATATGGCTGTCACTGATGTCATGACAGGAAAAGATGGCACGATTTTTGATAAAATGACTTTGAAGCCTTACGAATATCGCATTTGGAAAAAGAAATGAGGTGAGTAATGCCCGACTTGAACGATGAATGAACTCATTGAAATACTCGACAGCCGACATCTGTCGCTCGTGATTCGCGACGTGCAAGGCAACATCCACACCTGCTCCGGGCGTGGCGTGAGCGACTTGCACCACATCCTGCACAACAACCCGCAGTGGCTCAACGGGGCCACCGTGGCCGACAAAGTGGTGGGACGAGGAGCAGCTGCCCTCATGATTTTGGGCGGAGTGAAGCAACTGCACGCCGCGCTCATCAGTGAGCAGGCTATCGAGTTTCTGGAGAAGGCTGACATCAAGTTCTCTTACGGCAAACGGGTGCCTGCCATCATCAACCGGGCAGGCACCGGATTTTGCCCCGTTGAGACACTCACCGCCAACTGCTCCTCTCCACAAGAGGCTCTCCCGCTTATTGACGATTTCGTAAGTTCTTTGTCACGTTCTTGTTAAACTCACTTTTTTCATTTTTCATTTAGTATGTCTATTTTCAACATCTTCAACTCCGGCACTCGACACACCGACAACGCTTCGCTCGAAGACCAATTCAAACAAGTGATGCACTCGCTCAACTGCAAGTGCGAGCGCGACGACTTCGACGACAACCGACGCTACTTCTTTGACTTTCAAGGAGGGCACTTCATCGCCATCTTCTACAAGGACTGCGTGGGCGTTGAGATTATCTACCCTCGATTTCTTAGCATTGACACCACCGATGTCAATGCCCTGCGCATGCTCATCAATCAGGCTAATGCCGCCAACATCGTCTTCAAGTTCACCTATTCCATCAACGAGGAGAAAAACGACGTTGACGTCTCGCTGTCTTTCTTTGTGAACTCTTTCAATGACAGTCAGCTACAAGCACTGCTTGAACAATGCTTCATGGAGCAACGAAGATTCAGCAATGCCTATCAAAACCTCGTAGAAAACAACACAAGCGACGACCCTGAAACCGACAACAAGAACAAGCTGCGTCAGCGTTTCCTGATTAAGCAGCAGGAGTTCTTGACGCAACACCAAGACCTGCAGTTCCGTACCGACCAGCTGCAGCAACTCACCCTCTTGCAACTCATGACAAAGCTTGAGGACGCTCAGTCGCTGCATTTCAAGTCTTTGCAAATTGTCAGAGACGGACAACTTGACACATTCGAAGGCCACGATGCCATCGGCAGTTTTAACCTCTCTTCTGCCATTATTGAGGACAACGAATTCAAAGCCGACCACGCTGTGGCCATCGTTCACTACAACAAATTGTCTGAATTTGACGACATTGACACGCCTGAGCAGGACCTCATTGCCACAATCACCTTCAAAAGCGACGGCTCCGACGGTTCCACGCTTTACTACCGCGTCAACGTTACGCTTGACTTCTACCGCACACAAAGCGATAAACCCGCCATCAACATTCCTGACAAAGTAAGTCACTTCTCGCTACTCGTCGCACACGATATTGCCGACCCCAAGAAGAAACTGCAGGAATTTGACTACATGTGGAAGGACGCGCAAATCAAACTCCGTGACAATCAAACCGATGAGCTCACCGACGAGCAGCGCACAATTCTCTACATCAGCGTTCCAAGTATTGCCTACTGCACCTACTGGGGCAAGAAATACTACTACGAGCAACGCTACTACGAGGCACTGCTCTTCCTGGAAGCCGCTTATCAGTCGTGGAACAAGAACTTCTTCAACTTGAGCGAAAAAGAGAAATCCGCTTTCTACGACATCTGCTACCACATCGGCTTCTGCTACTGCGAGTTGAAACTCTACAAGCAGGCTTACTACTACCTCGACATCGTGGGCGACATCGGACGTATCGATTTCGCCATGGAGCACGTCAACACGCTGGCCAATGCCAGCGACATCCGAATTTTCCGCACCATTGGCAATATTTTAAACGACGTTCAGGAACAATACAACTTGAACGACGAAGAGGTGCCCGAGAATATCACCAACTTTGTGAGTTTCCTCAGGCGACGCAACGCCTACTCGCTCATTGAGTTCGGAAAACTCGACGATGCCGAAGAAGAGTTTAAAAAACTGCTCAATGACCCGCTGAGCCACGACTACGCCCTTCAAGAACTTGCCTACATTAAGAACCTGCGAAACATTAACGACGCAAAAGAGGTTCTCGAAAACGAGGCCGATAACAGCAACGACACACAACACGACGCACAACAAAACGGTGAATAAAACAAAAAATGACTCTCAAACGCTTGTCAGTTCAGAAACTTTTTGTAATTTTGCACCGCTAATTTCAAAATATACTTATTAATTCATCAAAATTTTCGCAGAATGTACTTAGATTCAGAGAAAAAGAAAGAGATCTTTGGCAACTACGGCAAAAGCAATACTGATACTGGGTCTCCCGAGGCGCAGATTGCATTATTCTCATACCGTATCGCCCACTTGACCGAGCACCTCAAGGTCAACAAGAAAGATCATAGCACTCAGCGTGCACTTAAGAAACTTGTCGGTAAGCGCCGTCGTTTGCTCGATTACTTGATTCGCAAAGACATCAACCGTTATCGTGCAATCATCGCTAAGAAAGAACTCGGCATCCGCAAGTAATCTTTCACTCACGCAAGCAGTGGTGCCGAGCAGGCATTGCAAATCAACAACCGAGCACCACTCTCTACACTACAAAGAATCGCCGCAAGGTCCAAGCCCCGCGGCGATTCTCTTTATATCCGATTTGACGTAAATAGTGTTCTGCGTCACGACGTCATTTCACTACCTTCACTGCCGAACGCGAGCCGTCGCTGTAGCGAGTCACCACAATGTTCACACCCGGCCAGGGACGCGATGAGCGCATGCCTGTTGTGTTATAGTAGTCAGTGCCTATCACCTCAGGGTTCGTGAGGTCACGCAGACCCGTAATCACGCCACCTTCCTCCGATGTCACCTTCTCCAGTGCCAACGGGTAAACGACATACTGCCTCGAACCATCACGACCGGTAGCCGTCACCTTGGTCTTGGAAACAATCAGTTTCATGGTCCGGAGATTCACCGTCAGCCTATAGGTGCCTGAGCTCAGCTTGAATGGTCGTGTGCCATCGCTCCAGTCAGCACGCATAGGCAACTCTGTGTCAAGGTCTGATTCACTGACCGGATAGTTGCCTGCATACTCCATGCTTTCAGTGTCAGCTCCAAAACGATAGGCATTGATGTCGTCCCATGAAGCACCCAGTTTCTTGGTGAAACTGAAGTACCCGGCACCATTGTCAGCATCATTAACGGTGAGAGTCGCTGTATAGATGTTGCCATCTCGAGTCCACATCTCCACGCCCTTGTTAGGGTTCCAGTCTCCAGAATTCAGATCGTTGACAGTTCCAATTACATAAACATGGGGGTGGTTAGTGCCATCATTGTATTTAACTACAGCAGGGCACATCTTATAGATGTGTCCTGCCTCGAGAAATACGCCACCCTGTTCAAGGTAAGAGCCATTGAACTCAAACTCGCCACTCAACTCGGCAGTGTTCCATGTGGGGTGAGCCTCATCATGAACAGGGACAATGAATTTGTTTCCGTCCCATTGTGCCATCTCAACATTGGCAAGCTCCATGGGTTTGGGTTGCACAAAGAAATACCATTTGTTGTTCACTTCGCTCTTTTGGTGGTTTAAACCATAGAAACTGGCAGCAATGTAGGGGTTCAACGCAGTTGATGCCGCTGTTCCTGTAGTGGCCTCGGGCAGCTGTATGAGTTGGAACTCAGGATTGATCGTGTCAATCAGTTTGCCAACAACACCCTTAAGAGGGCTACCCAAAACATTTGCGGGAAATTCTTGTCCCTCGGGCCGACGAAGTCCAATCCAGTTGCTCTGGTCATAGGTTTGGGGCACAGTCAAGGTCAAGCCTGAGGTGTTGTGCATAAAGTCGACATATCCTTCAGTATTCGCGTCCTTTTTAGCATAGCCATTATTATCTTTGCATATCAGTAACTCGTCATGAGCCACAACATTAACACCCGTCAGGTCGATAACATTATATATCTTCTCGGTATCACCACTGGCAAGCAAATCGGCGAGTGTAATGTTGGAAATCTTGCTAGGAAGAACCACCTCATTAGCCACGCACAGGTAAGCCTCGTTGCCGTTCAATGAGCTCAATGCTGAGCCGCCAAAGGCGAGCTGACCATTAGTATTGACCATCAACTTCTTGTAGTTGCTACTAGTGCTTACTGATTGATTGGGGAAGTATTTCGTGCTAGTCTGGAGCAGGTTTCCACTTGGCACTGCTCCGCTGGCGGCAGCAGTTGTGGTGGGCACCATGCGGTTCTCTTCGATATCATTACTATTGGTCTCGATAATCACAGGCGTGCCAGCAGGGATAATGTTGCCAGTGATGGCCTCCATCTCAAATGTGCCGGCAGTCTCATCAACACTCTTAACAATGTAAGGAGTCATCTGCTCAGGATTGAACAGTATGTTCCACGAAGTGCGCAACGTGGTGTAATACTTGCCATCCACCTCAACCAGCTTGTTGGGATCCAGCGAGAAATAGTTCTCGCAAGTCTCCAGGTCCTTGTCCATGGGTTCAATCCACCAATCGGCATCATCTCTTTTGCCCATATAAACATGAGGTGAACCATTTTGATCACCAATTCTGTAGCCTGATTGAACGTTATCGTCAGTGCTTAATGCCCATGTATCAACATTGTTGTCAACATCGTGTGGCATTCGCAAGTAAATTCCGTTAGGAGATGTTGGATCTGGGTCTGTAGGATCAAAATCATAGAACTTGCTAGCCTTTGCATTCTGCATATAATAATCAAAGTAAGTGTGCTTACTGCCACTGCTGCCTTTAACGGTTCCCTCTTTTATTTCAATAATAGAACCAGCTTCAGAAATCACATCGTTTAATGATGGCTTTAATTCAAGCGCAGTAAGGTTTTGTAACGTACCGTCATCACTTGTGAAGTCCATGTACCTGCCAGTATCAAAATTCTTAAACCTCACAAAGTTATAACCATCATCATATTTTGCGATATAAGTGCCTTTAGTCTCATCGGTGATGGTGAAAGAAAGAACCCTATCTGTTGTTATTATATTGTTTTCATCACCTTGTTTTACCCATCCCAAGAATTTATTGTGATAGTCTAAAGTATAGGTTCTCAAAGTAATATTATCTCCTATAGCATTTTCCTTATAATATTTGACTTCGCCCAAAGATGTTGGCTGGGGATATGCAAAAACAGCTTGACTTAGTACTCTCCTAAATACTGCATAATATGTGTGCTCCGTATAAAATGCAGCATGTTCATGTGTGCCACTTGAACTAGTACCTGGGCATCTATTTGTGCTATAATAATTATGTGAAGCAGTACCTGTCTCTTGGTTACTATTAGAAATCTTAGTTCCATCTTCTAATTCCCAATGATCAAATTGCCAACTGTCTTCACCTTTTGCAAGCATATGCACAGTTGCTGGCCATTTATTTGGGTAACCGTCCCACCACCAACTGTCTCCTGTATGAAGTTGAGCAAGATCAGACCTTTTAGTTGCTTCGGTTGGTTGAGTGCTAAATTTCACAGCGACGAAGCCTATATCATTCCTAATATTACCTTCAGAATCTTTACATTTAGCCTCAACTTGCAAACGAAACCAATATTTAGCAGATACTTGCTGAACAGAAAATACAGAAATCAGTATTACAAGAACAAATTTTAAAGAATTCAACTTTTTCATTCTTTTTTTATTTAAATATCTAATAATCATATTACATAAAAAGCGGCGCTTGTGGCGAGCGCTATGCCCGCCACAAGTGTCACTATCCATATTTTCAAAGCGTTACCTGCCATTTGCGTTATTTGCTGCTTAATTTGCTTAATTTGCTTAATCCACCGTTAGCGTCAGCCTAATTATGCATTGTGCATTGTGCATTATGCATTAAGCATTAAGCATTCTGCATTAATAAACCACTTTCTTGCCGTTCTGAATGTAGATGCCGCGACCGGGATTGGTCACCTTGCGGCCCATCAGGTCGTAGATGGTGTTGTCACCGTTCTGCGCGTCGGCTTTAACAGTTTCGATGCCCGTTACAATGGTCTTGTTCACCCACGCCTTGTTGGCAGGCATATAGTCGAGTGAAGCATTGACATCAAACTTCAAGCCACTTTGCAGAGTGAGCATATTGGCCTTGTCGTTCTGGGTGTCATCGTCGAAGTAGGTGCCCATAAACTTCGTTGTGTAGGCTCCCAGCACGGGTGCGGGTTGAACAGTGGCATCAACCGGCATTATCATGTTATTCCCATCATCGTTGGTTTCCATTTCCAGTAGCACCGGAGTGCCGGCTGGAATAACATCCATGTCGATGGGTTCCAACTCGGGAACACCGGTCTCGCTAACCATCTTCACGCTATAAGCAGCCAGGCTGCCCACAAGTTCGTAGGGGAATGCAGTGTAGAGGGTAGTGTAATACTTGCCGTTTGCCTCAACCTCAGCAGCGGGTGCCAGGTAATTATCCTCGGTGTCAATGAACTCGAGTTTCCACTTTGCCAGGTCGGCATAGTCGGCATAGTTGGCATCACCGGCCAGCGTAATGCCACCGTTGTTGCCATGCACAAAGTAGATGGCCGCACGGTCAGTAATCCAGTCGCTGTGACTTGCCAGTGCGGCGGCAATCTCGCTGTTCTCGCCCAACGCCTGCTTGGCGGCGGCAATCACGGTTGCGGCATCCACACCCTGGTCGGGCAACTGCAGCTTGAGCGCATAGGCGTCGTAGACAAACTTCTCGGCAGTAGTGTTAGTGGGACACAAGGCCAAATAGCAACCCTCGCCAATGGCAGCGGCGAGCGGAGCCAGGTCGAGACCCTGAACGGCAAGACGGCTCACTTGATTGTCGTTGAGCGCAAGCTCAAACACGGCACTGGCATCGCCATGAGGATTTGCCTGGTCAATGGTGCTGGTCTTGCTGTGCACACGACGCAAATAGGGATTCTCGCTCGTGGTTGAGGCGGTCTTGACAAAGCAATAACCACCCTGAGGCGCTTCACGCACCATGAGGAACTTGATGTCGGTACCCTCAGGGGTTCCGGCCTGCAGGCGATAACCAAAGCTAAGGTCGTAGTCAATGCCCATGTAGTGGCGGTTGCCGGGCACCATGTGGGTGATGTAGTAAGTCACTGCGGTCTGTCCGCCAGCAGCCTCAAGAATGATGTCGCGTATCTCTTCCCAATCCTCAATCTCGGGAACATCTACGCACAGATAAACCGAGCCGTCGGCATCGCCAGTGGGCACCAGGTGCAGCTGGAACATCTCCTTAAGGAACCAGGTAGGCTTGTTGTTATACTCCAGCGTCTCCTGAATAAGGCCCTTGATGAATTCAAGCGTCTCGATCATATCGCCACCGTCACCACTCAAGTTGGTGAGCAGTGCTTCTCCGTTTTCATCACGCTCGCCGTACCACACAAGCAGCGGGCTGGCTTCGTCGATAGTCTGAGCCGAGATGTCGGCCAAATAGTTGTGTTGCAACTTGACCCATGTGCCTGAATACACATTCTGAATTTTGTACACGCCCTGATCGGGGAGCCGTGTAATGGCACTTGCAGTTATCGCCACAAGGGCCACAAGAAAAAGAGTAATAGTTTTTTTCATAAATATCAAATTTATATTGTGTTATGTTTATGATTTGCCCTTTTCTAAAGGTGGGTTACGTTACACCTTATTAAAAACAAGCAAAATTAAGCATAAATTTATCAATAAGTACACTTTCCACTATTAATTTTAGTTAATATTTTCAGTTTTCAGTTGTCAGTTGTCAGCTATCAGTTTTCAGTTTTCAGTTTTCAGAGAACTCGGAGAACTCAGAGAACTCGGAGAACTCTGAGAACTCAGAGAACTCGGAGTCACCTTGCACTAATTTTGCTAAAAAATAGTATTAGTGTCCGATTAAAAGTCCGTTAGGACTGTCAAGAACCTAGGCAGGGGTAA